>NZ_JACSKE010000010.1:0-43829 GCF_018617435.1 Exiguobacterium sp. s34 | reverse complement strand
CCGTTCCCATGCCGAACACGGAAGTTAAGCGTCTCAGCGCCGAAAGTAGTTGGGGGATCTCCCCCTGTGAGGATAGGACGTTGCCAGGCCAACGCAGAAGACGATCAAGCATATGCTTGATCGTCTTTTTTTAATAGTCAATAGTTTAGGAGGGATAACAGATGGCTCCTTCTCGGAAAAATCCTTTTACATTTCTAGAGACTCTAGAACAGCATGTGAGTGAACATCGCGTATCTTTTCACGTCCCAGGACATCATAATGGCACCGTGATTGATAATACGTTACCGAATGCATTTGCTAAAGTAATGCCATATGATCTTACAGAACTAGCACATTTAGATGATTTGCATGATGCTTCTGGAATTATTGATCAAGCTGAAAAAGCATTAGGGAATCTGTATGCGAGTAAAAGTAAGTGGCTTGTCAACGGTTCAACTGTTGGAAACTGGAGTATGCTCGCAGCCACAGTAAAACGTGGGGAACGAGTATATGTTCAACGAAATTCACATAAATCTGTATGGAATGCAATTGAATGGCTAGGATTAAAACCTATCTTATTAACACCTACAATTGAACGAGGTACAGGAATTCCGACAGTGGTGACATTAGAAACAATTGAGCAGGCTGTTCAAAAATTTCCGGGAGGACGAGCCGTTATGTTAACATCTCCTACGTACTATGGAGATATGGCGGATATTCGTGCGATATCAAATTTTTTGTTGTCTTTGAAAATCCCCTTACTCGTCGATGAAGCACATGGTGCGCATTTGATTCATCCTAAATTGCTTCAGCGTTCTGCAATTTTTGAGGGAGCGAGTGCAGTCGTACAGTCTGCACATAAAACACTACCTGCATTGACGATGGGAGCTTGGATTCATTATAAAGAAGATATCGATGAAGTTCGGTTAAAACACGCATTGTCTTCCTTTCAGACATCGAGTCCTTCCTATCTTATTATGGCTTCATTAGACTATGCACGATCCTATTTAGAAAGCTTAACGGATGAAGCATGGTCTTCTATTCAAAAAAGTCATGCCCACTTTGTTCTAGAGCTGAAACGTGCCGGTTTTACTGTCAAAGTTGGGGATGACTTTACGAAAGTAACGGTCATGACTTATCCGAAAAATGGGTTGGTTTTTAGTGAACATCTTGCATCAATCGGAATCGATATTGAATTAGCGGCTGTGGATCATGTGTTATTCTGTTTACCATTAAGGGAAATAAAGAAACAGGAAATTGAGCACTGGATCAAATTAATCAAAAAAGCCGCTACGCACGTTCCAATTATTGATGAGGACGAAACAATTTTTCCGTTCCCTCAAACACAACGCGTATCTGAACTATATACGTTGATAGGTGATGAGCAAGTACAACGTGTATCCTTCAAGCAGGCAATAGGATCTGTCTCAGCAGAAACCGTGATTCCGTATCCGCCAGGCATTCCGTGGATTCTAAAAGGAGAGCGGATCACTGAGGAAAAAATACGTGTGCTCCTAGAGTGGATTTCTTTAGGGAGGAAGCTTCAAGCAAGTAAGCATGTTATGATAGAGCAAATTGATGTTATTGTAGAGGAGTTTTAAAAAGTGAGCGGAATGTTTATTACGGTTGAAGGACCGGATGGATCAGGTAAGTCCACGCAACTTCAGCTATTAGTTGAAAGTCTAACGCAAAAAGGATATGACATCGTGGTAACACGCGAACCTGGAGGAACAACTGTGGGCAATCAAATCCGCGAAGTCTTATTGTCCCCAGATCATCATGAGATGACACCGCGAGTGGAAATGATGCTCTACGCTGCTTCACGAGCACAGAATGTGGAACAAGTGATTCGTCCGGCATTAGAGCGAGGAGCAATTGTCCTTTGTGATCGATTCATTGATGCATCCATCGCCTATCAGGGCTACGGTCTACAATATGACCTTGATCAAATTCAGTCGCTAAATGAATGGGCAACGAACGGTTTGACACCCGATTTAACCTTTTTATTTGATTTGAGTCCCGAAAGAGCGAGTGCGCGCATGAAAGATCGAGGACAACTCGATCGGATCGAAAGTCGTGACCAAGCATTTCATGAGCGGGTCTACGAAGGATTCCAAACATTACTCAAACAGTACCCAGAACGAATCATCCGGATTGATGGCGATCAACCAATTGAATGCATTCAAGACGAGGTACTCGATTATACGATAGAACGATTACAACAAGGAGGCGTACAACGATGATGAAAATGGTGATTGCAATCGTACACGATAAGGATAGCGCACGTTTGTCTGACGCATTAGTCGAACAAGATTTTCGTGCGACGAAATTAGCTACAACAGGTGGCTTTTTAAAAGAGGGGAATACGACGTTTATGATGGGTATTCCACAAGAGCGTCTCGATGATTTAATGGATGTGATTCAATCAAACTGTTCGAGTCGCGATCAAATGATTACGCCAATCTCACCAATGGGAGGACATGCTGACTCTTACATTCCTTATCCGGTCGAAGTACAAGTCGGAGGCGCGACTGTATTTGTCTTGCCGATTGAAGGATTCCATCAGTTTTAATGGGAGTTGGGCATATGCGTTTTCAGGAGTTAAATGAGTCTCAAACAGTGGTCGCTCGAATCATCCAAAATTCAATCGTTTCGAATAAAGTAGGACATGCGTACATTTTCTCAGGAGATTATGAGCCATACTTGATTGAAACAGCCACATTGTTTGCGAAAGCCTTATTTTGTGAATCACCACAAGGGGCAGAGCCCTGTGGAGTGTGTCGAAACTGTCGACGCATAGATTCAAAAAATCTCGTCGACTACATCGAAGTGGAACCGGATGGAGCTAGTATTAAAAAAGAACAGATTCAACAATTACTCAGTGACCTATCATTGCGAGGAGCTGAAGGAGACCGTCAAGTATATGTCATTCATCAAGCCCATAAGATGACGACTCAAGCGGCAAATAGTTTATTGAAGTTCTTTGAAGAACCAGGTGTTGGGAAGCTCGCTATTTTAGTGACAACACAGCCACAGTTGCTTCTTCCGACGATTCGTTCACGTGCTCAACAACTTGCGTTCCGACCGATTGACCGTGCGAAGTTGGCACAGACGATGTCAGAAGAACGATCATGTACGTATGATTTGGCGTACCTCGCCTTGACCGTTTATCCGAAATGGGATGATGCGAAAGAAGCGCTTGAGCAGGAGTGGTTTGTACAGGCGTACGGGCTAGTGGTACAATTAATTGAAGTATTGACGAAACGACCTCAAGAGTTGCTCTTGTTCGCGCAAGAAAAATGGTTAGGGCATTTCAAAGGACGGAATGAATTGCGAGTTGGCCTTGAATTATTCGAACATTGGTTAGAGGAGGCACTTCATTTAAAAGTGCGAGATACGTATACTCTGAAACTGTTTAAGAATGAGGCTGCTTTATATCACGCATTTATCCAAAACCGATCTGTTTCTAAGCTCACACATGCAATTGAAAGTGTGCATGCGGCGATTCGACGACTCGAGGCAAACGTCAATCCTCAATTAACTTTCGAACGACTTTCGTTCGATTTGCAGAAAGGATAGAAGCGCGTGCTTGAAGTAGTTGGAGTCCGCTTTAAAGAAGCGGGAAAAATCTATTACTTTTCACCAGGCGATGCAACACTTAAACGTGGGGATCATGTCATCGTTGAAACAGTACGTGGCATTGAGTATGGTGAAGTCGTCCAAGTCGATAAACAACTCGGCGAAGATGAAGTCGTCATGCCGTTGAAGACGATCCTTCGCGTCGCGGACCAAAAGGATGCGGATATCGTACGCGATAATCGACTGGCAGCCGTTGATGCTCACGCCGTCTGTGAAGAAAAAATTCGAGAACATCAATTAGACATGAAGTTAGTCGATGTTGAGTATACATTTGATCGCAATAAAGTGATCTTTTATTTTACTGCCGAGGGTCGCGTCGACTTTCGAGAATTGGTAAAGGACTTAGCTAGTGTGTTTCGGACGCGAATTGAACTCCGACAAATCGGTGTTCGTGACGAAGCAAAGCTACTAAGTGGGATTGGACCATGTGGTCGAGTTCTTTGTTGTTCGTCATTTCTTGGGGAGTTTGAACCAGTCTCCATCAAAATGGCAAAAGACCAGAACCTTTCGTTAAATCCGAATAAGATTTCTGGCGTTTGTGGCCGTCTGATGTGCTGTTTGAAATATGAGAATGACACGTACGAAGAACTAAAACGCGATTTACCAGACGTCGGCAAGCGAATCAAAATTCCAGAAGGTGATGGTCGTGTAATCGGTCTCAACATTTTGGACCAACTTATTCAAGTTGAACTCCACGATCGGACGCGTGTCGTCACATATACGATTGATGAACTTGTTGAAGTGGGTGCGATTAAACGAAAACCGTCAAAACAGTGATGGGGTGCTGAGCAGTGGAAAGAATGGACAAAAAAGAAGTGATGATGCGTGTAGATGCAATCGAGCAACAGATGCAACTTTTAACGGAGCATTTGGGCGTGCTAAAAGAGCAGCTTGCCTATTTGCTTGAAGAGAACCAGCATATGTATCTAGAGAATCATCACTTGCGTGAAAAAGTCGAACAATTGGCAGAAGTTGATACGACAAATGGTGATTCACAAATCGCATTGTCTGGAAAAGGGCAGAATAATTTAGCTGCGCTGTATCAAGAAGGATTCCATATTTGTAACCTCCATTACGGACAGGTACGAAAAGATGGGGATTGTCTCTTCTGTTTGTCGATGCTCAATAAACATTAATACGGGGCGATAGATAGGGACTCCCTATCCGTCGCCTTTCTTTTATACAAGGAGGAAACAATGGTAACGGTAAAGGATGGAGAACGCCTCGATGATTTGCTAGGACGCCCAGGCAAGATTATTCAAAGTGACGATGTGTTCTCATTTTCATTAGATGCGGTGCTACTTGCAGAGTTTGTATGGGTACCGATTCAAAAAGGTCAGTTGGTCGACTTGTGCGCCGGTACGGGAGCAATTCCGCTTTTCTTGTCATATCGTACAAAAGGAACGATTACGGGTGTAGAGATTCAATCGAAACTCGTCGATATGGCGAATCGAAGCATGGCGGTCAATCGTCTCGAGGAGCGAATTCAAGTTGTAGAAGGGGACGTCAAAACGGCAGCAACCCAACTCGGACATGCACGTTATGATGTGGTCACATGCAATCCGCCATATTTTCTAGCGAATGAAACATCACTGCGGAATCAAAACGAACATCATACGATTGCCCGCCATGAGGTATTGTGCACGCTAGAAGATTGTATTAAAACGGCAAGTCAACTCGTCAAACCGGGAGGGAAAGTGGCGTTCGTGCATCGGCCAGAACGTTTACTCGATATCCTGACATTGATGCGTGCCTACCGAATTGAACCGAAGCGAATGCAGCTCGTATATCCGAAAGCTGGACGCGAAGCGAATACGTTATTAATCGAGGGATCGAAAGATGGAAAAGCAGGTCTTAAAATTTTACCACCATTTGTTGTATATGAAGAAGACGATACGTATACGGAAGAGATGCGAGTCATTCTCGATGCCTAAACATTATACGTATATCGTAGAATGTAAGGACGGGACGTATTATACAGGCTATACAACGGACGTGGAAAAACGGGTTCTTGCACATAATGCCGGAAAAGGGGCGAAGTATACGAAAGCGCGACTGCCCGTACGACTTCGGTATGTGCAATCGTTTGATACGAAGCGTGAGGCCATGCAGTATGAATGGTCAATCAAACAATTGACCCGTGGGCAAAAAGAGAAGTTGATGGAGGGGACGACTAATGAATTCACAGAAGAGTTATCAAACTGAACAACCGACGTTGTATGTCGTACCGACGCCAATCGGAAACTTGGAAGACATGACATATCGAGCGGTGCGAACGCTTCAAGAAGTGGATTTAATTGCAGCGGAAGATACTCGCCAAACGATGAAGCTTTGTCGTCACTTTGAGATTCCGACCAAGCTGATTAGCTATCATGAACATAATAAAGAAGTGAGTGGACCGAGACTGATTGAAGATCTTCTTGCCGGAAAGTCGATTGCCATCGTTTCAGATGCTGGAATGCCTGGTATTTCAGACCCCGGGAGTGATCTCGTTCGGTTAGCCATCAAGGCGAATATTCCGGTGGTCGTTTTACCTGGTGCCAATGCCGCCCTTACGGCGTTGGTTGCCTCAGGTCTTCCGACAGAGCGTTTTCTCTATTACGGTTTTTTGCCACGTAAAAAGAAAGATCGTGTCGATGTTCTCGAATCCATTCAATATGAGCCGGGCACGATTGTTTTTTATGAAGCTCCTCATCGATTGAAAGAGATGTTAACGGCGATTCGACAAGTGTTCGGGAATCGGCAAATTGTTTTGGGCCGAGAGTTAACAAAAACGTTCGAAGAGTTTTTGAGAGGGACCGTTGATGAAGCGTTACATTGGTGCGAAGGTGAAGTACGTGGGGAGTTTGTCGTCCTGGTGAGCGGTGCGACAGAAGCGGCTCCTACGACGACGTGGTGGGAGGCACTCTCTGTCTATGAACACGTCGTTCACTATATAGAAGAAGGATTGAAGCCGAATGCGGCTATCAAACAGACGGCGAAAGACCGTGGTGAGTCTCGAAACGATGTGTATGATGCGTACCATCAACTCCACAAAAAAGAGTAAGCAAGGAAATCCTTGCTTACTCTTCGCTGTAGTAGTTTTCGAGCATGTTCTTCAACTCAACGAGAACACGTTGTGCACCTTCTGGTGACAAGATGAGTTTGCCGTCAGCCAATTTGAAGTTATCGTCTGATACTTCACCTGTAACTTGGCAAGTCATGTTTGGCTTATATTTTTTCAAAACGATTTGATCGTTGTCGACGTAAATCTCGAGAGCATCTTTCTCTGCGATCCCAAGTGTACGGCGCAATTCGATTGGAATAACGACACGACCAAGCTCATCAACCTTACGAACAATACCTGTAGATTTCATTTGTGTTTCCTCCTCCAATGGTGTCGAAATCTCATGGTGACATGAATCGTCAAAATTCGACAATGTGACTACAGCAAAAAGCATACTAAACTTTCCAATTGCAGTCAACTGCTTACTATCTGGAAAAGCAATTTTTCGAAATTTGTCGAATCAAGAGCGATATATACCTAAATTTCCCCGATAGTTTGAACTTGAAACAAAGAAAGGGTATTTTTGGAACATTTATGACGTATAAAACGCAAAAAAATTCCAAACAATTAGTTTTGGAAATTCTTTTGTCGAACCGTGTATAATGAGAATTGCATATGTCGAAAGGATGGAGAATAAATCATGGCGAAGCCGACTTTTTATATTACAACCCCAATTTATTATCCGAGTGCGAAATTGCACATCGGTCACGCATATACCACGGTAGCAGGTGATGCGGTTGCTCGCTACAAACGTTTAAAAGGATTTGATGTCCGTTATTTAACAGGGACGGATGAGCATGGTCAAAAGATTCAAGAAAAGGCAAAAGAAGCAGGCGTGACGCCACAAGCCTTCGTCGATGAAGTCGTGGAAGAAATCAAAGTTTTATGGGACCGCCTTGAAATCTCATACGATGACTACATCCGTACGACAGAAGATCGTCATAAGAAGGTTGTCGAACACGTCTTTGAGACGTTACTTAAAAATGGAGATATCTATCTTGGTGAATACGAAGGATGGTATTCCGTACCTGATGAGACGTACTATACGGAATCACAACTCGTTGATGGAAAAAGTCCTGACAGCGGACATCCGGTCGAGCTCGTGCGTGAAGAGTGTTATTTCTTCCGCCTCAGCAAATACGCGGATCGCTTGATTGAATATTTCGAGTCACATCCTGAATTCATCTTGCCGGAATCTCGTAAGACCGAGATGATTAACAACTTCTTGAAGCCAGGTCTCCAAGATTTGGCGGTGTCGCGTACGACGTTTGATTGGGGCGTACAAGTCCCGTCGAATCCGAAGCACGTTGTTTATGTGTGGGTCGACGCCCTCACGAACTACATCTCGTCACTCGGGTACGGGACAGACAACGACGAGCTCTTCAATCGCTACTGGCCAGCTGATGTCCATTTAGTCGGGAAGGAGATCGTTCGTTTCCACACGATTATTTGGCCAGCGCTCTTAATGGCGCTTGACCTTCCGTTACCAAAACAAGTATTTGCGCACGGTTGGTTGCTCATGAAGGACGGGAAGATGTCCAAATCAAAAGGAAACGTAGTAGATCCAATTCCATTGATTGACCGCTACGGACTCGATTCTGTTCGTTACTACCTTCTTCGTGAAGTGCCGTTCGGAGCAGACGGTACATTCACACCAGAAGCGTTCGTCGATCGCTTGAACTTTGATTTAGCGAACGATCTTGGAAACTTATTGAATCGTACGATCGCAATGATTAAAAAGTATTTCGACGGGAATATTCCGGCTTATAACGGAAATGTCACAGCGTTTGACGATGCCTTGTTAAGCATGGTGAAGGAAACGACTCGCAAAACAGAAGAAGCCATGGAGCACATGGAGTTTTCGGTCGCCCTCACAAACATCTGGCAACTCGTCAGTCGCGCGAATAAATATATCGATGAGACACAACCATGGGTTCTCGTGAAAGATGAATCGAAACGGGAAGAGTTAGCATCTGTCATGACACACCTTGCGGGCGTACTTCGTCATGTTGCGATTATGATTCAACCGTTCATGACACGTGCCCCGAAAGAGATGTTCCGTCAACTCGGACTCGAAGGGGAAGACATGTCGTGGGAGGCACTAGATACGTTCGCCGACTTCAATGACGCTGTCGTAACGGATGGTACACCAATCTTCCCACGTCGCGATGTGAAGGAAGAAGTGGATGCGATTCAAGAAATGATGCGTCAAGCGTCGAAAGCACGTATCGAAGAAACAGAAACAACGACTGAGGAAGTCGATGAAGATGTTCGTCCTGAAATCACAATCGACGTTTTTGACCAAGTCGAATTCCGTGTCGGTCAAATCGTAGAAGCCGATAAGATCAAAAAAGCGAAGAAACTGTTGAAACTTCAAGTCGATCTCGGAAAAGAGACACGTCAAATTGTGTCGGGCATCGCTGAATGGTATGCGCCTGAAGATTTAGTTGGCAAAAAAGTCATCGTTGTCGCAAACTTGAAACCAGTCAAGCTTCGTGGAGAATTGTCACAAGGGATGATTTTAGCTGCGGACCGTGATGGGAAGCTAGAACTCGCGACAGTCTCTGATCAGATGCCGAACGGTGCCATCGTCAAATAATGAAATGGGGGAGACCACGGTCTCCCTCTCTTTTTCTAAGGAGGAAACAAGATGTTGATTGATACACACACGCATATTAACGCGGAACAGTTCAATGAAGATGTGGAAGAGACGATTGAGCGGGCGAGAGAAGCAGGCGTTTCTCCGCTACTTGTCGTCGGATTTGATACGCCGACGATTGACCGAGCCATCGAGCTAGCCGAGGCACATGAAGACATCTATGCCATCGTAGGATGGCACCCTGTCGATGCGATCGATTGTACGGATGCTGATTTAGAGCGGATCGAGACGCTCATGAGTCATCCGAAAGTGATGGCACTCGGTGAAATTGGTCTTGACTATCACTGGGACAAGTCACCGAAAGACGTGCAACAGCGTTTATTCCGTCAACAAATTGCCATCGCGAAGCGGACAAACATGCCAATCGTTATCCATAACCGCGAAGCGACGGCAGATGTGCTCGATATTTTAGAAGAGGAACATGCGGAGGAAGTCGGTGGGGTGTTCCATAGTTACAGCATGTCTGTAGAACTTCTCCCTCGCTGCCTAGACTTGAACTTCTATATTTCCTTAGGAGGACCGGTCACGTTCAAAAATGCAAAAGTTCCAAAACAAGTCGCACAAGAAGTACCGTTAGATCGTCTTCTTGTCGAAACGGACTGCCCTTACTTGACGCCGACTCCGTTCCGCGGAAAACGCAACGAACCGGCATATGTGAAATACGTCGCGGAAGAAATTGCGTCACTTCGAGATATGCCATACGAGGAACTAGAAGAAGCAACGACGGCCAATGCGAAGAAGCTGTTCCGTCTCCCATGATCAAGCGCGTATTCGCCAGTATAGGCGTGATTGTAACTGCGTCTGTCGCATACGTGATGTTGCAACCTGAAACGATTCAGGTCATCGATGATGGTGTGATGATTGAGCATGAGACACGAGCCGATTCCGTTCTCGAGGTACTCGAGGAATTGAATATCACATTGGATGAAACGGATTACGTCACACCGGCACTGAGTGAGGACGTTCCGGAAGATCGTCTCATTCGAATCGAACGTTCACATGAGGTCTCACTCCAAATCGGGTACGGACAAACCGAATCGATTCAAACGAGAGAACGGACCGTGGAAGACGTGTTATTACGGTATGGGGTGACCGTACGGGATGGAGACACGATCTATCCGTCTGTACGCACACCCGTGACGAATGGAATGACGATTCGCTATCAACCCGTTGTTGCAGTCAATCTCATTGTCGGGGAAGATGCGTCGACCATCTATACGATGGCAACGAATGTGGAGCAATTACTAAGAGAAGAGAAAATTGATGTGACAGAGCGTGATACCGTATTACCAGACGCATCGACCCCGATACGAGAAGGCATGACGGTTACAGTCAATACGAATCGTGATGTCGTCCAATATGAAAGTCAGTTGATTCCATACGATATGGTCGAGGAAGAGGATGACACGCTTGAAGAAGGTGTGAAGCAAACCGTGCAGGTCGGAGTTCCTGGACTCGAACGAACAAGGTATGCACTTACGGTGGAAAATGGTACAATTACGAATCGTACGAAAACGGATGTCGAGACGTTACGTAAAGCGATACCACAGGTGATCAAAGTAGGTACGAAGAAAGTCACAGAGCCCGTTACAGAACCTACGACAGCGGACGAATCGAGCCCGTTCATTCCAGAAGCTGAAGTCGAGATTGTGGAACCGCCGAAAACGGACGACGTATTAGATTTCTCATCCGCGAAGCAGTTACTCGTGGAAGCGACGGCTTATACGAACAATCCAGAAGATACGGTGACGTATGACGGACGCGTGCTGACAAGAAGCGGTTATGATGTAACGGACACGATTCTCTTTGAAGGCATGCGCATCATCGCCGTCGACCCGGCCATCATTCCTCTCGGTACTCGCGTGTATGTTGAAGGAATTGGCATGGCGATTGCTCTAGATACGGGTAGCGCAATCAAAGGTCAAAAAATCGACATCATGATGGATGAGTTGGAGGAGGCTGTGACGTTTGGTCGCAAACCACTTACCATCTGGGTCATTCCGAAGCAGGAAGAAGAGAAAGAAGGAACAGACAATGCGTGAGAAAATACAAGAAATTATTGTCGTAGAAGGACGTGACGATACGGCACGACTTCAGGAAGTGTTTGAGGTCGATACGATTGAGACGAACGGCTCTGCCGTATCTGATCAGACAATCGAACGGATTCGCCGTGCGCAAGAGAAGCGTGGAGTTATCATTTTAACCGATCCGGATTATCCGGGAGATCGTATTCGATCAATCGTCGAAGAGCGGGTCAAAGGGTGTAAACATGCTCACCTGCCACGGGCCGAGGCAAAAGGCAAACGTGGGAAGATTGGGGTAGAACATGCGAGCCCGGAATCGCTTCGTCGCGTCTTGCGCGCCGTATTTGAACCACGTGTTGAAACGAATCAACCGATCGTCACGCGAAAAATGGTATTAGATGCGGATTTAATCGGTGGGGCCGCAGCGGCGATACGTCGGAAACGACTCGGTGTATTGCTTCGCATCGGCGAGCCGAATGCGAAACAATTTGTGAAACGAGTCGAGGCGCTCGGTGTCACGGTCGAAGAGTGGGAGCAAGCACTTGCTCAATTAGAGGAGGAACAGGGTTGAAAGATATTGCAACAATTCAACGAACAAAAGCGATTTTAGAGCGACATGGTTTTTCATTCAAAAAATCGCTCGGTCAAAACTTTTTAATCGATTTAAATATTTTAAGTAAGATTGTCGGAGCGGCAGAACTTAGTGAATCGAGTGGTGTCCTCGAAATCGGACCAGGAATCGGGTCGTTGACTGAGCAATCAGCCAAGCGCGCCAAGAAAGTCGTAGCACTTGAGATTGATCAGCGTCTTTTACCGATTCTTGAAGATACGATGTCCCCATATCCTCATGTTAAAGTCATCCACGGTGACGCTTTAGAAATGAATTTACGCGAGATTGTCGAACAAGAATTTTTAAAAGAAGGCATTGAAGACATCTCGGTTGTCGCCAACTTACCATACTATGTCACAACACCGATTATCATGCGATTGCTTGAGAGTGGTGTGAAATTCCGTTCGCTCGTCATGATGATTCAAAAAGAAGTGGCAGAGCGCATCGGGGCAAAACCGGGAACGAAAGCATACGGTTCGCTATCGATTGCGATTCAGTATTATGCCGAGGCGCAAGTCAGCTTTGTCGTACCTAAAAATGTGTTTATTCCAGCTCCGAACGTCGATTCGGCAGTCATTACACTTCGGATGCGCAAAGAACCTGCCGTACAAGTGAAAGATGAGGGCTTTTTCTTTGATGTTGCACGAGCAAGCTTCGCGCAACGCCGTAAAACCATCCTAAACAACTTAACAAATTATATTGGAAAAGAACACAAAGTCGAGCTTGAGCGTGCGCTTCACGAGGCAGGAATTGACCCGAAACGTCGAGGAGAGACGCTAAGCCTAGAAGAATTCGCACGATTGTCTGACACAATTTTACCACTTAAAAATAGTTGACGACCTTAAAACGAGTCGTTATAATATTAAACTTTATTTTCATATTCAATTATGCTATACTTGTAACAGTGAGGTGAAGCGTATGCCAAAGACGTTACAAGAAATCAGACAGAAACTCGAATCGCATGTTGGTGAACGATTGACGTTGAAAGCAAACGGCGGTCGTAAGAAAGTCGTTACTCGGTTTGGAACGCTCGTTGAGACATATCCTGCGGTGTTCGTTGTGAAATTGGATGAAGACCTGCACAATGTGGAACGTGTCTCGTATAGCTACGCTGATGTCCTAACGGATACAGTTAAAATTGAATTCGGCAATTGATTTATAAATGAGGGGCGGATGCATTGGCAGCTGCTTCTTTTTTTGTGCGCCTGTTTACGGTACAATGTCGAACAGGAGACAAATGGGAAGGGTGAACGTGATGCGCACGATTAGTGTGAAAGCGCCGGCAAAAATTAATTTGACGCTCGATGTCCTCGGGAAGCGTCCGGACGGCTATCATGAAGTAGAAATGGTAATGACGACAGTCGATTTAGCAGACCGCTTAGAGTTAACGGTTTTAGATTCGGATGAAATTCGGATTCAATCGGAGCACGCCTATGTGCCAAATGATCATCGGAACTTGGCGTATCGGGCTGCAGAGTTGTTGCGTGAACGGTTTAATATTCAACAAGGCGTTGAGATTGTACTCGATAAACAAATTCCGGTAGCAGCTGGACTTGCTGGTGGCTCGAGTGATGCGGCTGCGACGCTTCGCGGGATGAACGAATTATTCTCGTTAAACTTGTCGCTAGAGGAACTAGCAGAGCTCGGTGCGGAAATCGGATCGGACGTTTCATTCTGCGTCATCGGCGGAACAGCCATTGCTAGAGGGCGCGGTGAGCAGTTAGAGATGATTCCGGCACCGCCTCCATGCTATGTCGTACTTGGAAAACCGAAACTAGGGGTATCGACCGCCGATGTGTATCGCGCCGTGCGTATGGATGAAGTTCATCATCCGAACACAAGTGCGATGGTCGAGGCAATCCGTCAAAAAGACTTTCATGGAATTTGCGAAAATCTTGGAAACTCACTCGAGAGTGTGACACTCAAGCTTCACCCAGAAGTGAACCAAATCAAAGAAACGATGCGGCATTGTGGGGCAGAAGGTGTACTGATGAGCGGTAGTGGACCGACTGTCTTTGCACTCATTGAACATGAGCAAAAGGCGCATCGAATCTATAACGGTCTAAAAGGATTTTGCCCAGAAGTATTCGTCGTTCGGATTCTCGGCAAAAGACATTGAACAAAAACGAATGAAAGTGATATATTCTCATTAGAACATTCGTTTATTATTGAAGATGTGAAGGAGAATCCGTATGAAAATTCGTAGAAGTGGTCGTCTCGTTGATATGACCCGTTATTTGCTTGACCATCCGCATCAGCTTGTCTCGTTGTCGATGTTTTCAAGTCGCTATAAAGCTGCCAAGTCGTCCATTAGTGAGGACTTAGTCATTGTGAGTGAGATGCTGTCCCATGATGGGATTGGAAAGCTTGTTACCGTCCCTGGTGCAGCGGGTGGTGTGATGTTTATTCCAGGATGGAGTAAAGAAAAGTCGCTTGAGATGATTGATACGCTCTGTGAGCAACTATCAAAGCCTGAACGTCTCTTACCAGGAGGGTACCTCTACCTAACGGATGTACTCGGCAATCCGAGTCAGGTAAAACCGATGGGCCAAGTCTTTGCGTCCGTGTTCGCTGACCGTAAAGTGGATGTGGTCATGACGATTGCGACGAAAGGGATTCCTATTGCCTATGCTGTCGCAGAACAATTAGGCGTTCCATTTGTCATCGTCCGTTCAGATAGTCGTGTAACAGAAGGGTCAACCGTCAGTATCAATTATGTGTCAGGTTCTTCGAAAGCGATTCGCACAATGGCGCTCGCACGTCGTAGTCTGCCACGTGGGGCGAATGTGCTCTTAATCGATGACTTCATGAAAGCGGGGGGAACGATTCGGGGGATGATGAGTCTCTTGAACGAATTCGAGGCGAATCTTGCAGGTGTCGGTGTCTTGATGGAAGCAGAAGGTGCCGAGAAAAAGATGGTCAGCGAATATGTTAGCTTAATGAAATTGACGAACGTTGACCCGGATGAAGGTCTCGTCACCATTTCACGGGGGAATGTGGAACAGTTCCTAAAATGATTGGCAAAATTTTGATTTCGTTTTATGATTAGAGGGTATAGAGTTATCAATATCGAGTCATGACGTTCGTTCGAAACCAACTGAACCTTACAGAAGACCACACCATGGCATAGACAACGATGAAAAAGGGGATGCGAAACATGCAGATCACAGACGTAAAAATTCGCAAAGTCGCGACAGAAGGCAGAATGAAAGCGTTGGCCTCAATCACACTTGACCATGAATTCGTTGTACATGACCTTCGAATCATCGAAGGAAGTAGCGGTCTATTTGTCGCCATGCCGAGCAAACGGACACCAGAAGGGATCTTTCGGGATATTGCGCATCCAATCAATGGGGAGATGCGACAGAAAGTTGAAGCGGCTGTATTGGAAACCTATTCCAATATGGAAGTGGATGTGCTGGATCCCCAGCACGTGTCTTACGGCACGAATGAATGACAGCAAACAGCGGTTAGGTTGCCTACCGCTGTTTTTTTGCGTTTCAATGGTTAAGGAATGGTACAACTATTGAAACGAAGGCATGGTTTCGATATAGTAGAAACGGTGTAAATAGGATTTAGTTGCAGAAAAGCCGAACTATACAGACCAATCACAGCTGTTGTGAGATAGGAGCGAATCAAGAATGGAGCGTTTTGCAGTCATTTTGGCAGCAGGAAAAGGAACGCGAATGAAGTCGAAGCTTTATAAAGTACTTCATCCGGTTCTAGGAAAACCAATGGTCGAGCATGTTGTCGATCAATTAGACCAAATCGGTGTCAGTCGTCAAATCGTAATCGTTGGCCATGGGGCGGAAGCGGTACAAGATACGCTCGGCACACGGGTAGAGTATGCAGTCCAAGAACAACAACTTGGCACAGGGCATGCTGTTCAAATGGCAGAAGCAGAGCTTGCGGGTAAATCAGGAGCGACACTTGTCGTCTGTGGAGATACACCGTTACTGACGGCAGAGACGTTAGAAGCCCTTCTCGCTCATCATGAAGCGCAACAAGCGAAAGTTACTGTACTGACTGCGATTGCAGACGATGCGACAGGATACGGTCGTGTCATTCGTGGCGAAGATGGGAACGTGACGAAAGTCGTTGAGCATAAAGATGCTTCCGAGACCGAACTTGCCATCAACGAAATCAATACGGGAACGTACGTGTTCGATAACGAGTTATTGTTCGACGCGCTCAAACAAGTCGGAAACAATAACGCACAAGGCGAATACTATTTGCCTGACGTCATCTCGATTGCAAAAGAAGCTGGCGAAGTCGTCGCGGCACATACGGCACCTACGTTCGATGAGACAATCGGAGTCAATGATCGCGTTGCCTTGTCACAGGCAGAAGCAATCATGCGTAAACGCACGAACGAACGTCTCATGCGTGAAGGAGTCACGTTCATGGATCCTGCATCAACGTACATTTCTCCAGATGTGGTGATTGGTTCGGATACGGTCATTTATCCGGGTACGGTCATCCTCGGGAAAACTACGATTGGTTCAGAATGTGTCATCGGACCGAACTCAGACATCCGCAATAGTGTGATTGAAGATCATGCTGTCGTGCGCCAGTCTGTTGTGACAGATAGCAAAATCGGTGAAGCGGCTCAGGTCGGACCGTTCGCTCACTTGCGTCAACAAGCTGTACTTGGTGCGAATACACGCGTCGGAAACTTCGTTGAGATTAAAAAATCGTCGTTCGGTGACGGTGCGAAAGCTTCGCACTTGAGCTACATTGGGGATGCGTCAATCGGTGAACGTGTCAACTTAGGTTGTGGATCAATCACGGTAAACTATGACGGCAAGAACAAGTTCGAGACAGTTGTAGAGGACGATGCGTTCGTCGGCTGCAACGTAAACTTGATTGCCCCGGTAAAAGTCGGAAAAGGTGCGATTGTCGCAGCTGGTTCGACGATTACGAATGACGTACCGGAAGAGGCGCTCGCGATTGCACGTGAACGCCAAACGAATAAAGAAGGTTACACAAAACGATAACTAGCTGCCAATCATTATGGAAAACGATGGAGGAGAATCCTAAACATGTCTACTGTATACGAACGAGAAATTCGTCTATTTAGCTTAAACTCGAACCGCCCGCTTGCTGAAGAAATCGCGAAAGAAATCGGTGTCCCGCTCAGTGATTGCCAAGTCAAACGTTTCAGCGACGGTGAACTCTATATCAACATCGAGGAAAGTGTTCGTGGAGATGATGTGTATGTCATCCAATCAACAAGCTCACCTGTAAACGAAACGCTCATGGAATTGCTCGTCATGATCGATGCACTCAAACGTGCTTCTGTCCGGACAATCAATATCGTGATGCCTTATTACGGGTATGCACGTCAAGACCGTAAAGCGCGCTCACGTGAGCCGATCACAGCGAAGCTTGTCGCTGACCTTTTGACGGTAGCAGGTGCGACACGCGTCATCACAATGGACTTGCATGCAGCGCAAATCCAAGGATTCTTCAATATTCCGGTGGACCAATTACTCGGTGTACCGCTCATCTCGACTTACTTTGAAACTGAAGAGTTTCAAGCGAAAGATATCGTGGTTGTCTCTCCGGATCACGGTGGCGTGACACGTGCACGTAAATTGGCAGAACGTTTGAAAGCTCCGATCGCCATCATCGATAAGCGTCGTCCGAAAGCGAACGTCGCTGAAGTAATGAACATCGTCGGAAGCGTTGAAGGGAAAACAGCAATTTTGATTGATGATATCATCGATACAGCTGGAACGATCACACTTGCAGCGGATGCAATCGTCGAAGCGGGCGCGAAAGAAGTGTATGCGTCTTGTACGCATCCAGTCCTTTCTGGTCCAGCGATGGAGCGTATCGACAACTCATCGATCAAAGAGTTGGTTGTCTTAAATACAATCGATTTGACGGGTCGTCCTTGCTCGAGCAAGATCAAGCAGATGTCGGTTGCCCATTTGCTTGGGGAAGCGATCATGCGTGTCCACGAGCACAAATCGGTCAGTACCCTATTCGATTAAAAAACGAGGCCCGGAGGCATTCGCCTTTGGGCTTTTTTGTTCAGGAGGAAAGAATATGAAATGCATCGTCGGTCTTGGAAACCCTGGGAAAAAGTTTGAGATGACCCGACATAATGTTGGTTTTTTGGCGATTGATCGTCTTGCTGAAAAACATGGGATCTCGTTGAATGAAGCGAAGTTTAATGCCCTTATGGGAACGGGAAGAATCAATGGTGAACGCGTTGTACTTGTTAAACCCCTTACGTATATGAATTTGTCGGGTGAAGCCGTTCGTCCAATTTTAGATTATTATAAAATTGAGATTGACGATTTACTTGTGATTTATGACGATTTGGATATGGTGCCAGGAAAACTCCGCTTCCGTCCAAAAGGGAGTGCGGGTGGTCACAACGGAATCAAATCGCTCATTCAGCACTTAGGGACCGCCGAATTCAAGCGCTTGAAGCTTGGAATTGGTCGTCCTCCTCATCCGATTAAAGTCGTCGACTGGGTGTTGATGAACTATCGGAAAGAGGACTTGCTGGAATTGAACGAAACACTCGACAAAGCCGTAACCGCAGCCACTGATTTTGTAGACACAGATTGGCTAGCGCTGATGAATCGATACAACTAAAGGGTCATAGCACCCTTTTTTGTCGTATGAGTTGGAGGAAAACAAATGAATGCTTTAGAGAGATTTATGGTGGCGCTCCCGGAGACGAACGTGATTCGTGAGCGGCTACAAAAAGTAGACCGTCAACTAGTAACAGGACTGACGACAAGTGCGAAAGCTCTCGTCCTCGCAGGACTTGTTAAATCGTCATCGAGACGTCTCGTCGTCGTGACGCATAATATGTATCAAGCACAAAAAATGTTCGATCAACTCGAATCACTCATCGGACCGGAAAAAACATTACTTTATCCGATTGATGAAACGCTGGCCGGTGAACTGTCGCTGACATCTAGTCCTGAGCTGTTGGCCGCTCGAATCGATGCCCGTACTCGTCTCCTTGACCAAACAGGAGGCGTCGTTGTCGTGCCGCTCGGTGGATTACGACGCTATATGCCGAGTCCGGAAGCATGGCAACATAGTCGCGTCATGTTGAAGCCGGGAAGTGACCTTGAATTGGCAGACTTTGCGAAGCAATTGACGGACATGGGATATGAGCGAACCGCGACCGTGACGACACCTGGCGAATTTTCGGTACGAGGCAGTATTTTAGACGTCTACCCGCTCACGGAAGCGCGTCCGTATCGGATTGATTTATTTGATACCGAAATCGATTCGATTTTTACATTCGATGCCGAAACGCAACGTTCGCTCGGTGTGGTAGGGGAAGTGTGTATTACGCCTGCTACCGAGTTCATCGCCACCGAAGATCAGTTGAAACAAGCCGGACGTTCACTCCGGAAACAATATGACCGAACTGTGGAGTTGATTGAGAACGAAGTGATTCGTCAAGCACTTGAGGAGGGCGTCGTAACCGACATCGAGCGCTTAGAACGTGGCGATTTCCCGAACAAGGTTGGAAAGTATTCACCATTACTTTATACATCCACTCTCTTAGACTACGTAGGCAAAGACGCCGTACTCATTCTAGACGAAGTGGCACGAATCGATGATGCTGCGGACGTGCAAGACCGGGAAGAGGCAGAATGGTTCTCTTCACTCATCGAAAAAGGGGAGGCCGTCAGCAATTACACGCTTGCTGTCCCGATGCACAAAGTGTTTCGTGACTTGAAACAAGTGGCGTTCTCGCTACTTCCATCTCGTCGCTCTGGGATTCCAGAAACCGCGACGGTCCATTTGAGCTGTCGTCCACTACCGGCGTTTCATGGACAGATGCACCTGTTAAAGCAGGAAGTAGAGCGATGGCAACAAGGGGACCAACGGATTGTCGTGCTTGCGGGAGACAAGTCGCGTGCTGACAAGATTGAGGCGCTCCTTTCAGACTACGGCATTCATTCAACGTTCACGAATGTAGACGGTGAATTAGAGCCGAGACGTGTATCGGTCATCATCGGTCAAATCGAGGGTGGGTTCGAATTGTCGACGAGTCGTCTCGTCGTCGTATCGGAAGAAGAATTGTTCAAACGTGTGACGAAACGGAAGCGTCAGACGAAGAATTTAACGAACGCAGAACGAATTAAGAGCTATCAAGAGTTGAAGCCGAACGACTATGTCGTCCATGTACATCATGGAATCGGGAAGTACTTAGGCATTAAGACGATCGAGGTCGGAGGTATTCACCAGGACTATCTTCACCTTGTTTATGCCGGGGATGATGCACTCTACGTACCGGTCGATCAAATCGACCTTGTCCAAAAATACGTCGGTGCTGAAGGCAAAGAACCGAAGATTTATAAACTTGGGGGCACTGAGTGGAAGAAAGTTAAATCGAAAGTCGCCAAGTCGGTTGAAGACATTGCCGATGAACTCATTAAATTGTACGCGGCACGAGAAGCTTCAGTCGGTTTTGCGTTTCCGCCGGATGATGAGGAGATGGGTCAGTTTGAATCCTCATTCCCTTATGCTGAGACAGAAGACCAGGTCCGCTCGATTGCTGAGATTAAAGCAGACATGGAACGCTCGCGTCCGATGGATCGTCTTTTATGTGGAGATGTCGGGTATGGAAAAACAGAAGTGGCGATCCGGGCGGCATTCAAAGCAGTGCTCGCTGGGAAACAAGTCGCGTTTCTCGTCCCGACGACCGTCCTCGCTCAACAGCATTATGAAACGATGCTCGAGCGGTTCAGTGAATTTCCAATCAACGTGTCTGTCATGAGTCGCTTCCGCTCGAAGAGTGAAATGGCGGCGACGAAGAAAGGTTTGAAGGAAGGCACGATTGATATTGTTGTCGGAACACACCGAGTGTTGTCAAAAGACGTGGCATTCGCAAATCTCGGCCTCGTCATCGTCGATGAAGAGCAACGATTTGGCGTCAAACATAAAGAACGTCTAAAACAGCTGAAGACGAATATCGACGTGCTCACGTTGACGGCCACACCGATTCCGCGAACACTTCATATGTCGATGATTGGAATCCGCGATTTGTCTGTGTTGGAAACCCCGCCAGAGAACCGATACCCGGTCCAGACGTATGTCATGGAATATGACGGCATTGTCCTACGTGAAGCGTTAGAGCGTGAACTCGCTCGTGGAGGACAGGCTTTCTTCCTTTACAACCGTGTCGAAGGTATCGAACGGAAAGCGGAGGAGATTCGGGCCTTGTTACCGGAAGCACGTATCGCGACAGCACACGGACGTATGACCGAGAGTGAACTCGAGAGCCAGTTGATCAGCTTCCTAGAAGGGGAGGCAGATATTTTAGTGTCGACCACGATTATCGAGACAGGGATTGATATTCCAAACGTCAACACGCTCATCGTTCATGATGCTGACAAGATGGGGCTATCCCAACTGTATCAACTCCGGGGTCGCGTCGGACGTTCGAATCGCATCGCTTATGCTTACTTCACATATCGGAAAGATAAGCGCTTGACCGAAGTGGCAGAAAGTCGTCTTCAAGCCATTAAAGAGTTCACGGAACTCGGGAGCGGCTTCAAGATTGCGATGCGCGACTTGTCAATTCGAGGTGCTGGTAACTTGCTAGGTGCGCAACAATCTGGATTCATCGATTCGGTCGGTTTCGATCTCTACTCACAAATGCTCTCCGAAGCGATTGAAGAACGGAAAGATCGGATGCGTGGACAAGCGAAACAAGTTGTCTTCAAGCCAGAAATCTCCTTCCAAGCGGATGCCTATATCCCGGATGACTATTTGTCGGATAGCGAATTGAAGATTGAGATGTACAAGCGTTTCAAATATGTAGATACACCAAATGCACTGTTTGCCTTACAAGACGAATTGATTGAGCGGTTCGGCGAATTCCCAGAGCCGGTCGCGCTTCTCATTCAACTGACGCGTCTACGGATTTATGGAGAACTGGCGAAAGTGAGTCGAATCAAGCAAACATCTGGGCGCATTGAAATTGTCTTATCGAAAGACTCGACGACTGCCCTTGATGTACCGTCCTTCATGGAATGGACGATGCCGCTCGGTCGTAAACTAGGAATCGGTCAAGAAGACGGTGCCCTGAAATTGTCACTCAGCGGTCGAATGCCATTAACAGAGCTCTTGAATGATGCCGATACTGTATTAGAAGAACTGATGAAGCGGTTGGTGGGCGATGCGGTCGCCAAGTAAGTTTGCGCAAGGTGTCGTCCTGTTCGCTCTTGCCGGTTACGTATCGAAGCTGATCAGTTTCGCTTATCGTGTCCCGTATCAAAACTTGGCGGGTGACTTCGGACTCTATGCGTATCAAACCGTCTATCCGTTCGCTGCGATCGTAGCATCACTCGGAATTTATGCGATGCCGGTCGTCATTGCGAAAATCGGTGTGGGCGCGAAGGGGTCGAACCAGAAATTAGAAGTGTTATGGGGCAGTTTTTATGCGTTGCTTCTTCTATCGATAACACTTGTTATAACCGTGTGGCTGTTCGCACCGACACTTGCCAGATTACTAGGGGATGAACAGTTGGCCCCGGCACTTCGCGTCATTAGTTTGAGTTATTTGCTCATGCCGGCGTCTGCTGTATTACGAGGTGCTTTTCAATCGAGAGACGATTTACGACCGAGCGCATGGTCGCAAGTGTTAGAAAATTTCGTACGCGTGACGGTCATGCTATCGCTATTATGGGTCGGGGTACGTCTTGGGAAAGATGCCTACGTCCTCAGTCAATACGCATATGGCGCGACGCTCGTCGGTGGAGTTGTGGCGATTGCCTTTTTAATCTATCAGGCGCGTGGCTTACGAACTGTAAAAGTACGGCGCACCACTTTTCAAAATGGGTTGCGCCTATTGTTGACGACGGGATTTGCGGTCGGGTTTGCCTCGCTCGGGATTTTATGGATGCAGCTAGTGGATTCCTTTACCATTGTTAATTTGATGGGGGGGACGTACGAGGCGAAGGTGAGCAAAGGTGTATTCGATCGAGGGTACCCACTTGTCCAATTTGCCATCTTATTTACAACGACGATCGGCATGGCTAACGTGCCAACACTCGTCCGACATTATCGAGCGGGACATTTGCAAAAAACGACGCAAGGGCTCCGTTCGATGATTCGGGTCACAACAGCCATTGCGGGTGCGGCGACCGTCGGGTTGATGGGAGTCATGTTTTTCTTGAATGTGGCCTTATTTGAAGATGGATCAGGCACGCGGGCGCTCGTGCTCTTGGCGACGAGTACATTCGCGGCATCGTTAGCGATTGCAAGCATGACCTGCCTTCAAGCAATCGACCGAGAATGGATTGCGGCTCGCAGTATGATTGTTGGGATTTTAGCAAAGGGTGTCGTAAACGTAGGGCTTGTTCCCATCTATGGGATTGAAGGGGCGGCCATCGGTACCTCACTCGGCTTTTTGGCGATGGCGTTTTATAACTTTCGAGCGCTCGACCGTTCGATTCCGCTCGGCTCGTTTCGGTCGAAGCATTACAAATCACTTTCGAAAGCGCTGGTCCCCATGTTCTTCCTCATTGCCGTGTTAAACTGGATTGGACAGATGTGGGTCGATTCACGAATCGCAGCCTTCGGATGGTTAATCGGAATGGTGTGTAGTGGAGCCGTCCTTTATATATGGAGATTATGGAGCACTCGAATGCTGTCCCTCACGGAATGGGAATTGATCCCGTTCGGAGGACGCCTACTCGATTTGCTCGAAAAAAAGGAGAACTAGTATGGGTTATACAATCACAGTGGTCGGTCTTGGATCTGGTGAGCTGAATCAATTGCCGCTCGGTGTGTACCGCCATTTGAAACAGCAGCCGCTCGTTTGGTTGCGAACGAAAGAACATCCAGTCGTAAGTGAATTGGAGTCAGAAGGGCTTGTGTTCGAGTCGTTTGATTCGATTTATGAATCGAGTGATACGTTTGAAGACGTGTACGATCAAATTGTCGAGACGTTGATGAACAAGAGTGAAGAGATGGCTATCACGTACGCCGTACCAGGTCATCCGTTCGTCGCCGAACGGACTGTCGAACTTTTGGTGGAACGCGGAGCGGATCTTCATGTGCTGGGCGGGCAAAGTTTTCTAGACGCGATGTTTCAGGCACTTCAAATCGATCCAATCAATGGATTTCAGTTGTTGGATGCGACTGCGCTTGACCTCGAACGTCTTCAAGTGACACAGCATGTCTTGATTGGACAAGTGTACGATGGATTTGTAGCGGGAGATGTAAAAGTGCAACTGATGGAACGTTATCCGGATGAGCATCCCGTTACCCTCGTGACAGCTGCAGGGACAACTCAAGAGCGAATCGAACACATCCCGTTGTTCGAGATGGACCGTATGGCAGAAGTGAACAACTTGACGACGCTCTATGTTCCGCCACTCACGGATGAAGCCTATTTGGCAAAAGATTTTGCAACGCTCAAACAAATCATCGCTACACTACGTGGACCAGAAGGTTGCCCGTGGGACCGCAAGCAAACGCATGAGTCGCTTCGCAAGTACTTACTAGAAGAAGCGTATGAACTCATCGAAGCGATCAATGCAGAAGATGATGATGCAATCATCGAAGAACTTGGTGACGTGTTACTTCAGGTCATGTTACATGCCCAAATCGGTGCGGACGAAGGTTATTTTGATATTCGTGATGTGATCGGGGCAATCAGTGAGAAGATGGTACGCCGTCACCCTCACGTCTTCGGAGATGTCACGGTCGAAGATGCCTCCGACGTGGTGAAAAATTGGAATACGATTAAACAAGCCGAAAAAGGGGAAAAGAAACAATCGCATCTCGATGGTGTGCTCGTCGACCAACCCTCATTAATGCGGGCTGAACAATTTCAAAAGAAAGCTGCCCAAATCGGATTCGAATGGGATGACGTATCGGGCGCCTTCGAAAAATTGGAAGAAGAGCTGAACGAATGGCATGAGGAACTTGGTGACGAATCAGAACTTGGCGATGTATTGTTCTCCATCGTCAATATCGCGCGATATGTTGGGCTAAATGCCGAACAGGCGTTAGAACAGACGAACCGAAAGTTCAAACGTCGATTCGAGTATATAGAAGCGAATGGTGAGCTTCAGCAGATGACACTCGAACAGATGGATGCTCTTTGGAACGAGGCAAAGGAGAAAGGTTTATGAGATTAGATAAATTTTTGAAAGTATCTCGCTTGATCAAGCGACGTACACTGGCAAAGGAAGTAGCGGATCAAGGGCGGATTCAGCTCAATGGACAAGTTGCGAAGGCGAGCACCGATGTCAAAGTCGGAGATGAGTTGCAAATTCGATTCGGAAACAAACTAGTCACAATCGTTATTGATTCCATTGCGGAACATGCACGCAAAGAAGATGCGAAAGAAATGTATCGTTTACTTAAAGAAGAGAAGATGGACGGTAGTATCGACTCGTAAAAAAAAGTATACTTAATGTATTAAGAGGAGGGGGATGAGGCGATGAACGGACGTAACCCGATGGATCGACAACGGCGCATTCGAGCGCTAGATGAGCGTAGAGAACAGCTGGAAAAAGACACACATCGCCGAAGAGTTCATCTTCGACGTCGTTTGGCGGCAGCCTCACTCCTATTTTTATTTGTCATGGTATTGATTGGACAAAGTTACTTTTCAAAGGTAGGCTATGTATCGGACCAACAACAAGCTTATGCGCAAGCGAAAGTGGAGTTAAGCGAACAGAAAGCTGAGCAAGATGAGTTGAAGGAACAAGTGGAACGTTTGCAGGATGAGGATTATATCGCGAACTTAGCGCGAAACGAGCTCCTCTTCTCCAAAGATGGCGAGATTATTTTCTACTTCTCCCCTGAGGAATAAGTCGGTTCGTTGACCGTTGAGGAAACGACTCGTATAATTGAAAAGAATCAATCAAAAAAGGAGTACATTATTTTATGTCAATTGAAGTAGGAAGCAAGGTACAAGGTAAGGTTACAGGGATTACGCATTTCGGAGCGTTTGTCGAGCTCCCAAACGGCAAGACAGGATTAGTACACATCAGTGAAGTGGCAGACTCTTACGTCAAAGACATTAACGAAGTGTTGACAGTCGGTCAAGAAGTCACGGTAAAAGTGTTGAACGTCGAAAATGATGGGAAAATCGGGTTATCCATCAAGAAAGCAGTCGATCGTCCTGTAAGTGAACGCCCTGAACGTCCAGAGCGTCCAGCCGGTGAGCGTTTCTCTCGTGGCCCACGTCCAGGTGGCCCAGGTCAAGGCGGTCCGCGCGGTGGTGGCGGTCCACGCGGTGGCGGCCCACGTGGCGGCGCTCGTCGTGGTGAACAACGTCGTGAACCAGAAACATTCGATACGTTGATGAGCAAATTTTTGAAAGATAGTGATGAGCGTCTTTCGACGTTGAAACGTCAAACAGATTCGAAACGCGGTGGACGTGGAGCCAAACGCGGGTAATCCTTCGATACCAATTAGCTTCTACTCGTAACCATATAGGTCTTGTAACAAGACAAGTCGTGAACATTTTTGTTCACGGCTTTTTTTTGTTTTAAAAAATTTATAAAAAATAACTAAATATAGTTGATTTTTTTAAAGGAAGAGAGCAAAATAGGGAACATGAAAAAATAGTTATGTTTTATAAGTGAAGGTGGAGAGAAAAAATGAATGGATGGAAACTATGGACGGCGGAGTGGCGGAGTATCTTTAAGAACCCACGTGTGTTGGTTCCGATTCTCGCAGTCGCACTCGTACCGTTAATGTATGCCGGTATGTTCTTGTGGGCTTTCTGGGATCCGTACGGACAGATGAAAGACTTACCGGTCGCCATCGTCAATGAAGACAAAGGGGCAACCTTTGAAGGGGAGTCACTTGCAATCGGGGAAGATTTGATTGACAAGTTACTAGATTCAGAGGCATTTGAATTTGTCGAGACGACAAAGAAAGAAGCGGAGTCCGGATTGAAAGATCATGACTACTACATGGCAATTGAGATTCCGAAAGACTTCTCAGAGAAGGCGACGACTGCGCTAGATGAAAATCCAGAGCAGCTTGAATTGAAGTATATCGCAAATGAATCGTATAACTTCTTAGCCGCACAAATCGGTGGTTCCGCAATGGAACAAGTGAAAGCCGAACTGTCGACCGAGGTGTCGAAACAGTATGTCAGCGCGTTAAAAGATGGGCTGAACGACGTGGCAGATGGACTCGGTGAGGCTGCAGACGGTGCGACGAAACTTGCAGACGGCTCAACTTCAGCGAAAGACGGTGCCGTCAAATTGGCAGATGGAACAGAACTACTCGCCTCGAAGCAACGCGAACTCGCAGATGGGGCAGTCCAGTTAAATGAGGGGATAACCCAGTTGGCGGATGGCTCATCTGAGCTTGCGGACGGAACAAAACTCCTCGCCTCGAAACAGCGTGAACTCGCGAACGGGGCAGTTCAGTTGAATGACGGTGTGACTCAGTTGGCAGAAGGTTCATCGGCACTTGCGGATGGAAGTCAGCAAGTATATAACGGGTCATCCGAGTTGTCGGATGGGGTGCATCGCGTGAATGACGGCGCATCTGCCTTACAAGACGGAACGAGCCAACTTGTCGAAGGGACAGGAACGTTCGCGTCCAAATTGGATGAATTGCACACAGGTGCGAAAACATTGAATCAAGGTGTTCAAGACCTCGCTGCAGGCATCGAGCGCTCAAGTGAAGGGGCGTCTGCCTTAACTGACGGTGCAAACCAACTGGCGGGTGCCTTGACGAAAGCAAAAGACGGGAATGCGGCACTTGTCGCGGGTCAAACCGAAGTGATCAACGGAATCGGACAAATGAAATCCGAGTTGACGACGAAACAAGATGAGTTGATTGGACAATTGACGGCGCTCGCCGAATCTGGTCAATCCGCGTCACCTGAGATGCTTCAGGCCATCGCTGCGCAATTAAGCGAAGGTAAACAAGCGACAGCGGCTGGATTTGATCAATTAGCTGCTGGTGCGACACAAGTGAAGGATGGACAAACTTCTTTAGCTGCAGGTCTTTCGCAAGCAGAAGCAGGTGCAGGAAAGCTTTCGTCAGGACTTTCTGAATTGAATATGGGTCAGACGAAGTTGGCGGAAGGGGCTCGAGCGTTAGCGAGTGGCTCTAGTCAAATCGAGCAAGGGACGCAAACGGCAGCCGACCGCTCACAGGAACTCGTATCAGCTAGTGCGCAACTCAATCAAGGTGCGACACAGCTTCAAGCGGGGACAACCGAACTTGCAACAGGGAGTGACAAACTTGTAGCTGCTACCGGACAGCTTTCTGAAGGAAGTGTGAAACTTGCTGATGGTGCGAAGAGTGCGAGCTCTGGAACAAGTGAGTTGGCGAGTGGTGCTAACCAATTAGCGGACGGTGGACAGAAACTTCAAACCGGGAGTCGTGAACTTGCCGATGGTGCGAAGAGTGCCGGAGCCGGAACAAGCAAGTTGACGGATGGTGCAAATCAGCTCGCGGACGGTGGACAAGAGCTTTCAGATGGTAGTGGAGAGCTTGCGGACGGAATGAAAGATCTCGCATCAGGTAGCGATGAACTTCGTGACGCTTTAGTAAAAGGTGCGAAAGATGCAGACATCGGATTGACAGATGACAATGTCGAGATGATGGCTGGTCCGGTGTCGCTCGTCGACAACTCGATTCATGAGGTGCCGAACTACGGTACTGGATTCGCTCCATACTTCATGTCACTCGGACTTTTCGTAGGGGCGCTCCTCTTATCAATTGTCTATCCATTGTATGATCCGGCGGGCCGTCCGAAACGTAGTCTATCATGGGTATTATCGAAGTCTGGTGTGCTCATGGTTGTCGGATTCCTTCAAGCGTTAATTTTGGATGTGGCAATGGTACAACTATTAGGGCTCGAAGTGAACGAACCATTGAAATTCTTCGGATTCAGTTGGTTGACGAGTATCACTTTCCTCTTTATCGTACAGTTACTCGTGACGACACTCGGGAACCCAGGACGTTTCGTCGCAATCGTCTTGTTGATTTTGCAATTGACGACTTCTGCTGGAACGTTCCCGCTCGAATTGATTCCACGCGCGTTACAACCGTTCAATGCGCTTCTTCCAATGACGTATACAGTTGCTGGATATAAAGAAATCTTGTCGGCAGACGGTGCGCAATATTTGCAGACAGCGACAATGTATTTAGCGTTTGTGGCTGCTGGATGTTTCGCGTTACTGTGGGCGTACTTCCGAATCGCATGGAAGAAAAAATATCGCCAAGTTGCATCAGAAGCATGATGTAAAAACGTAATGAAATCGTGTATAGTGATGAAGACGACACTATGCACGATTTTTTTATTAAAAAAATTTCAAAAAAGAATTGACACTCGAATGGTGACTGGTTATTATAGAAAATGTGCTTAGGACACAACAATAACATGGCGGTGTAGCTCAGCTGGCTAGAGCGTACGGTTCATACCCGTGAGGTCGTGGGTTCGACTCCCTCCGCCGCTACCATTTTATTTAGGCCCGTTGGTCAAGTGGTTAAGACACCGCCCTTTCACGGCGGTAACACGGGTTCGAATCCCGTACGGGTCACTTAGCCTAAGCGAAAAGAAGCCATCTCAAACGAGATGGCTTCTTTTGTTATATCAAGGAGGGAATTCATGAAAAAAGTGCTCGTCGCAGTGTCTGGTGGGGTGGATTCCATCGTCTTGCTAGATCGTCTCGTCAAGCGGGGATGGGATGTCGCGGTGGCACATGTACATCACGGCTTACGTGAAGCGTCGGACGAAGAGTACACATTTGTCACCCGTGTCGCGGAAACCTACCATGTTCCGTTTCATGGGACGCGTCTCCATTTTCAAGAGGGCGGGTCGCAAGCACGGTATCGGGAAGCTCGCTATCAATTTTTCGAAGATATCATGAACAAATACGGATATGATACGTTAGCCACAGCACACCATGCAGATGACGAGTTGGAAACGGTGCTCATTCAACTACATCGAAACATGATCGAAGTGAAAGGTATTCCCGAGACTCGACAATTTGGTAACGGCACACTCATCCGCCCATTGTTACAAGAGTCGAAAGCTCAATTGATTGAGTATGCACAACAAAATGGACTGGATTGGCGAGAAGACGCTACGAATCAAGAGCGTACCTACTTAAGGAATCGGATCCGTCATGAGATCGTGCCGCGCCTGAAACAGATATGGCCGTCGATTGTGGAAGAGGTCAGCGAAGTGGCGAAACTGGCCCGTGCCGATTGGGATGCGCGTTATGAGTCGTGTGAGCAATGGATTGAAGCATACGTGGCCCTCGAAATGAAAGCGTTTCATGTGAAACTCGAGGATTTTGGGCGTTTACCATGTCTGGAACGATATACGGTCGGTCGATTATTATCCTCTCGTTACGAGTTGAATGTCAGTGAGGCGATGGAGAAGCTACTTCAGAGTCAGAAGGATACCGGAACCTATCACCTGACAGGAGAGTGGTTCATGACGAAGCGGAATGGGGTACTTAACCTTGTACAGCGTTCTGCGCCAGACTCACTTCATCCCGTTCAGATTGATTCGTTGCCGACCGTGGTTCAATTTGGAGGACGGACAATCTCTTTATCCATCGAAGAGGGAAGGGAAGGCATTCCGTTACACGAGATCACCTATCCCCTCAGGATTCGGTCGATCGCACCAGGTGATCGGATGCGATTGGCCGTAGGGACAAAAAAAGTAGCCCGCATCTTAATCGACGAAAAGATTGAGCGGATGGTTCGCCCGACGTTGCCCTTACTTGAAGACGCGTCAGGACGAATTCTCGCGATTGTCGGGGTAAGAGTTTCAGAATTTCTAGACAAGTCGGATGCGATTTGCCTACGATTAATGGTAAAATGATGATTGTGTCGAAACAGAAAGAGGAGGATTTCAAGATGTCATTAATGAACGATATGGAGAAAATTTTAATCTCGCGTGAAGAGATTCAAGAAAAGGTGAAAGAACTCGCTGGAACACTTAGCGAAGACTATAAAGAAGAGTTTCCGCTTCTCGTATGTGTATTGAAAGGCGCAATGCCGTTCATGTCTGATCTCGTCAAAGAAATGGATATCCATCTCGAAATGGATTTCATGGACGTATCGACGTATCACGGAGGTACTTCTTCAACAGGTGAAGTGAAAATCGAAAAAGATTTAAATACATCTGTAGAAGGACGCGACATCTTGATTGTAGAAGATATTATTGATAGTGGGTTGACGCTTGGCTATCTCGTCGATCTTCTCAAATACCGTAAAGCGAAATCTGTGAAGATTGTCACGCTTCTCGACAAACCGACAGGACGTAAAAATGGTTTATCAGCAGACTATAGCGGTTTCGTGATTCCACACGAATTCGTTGTCGGCTACGGTTTAGATTATGAAGAGAAATATCGTAACCTTCCTTACGTCGGTGTGCTCAAACCGAGCGTTTACGGGGGCTAACGTTTTTCTTTTGAAAATGTGTCGTGGTAAGATAAAAGAAATCCCCAAAGTATAGGCATATACTGAATGGGCGAGAACATCGTTTCTCGGAATAGGAGGCAGAGAATGAATCGTGCAGTGAAAAACACATTGGTTTTTGGTGTGATTTTCCTAGCCTTGATCTTGTTCCTTCAATATTTGCAGAATCCGAATAGTCAGAGTGAAACGCTCTCGTATTCGAAATTCCTAGAATATGTGGAAGATGATCGGATTGAGACGGCAACCGTACAAGAAATCCCGGGGGCTATCTCGATTACAGGCGATCTTACAGGAGATGACGACCAGCGTTACGAAACAAACATTCCAGCGAATGAAGCTGAATATGCGGATGTATTGACGCAGCTTCGAGCGAATACGGATATTCAAATCGAAGAGGCTGAATCGAACAGTAGCTGGTTCAGCATCGTCTTCGCGATTCTACCGTTCATTATCATCTTCATCTTGTTCTTCTTCTTGTTGAACCAGGCGCAAGGTGGCGGTGGCGGTGGTCGTGTGATGAACTTCGGGAAATCGAAGGCGAAACTATACGACCAAGAAAAACGTCGTGTCACATTCCAAGATGTGGCCGGAGCAGACGAAGAGAAACAAGAACTCATCGAAGTCGTTGAATTCTTGAAAGATCCTCGTAAGTTCTCGAAACTCGGTGCGCGTATTCCAAAAGGGGTCTTGCTCGTTGGTCCTCCAGGGACAGGTAAAACACTTTTGGCCCGTGCAGTAGCCGGGGAAGCCGGAGTACCATTCTTCTCGATCTCAGGTTCGGACTTCGTTGAGATGTTCGTCGGGGTCGGGGCGTCACGTGTCCGTGACTTGTTCGAAAACGCGAAAAAGAATGCTCCATGTATCATCTTCATCGATGAAATCGATGCGGTCGGACGCCAACGTGGTGCCGGTCTCGGCGGTGGTCATGATGAACGTGAGCAAACATTGAACCAATTGCTCGTTGAGATGGATGGATTCAGTGACAACGAAGGGATTATCATGGTTGCGGCGACAAACCGTCCGGATATCCTTGACCCAGCCCTCCTTCGCCCAGGTCGTTTTGACCGTCAAATCACGGTCGACCGTCCGGATGTAAAAGGACGCGAAGAAGTGTTGAAAGTTCATGCACGCAACAAACCACTTGATTCAACTGTAGACTTGAAGTCGATCGCACAACGTACACCAGGTTTCTCTGGGGCTGACTTGGAAAACCTCTTGAACGAAGCGGCACTCGTTGCGGCACGTTCAAACCGTACGGCAGTCTCGGTTGTCGATGTCGAAGAAGCAATTGACCGTGTCATTGCAGGACCTTCGAAGAAGAGCCGAATCATTTCTGAAAAAGAACGTAACATTGTCGCTTATCACGAAGCGGGTCACACGATCATCGGTCTCGAGCTCGAGAATGCGGATGAAGTACACAAAGTGACGATTGTCCCACGCGGTAACGCAGGAGGATACGTCGTCATGCTTCCAAAAGAAGATCGTTACTTCATGACAAAACCTGAACTCGAAGACAAGATTGTCGGCCTTCTTGGTGGACGTGTCGCCGAAGATGTCATCTTTGGTGAAGTGTCGACAGGAGCGAGCAACGACTTCCAGCGTGCGACAGGTATTGCGCGTAAGATGGTCATGGATTACGGGATGAGCGATAAGCTCGGACCACTCCAGCTCGGTTCAAACCATGGTGGACAAGTATTCCTTGGTCGCGATTTCCAGACGGAGCAAAACTACTCGGATGCGATCGCCCAAGAGATTGATTTAGAGATTCGCGAAATCATCAACCGCTGCTATGCGAAAGCGAAGCAGATCTTGACGGAACGTCGCGAAGACCTCGAGCTCGTTGCGAAGACATTACTTGATGTCGAAACGCTTGACTCGAAACAGATTCGTCACTTGATTAAGACACGCGAATATCTCCCGCATGAGCCGGAAGAAGACGTGGATGCATCAACGGACTCGGATGACGCAGCGAAGAAAGATGACGCGGCCGTTCAACACGGACAAGTCGTCGATCAACCTGAAGTTGTTCAAGACAGCCAACCGGATGTCGTACCTGAAGGCGATAAGCCAGAGGCGACTCCAACGGAACGTCCGAATAACGAATCACGTTAATGAATGAGACGAATGCCCTTGACGAGGCATTCGTCTTTTTTCGTGTTATAATTCGAGCGAACTGCAATTGACAACAAAGTGAGGAACTATATCATGATTTTAGTGATTGATGTTGGAAATACAAATATTGTTCTCGGGATGTACGATGGTGACAACCTCGTGCACCATTGGCGAATCTCTACGGATCGGACGAAAACGACTGATGAATATGGCATGCTAGTGAAGTCGCTGTTTGATCATTCGAACGTCTCATTCGATCAAGTCGAAGGTGTCATCTTGTCTTCTGTCGTGCCTCCTGTTATTTTCCCACTTGAACAAATGTCACAACGATACTTCAATGTACGTCCAATCGTTGTGGGTCCAGGTGTGAAGACGGGGTTAGACATTCACGTCGAGAACCCACGTGAAGTCGGGGCCGACCGCATTGTCAACGCGGTTGCCGGAATCGCCAAGTATGACGGTCCGCTCATAATTGTTGATTTTGGAACGGCAACGACGTATTGTTACATCGATGAGAAGCGTCGCTACCACGGCGGCATCATCTCACCGGGTATCATGATTTCAGTGGAAGCCCTCTATCAGCGTGCTGCGAAATTACCACGGATTGAACTGGCAACCCCGCCAACGGTTATCGGGAAAAATACGATTCAAGCGATGCAGTCGGGAACATATTATGGATATGTGGCCCAAGTAGATGGCATCGTGAATCGCATGAAGCGTGAAGTTGGTGAAGCGACCGTCATTGCGACTGGAGGATTGGCACGATTGATCAGTGAACATGCAGAAACGATTGACCATGTAGATTCGTTCCTGACACTCGAAGGTCTCCGTCTCATTTACGAGCGCAATCAAAAGTAAACTAAAGGAGTTAACACATATGATTCATTCAGAACAACAAGTATTACTCGATCAAATGAAAGACGATTATCTCGTTCGAGCCCTCGGCTTTAATGGAGAAGTGCGCGCATTTGCAGCACGTACGACAAAGACAGTGTACGAAACACAACTTCGTCATCAGACGACACCGGTTGCCTCAGCAGCTCTTGGACGGACGATGACAATCGGTTCGATGATCGGAGCGATGCAAAAAGGTGCAGCGCGCGTCACGCTTAAAGTTGAAGGTGATGGTCCAATCGGGAAAATCATCGTAGACGCAGATACAGCAGGAGATGTCCGTGGATACGTATCTTATCCTCGTGTCGATGGCGGGACGTTCGTCAACGAGCAAGGACTGACGAAGCTGAAAGTCGGCGATGCGGTCGGTAAAGGAACGGTCTCGGTCATTAAAGACTTAGGGTTAAAAGACTACGTCGGCGGTTCTTCAGAGATTCAAACAGGTGAAATCAGTGAAGACTTCACGTACTACTTCGCAACATCTGAACAAGTACCATCAGTGGTTGGAGCAGGTGTTCTCGTCTTACCAGAAGATGAATCGATTCTTGCGGCAGGTGGAGTCATCGTTCAATTGCTGCCGAACGCTTCTGAAGAAACGGTACAAGCGCTCGAAAAAGCACTTCAAACGTTCCCATCGGTATCTGTATTAATTGGTGAAGAAAAAACACCAGAAGAAATGCTTCAATTACTCCTCGGCGATAGCCTTGATGTGCTCGACACGAATCCGATTCAGTTCAACTGCACATGCAGCCGTGAACGAATGGAAAGCGCCATCGTCGGTCTCGGCAAAGAAGAGATTCGCCAAATGATCGAAGAAGACGGCGGAGCTGAAGCGGTTTGCCACTTCTGTGGTGAAAAGTATCATTTCTCAGCTGAGCAGTTAGAAACAATGAAAGAACAGGCACAATCGTAAGCAACGTTCCAAATTGCATATTTTCAATTCGATAGGGTATGATAACAATATCGGAATAGTCGGAATTATGAAGGAGGAAATGTAATGCGAATCGTAAACTCAGTGACAGACTTGATTGGAAAGACCCCGATTGTGAAGTTGAACGGAATGACTGGACCAGAAGATGCCGATGTGTATCTAAAGCTTGAATATATGAACCCAGGGTCAAGTGTCAAAGACCGGATCGCCCTCGCGATGATCGAAGCCGCTGAAAAAGACGGAATCTTAAAGCCTGGTGATACACTCATCGAGCCAACAAGCGGAAACACAGGAATTGGTTTAGCTATGGTCAGTGCCGCGAAAGGGTATAAAGCTATTCTCGTTATGCCTGAGACGATGAGCATGGAGCGTCGCAACCTTCTTCGTGGATATGGCGCCGAGCTGATCTTGACACCGGGATCTGAAGGCATGGGTGGAGCCATTCGTCGTGCTACTGAAGAAGCCGAACAAAATGGTTACTTCCTTCCACAACAATTCAACAACGCAGCGAACCCGAACGTGCATGAAATGACGACGGGACCTGAGATTGTAGAGGCGTTTGAGGAATCAGGACTTTCAGTGGATGCTCTCATCGCAGGCGTTGGTACAGGTGGTACAATCACTGGTGCCGGTAAAGTTGTGAAGGCGAAATATCCAGACGTGAAAATTTTGGCAGTTGAACCGGTTGATTCACCAGTTTTGTCTGGTGGGAAACCAGGACCTCATAAGATTCAAGGCATCGGTGCTGGATTCGTCCCGTCTATTCTTGATACTGAAATCTATGAGGGTGTCCTTCAAATCACGACAGATCAGGCGTTTGAATACGCTCGCCAAGCGGCGCGCACGAACGGTGTCCTCGGTGGGATTTCTTCAGGGGCTGCGATTGCAGCGGCGCTTGATACGGCGAAGCGCCTCGGCAAAGGGAAAAACGTTTTAGCGATTATCCCGTCAAATGGCGAACGCTATTTGAGCACACCACTCTATCAATTTGATGAAGAATCAAACGAGAGTCGCGTATAACATTTCAGGCAGTAATCGAGAGACATTCTCTTTCGGTTGCTGCCTTTTCTTGTGTACAATAAAAGGCATGAATGAATAGACGGAGGAATGACAAGTGAGATCGACAGCGTTCAGAACGAAGCGGATGACAAAAGAAAAGATGTATGAGGCATACATGACGTTGACAGCAGACCAGCCGTACCATGCATGGCTAGAAAGTGGGAGGGCAGGACGATATACGATTGCGGGAATCGAACCGTTCGGTCGCTTCCATGTAAAAGATGGTGTCGGTCTCCTACAGGTAGGAGAAACGACTGAAACGTTGTATGGAAAGCCGCTCGATTTGGTCAGTGAAGTGCGGCAACGGTTCGAGGCCGAACGACCGGAAGGAGCGCCCCCGTTTTTCGGTGGCATGATCGGCTATGTCAGTTATGATGTAGCCCGGACGATTGAGCGGCTCCCTGAACAGGCAGAAGATGATTTATCGACGCCGGACGTTTCTTTCCTTTTGTTTGACGAAGTGGCTGTGTTCGACGAAGAAAGTTCGACTCTTTACTTGATGGTCACAGCAGAAGGCGATGCCGAACGTAAGGCCGATCGATTGGCAGCCATGTGGAATGTCGAATCACACTACGCATTCAAACCGACGGAACAATTCTCTGTCGAGCGATCGCGCTCGATGTCTCAGGACGAATTTGTCGAGGCGGTCAAACGAATTCAGTCTTATATCGTGGAAGGTGACGTGTTCCAAGTGAACCTGAGCGTTCGCCAATCCGAACCGTTACGCGCCGACCCACGTCGTGTATACGATACGCTCCGTCAAATGAATCCATCTCCGTATATGGGGTATTTTGTAGACGATGCATTGACAATGGTCTCCGCTTCACCGGAACTATTGCTTGAGAAACATGGATCTGACATTTCAACGCGCCCGATCGCGGGTACGCGTCCACGTGGAAAAGACGATGTCGAAGACTTACAATTGGCGAACACACTCCTTGAAAATGAAAAGGAGCGAGCAGAACACGTCATGCTCGTCGACTTGGAACGCAACGATCTCGGTAAAGTCGCGGCGTACGGTAGTGTTCATGTGGATGAATTGATGGTGATTGAAAAGTATTCACACGTACAACATATCGTTTCGAATGTGCGAGGAACCATTCGTGATGATGTGTCAGGAGCGGATGCGCTCGCGGCGATGTTCCCTGGTGGTACAATCACTGGTGCACCGAAAATTCGAACGATGGAAATCATCGAAGAACTTGAACCGGTTCGCCGAGGATTATACACAGGGTCATATGGCTGGTTAAGTTGGGACGATGATCTCGTCTTCAACATCACCATTCGAACGATGGTCGTGAAAGATGGCGTTGCATACGTCCAAGCGGGAGCTGGTATCGTCATCGATTCGGACCCAGTCTCGGAATATGAAGAATCCCTGTCCAAAGCGAAGGCGCTATGGGCGGCGAAGCAAATGACGGAGGAAACAACATGATTGTACTCATCGACAACTATGACTCATTCACATACAACTTAGTGCAGTATTTTGGGGAGCTCGGCGAAGAACTAGTCGTTTATCGAAACGATGAAGTGACGATTCAAGACATTGAGGGATTGTCGCCGAGTTACCTTGTCATTTCGCCGGGACCTTGTACACCGAACGAGGCGGGCATTAGCGTCGAAGCGATTCAAGCGTTCGCAGGTCGTATTCCGATTTTAGGTGTTTGCCTCGGTCATCAAGCGATTGCACAAGCGTTCGGAGGAGAAGTCGTCCATGCGGAGCGGCTTATGCATGGAAAAACATCGAAGATTCAACACGACGGGAAATCGATTTTCAAAGATATTCCTCAACAGACAATCGTGACCCGTTATCATTCGTTGTCCGTGGAACGTTCTACATTACCTGAGTGTTTGGTGGTCACGGCGGAGACGGAAACGAAGGAAATCATGGCGCTTCGACATAAGACGCTCCCGATTGAAGGGGTGCAGTATCATCCTGAGGCGATTTTGACCGAGCATGGAAAAGAGATGATTCGAAACTTTATCGAGGAGTACCGTCATGTGGTATTGGCATAACGGGGACCTTGTTGAGCGAGAGGATGCATTGATTCCGGTCGAGGATCACGGATTCTTATATGGGATGGGTTTGTTCGAGACGTTTCGAACGTATCATGCCATCCCGTTCTTGTTCGATGCACATTGGGAACGATTGATGAGAAGTCTAGACGAGTTGTGGATTGATTTCCCCTACACGAAAAAGGAAATCGAGATGGCGATTCAGCACTTGTGCCGTCAAAATGAATCTCCGGACTTGTATATCCGATTGAATGTATCGGCAGGAGTCGCACCGCTCGGTCTGTATGCCGGGCGTTATGAAACCCCGAACGTCACGTTGATTGCCAAACCGCTCTCCTCAGAAGTTGTGCCACAGGAGAAGCGAGTCGAACCAATCCCTTTCCCAAGAAGTCGTCCTGAAGCAGCTTTTCGCTTAAAGTCGCATCACTACATGAACAATATCCTCGGGAAGCGGGCTTTACAAGACTCGGATGCGGAAGGGTTATTTGCGGATGAACAAGGCTACGTTGTGGAAGGACTCGTGTCGAATATCTTTTGGATCGGGTCTGATGATGTGTTGTATACGACACCCCTTTCGAGCGGGGCCCTCGCTGGGGTGACGCGACAATGGCTGATCGATTGTTTCTCTGTAGTGGAGCGGTCGGTGACATTTGATGAATTAAACGATGCGAAAGAGATTTGGATGACCAATTCGATTCAACAAGTCGCACCGGTGACGCATTACAGAAATCTCCGATACCCTGGTAAAGATGGGGAACGATTTAAAGAAGTGTGGGCGGAACTTGTTCGTTCAATTGGATAGGAGGCTGAAGCATGACGAAAATCATGGGTATTTTAAACGTGACACCGGACTCGTTTTCAGATGGAGGGCGGTATACGGCAATCGAAGAAGCTGTGCGCCATGCAAAACAACTCGTAAGAGAAGGAGCGGATGCGATCGATGTCGGTGGTGAATCGACGCGACCCGGCGCGGTGCTCGTTTCTGCGGAAGAAGAAATTGAGCGTGTCGTCCCAATCATCAAACGATTAGTACAAGAAATTGATGTGCCTATCTCGATTGACACATATAAGCCAGCAGTGGCGAGAGCGGCATTACAAGCAGGCGCGGCAATCATTAATGATGTGTGGGGCTCAAAATGGGGAGATCGGTCGATGGCGCGTGTCGCATCTGAATATCATGCTCCGATTATTTTGATGCATAACCGAGAAAATCGGGACTATCATCATTTTATGGAAGACGTGGTTAATGATTTGAAGGAATCGATTGCGATTGCTCACGCAGCGGGCGTGAAAGACGAGGATATTTGGCTAGACCCAGGAATTGGATTTGCGAAAGACGTGGCGCAAAATCTAGAACTCATGAATCACCTCGATGTGATCACGCGTCTTGGTTATCCGGTGTTACTGGGCACGTCTCGTAAATCGTTTATCGGCCAAACGCTCGATTTACCAACCGAAGAACGCGTTGAAGGGACGATTGCGACGACATGTCTAGGCATCATGAAAGGGTGCGAGTGGGTACGCGTCCATGACGTGAAAGAGAATATGCGTGCAGCGAAGATGATGGATGCGATGATGAGGGGGAACGGACATGGATAAGATTTTTGTGAACGGCATGCGATTTTATGGATACCATGGTGTATTTGAAGAGGAGAACCGTCTCGGTCAACGGTTTCACGTGGATTTAATGTGTGAATTGGACCTTGCCCCTGCTGGGAAGTCAGATAATTTACAGGATGGGGTCAGCTACGCGGGGTTATATCAAGTCACAGAAGAAATCGTGACGGGGGAACCGGTCAATTTACTCGAAACACTTGGAGAACGAATCACGACGGCTGTGTTGGCACATCATGATTTGATTCAAAGTGTTACGGTAAAAGTAATTAAGCCGGACCCACCAATTCCAGGACATTACGACTCGGTGGCGATCGAGATGACAAGGAGACGAACGTCATGATTTATATCGCGCTAGGAGCGAATATTGGTGAGCGGGCTTCGCAGTTGTCTGCCGCGATTGATGAAATGGGGAAAATGGGAGTTGCGGTCACAAAGCAATCTTCGGTGTATGAGACGGCCCCTGTCGGTTATACCGATCAACCGTCATTTTATAATATGGTGGTTGAAGTAGAGACTCATCAGTCCGCAACCGACTTGTTAGATACGCTTCAACAAATTGAACGACGACTAGGTCGAGAGCGTCTCTTTAAAAACGGACCTCGCACCATCGACCTTGACATCCTCTTTTATAATGGGGAAGATATACAATCAGAACACTTGACGGTTCCACATCCACGGATGCAGGAACGTGCGTTTGTACTCGCTCCGTTAGCTGAGATTGCGCCAGAACTCGTCGTCCGAGGACGAACAGTCGCATCGTGGCTAGTAGATTTACCGATGGTAGACCGCCAAGATGTCGTTCGGTTACAGTTGCTCACGAATTTGGTGAAATGAAGGATGTGTTGTCTTGACAGGCTTTAAGATTGGAAATATAGATATTAAAAACCGTGCGGTCCTGGCACCGATGGCTGGAGTGACCAATCCGGCATTCCGATTGATTGCAAAAGAATTTGGTGCGGGGCTTGTGTGTGCCGAAATGGTTAGTGATAAAGGGATTTTACTAGAGAATGCTCGGACGATGCGCATGCTCTATGTCGATGAACGAGAAAAACCGCTCAGCTTGCAAATTTTTGGTGGCTCTAAAGACACACTCGTCAAAGCGGCACAATACGTCGATCAAAATACGAATGCGGACATTATCGATATCAACATGGGTTGTCCTGTGCCAAAAGTAACGAAATGTGATGCAGGTGCGAAGTGGTTACTTGATCCGGATAAAGTGTATGAGATGGTCAATGCCGTCACGAATGTAGTCGAAAAACCGGTCACGGTGAAAATGCGCCTTGGTTGGGACGATGATCACATCTTTATTTTGGACAATGTCAAAGCGGCTCAGACAGGTGGGGCGGCAGCCATTGCCATTCATGGACGTACGCGAGCTCAACAATATGAAGGAACTGCGAACTGGGACTGGATTGGTGAAGCGAAGAAAGTAGCAACCGTACCGATTATCGGGAACGGTGATATCGCCACACCACAAGACGCGAAGCGTGTCATTGACCAATACGGTGTGGATGCCGTTATGATTGGGCGCGCTGCACTTGGGAACCCGTGGATGCTCTATCAGACGGTTCAGTACCTCGAAACAGGAGAACTTCCACCGGAACCAGCAGCTCGTGAAAAAATTGATATTTGCATGTTGCACCTCGACCGATTGAGCGCAATTAAAGGTGAGCTGACGGCTGTTCGTGAAATGCGTCAACATGCGGCGTGGTATTTGAAAGGACTGAAAGGCAGTGGTCCGATTCGTAAACAAATCAATGAAACGGAATCACGCGAGGCTTTCGCAGCGGTCCTGTATGGATTTGTTGATCAACTCGAACGACAACTGTCAGAAGTGTGAACTAGAGAAAAGAACTAATTTATGGTAAGCTTGTTTGGCGAAAAAGTGCACCACAACGAATGAACGGCTTCGGCTGTGCTGTTGGCCATCGGGTCGACAGTTTTTTGTTAGGGATAAACCCAATATGGATAGAGGAGTGAATGGAATAGTGAGCCACGAGTTAGAAATGAATGATCAAATGCAGGTTCGTTTTGAGAAGATGACCGATATGCGCGAGCGCGGTCTTGACCCATTCGGTCACCGCTTTGATCGTTCTGCGCACGCAGGTGAATTACATGAACAGTATGAATCAATTGAAAAAGAGGCTTTGGCAGAACAGGACGTAGAAGTCACGTTAGCCGGTCGGATCATGACGAAGCGTGGGAAAGGGAAAGTATTCTTTGCCCACATTCAAGATGTGACGGGTCAGATTCAAATTTACGTTCGGAAAAATGATGTCGGGGATGAGCCGTTTGACTTGTTCAAATCATCAGACCTCGGTGATATCGTCGGTGTCAAAGGGAAACTCTTTAAAACAAATGTGGGTGAACTCTCGATTCATGTGGAAGAGTTTGAACTCTTGACGAAGGCGCTTCGCCCGCTTCCGGATAAATATCATGGATTGAAAGATGTGGAACAGCGCTATCGCCAACGTTATCTTGATTTGATTACAAACCAGGATTCACGTCAGACGTTCATTTTGCGTAGTCGTATCATTTCTGAAATCCGTAACTTCTTGAACCAAAAAGGATATTTAGAAGTGGAAACGCCGATGTTGCACACGATTGCGGGTGGAGCAGCGGCACGTCCGTTCTTGACGCATCATAATGCGTTGGACATGGAACTCTACATGCGAATCGCGATTGAACTTCACTTAAAACGTTTGATCGTTGGTGGACTTGAACGTGTATACGAAATCGGACGCGTCTTCCGTAATGAAGGGATCTCGACACGTCACAACCCTGAATTCACAATGATTGAATTGTATGAAGCGTATGCAGATTACAACGACATCATGGATTTGACGGAAGAATTAGTGGCTCATGTCGCACAACAAGTACTCGGTACGACGGATGTCCAATATGGTGAAGATACAATCCATCTCGGGATCGGATGGAAACGTGCACACATGGTGAACCTTGTTAAAGAAGAAACAGGTGTCGACTTCTGGCAGCAAATGTCCGACGAAGAAGCACGTGCCCTTGCAAAAGAGCATGGCGTAGAAGTTCAGGATCATATGACGTTCGGTCATATCGTCAATGAGTTCTTTGAGCAAAAAGTTGAAGAAACATTGCTTCAACCAACATTTGTGACGGGACACCCGGTTGAAGTATCGCCGTTAGCGAAGAAGAATGAAACCGATCCGCGTTTCACAGATCGTTTTGAATTGTTCATCGTTCGTCGCGAGCACGCGAATGCATTCACGGAGTTGAACGATCCAATCGACCAACGTGAACGCTTCGAAGCGCAATTGCTTGAAAAAGAAGCAGGTAACGACGAGGCCCATGAACTCGATAACGACTTCCTTGAGGCGCTTGAGTACGGAATGCCGCCAACAGGTGGACTTGGAATCGGGATCGACCGGCTTGTCATGTTATTGACGAATGCACCATCGATTCGCGACGTTCTTCTTTTCCCTACGATGCGTCACCAACAATAAATGATGGTTGAGGAGCCAGTTTGTACGTATGTGCAAACTGGCTCCTCTTTTCTTTTTTGTATATGAAGCCTTATAGAATAGGCATTAAAACAGAAGAACCCTCTCACTTAAAAACTTTTTTGAAAAAACTTTATAAAAAACCCTTGCGTTAATGAAAGGTGTGCGGTAAAGTAATAAACGTTGCCGCTGATGGCAGCGGAAAGAAATAAAAAAAGTGGTTGACAACTGTGTCGATGACTTGTATTATTTTAAGAGTCGCCAAGAGCGACAGACGAACTTTGAAAACTGAACGATGAGGCAAAAATAAGTTTTACAATTTTTGAATGAAGCGCAAGCTTCGTC
>NZ_JACSKE010000009.1:0-53487 GCF_018617435.1 Exiguobacterium sp. s34 | reverse complement strand
AGAATTTGATATAGCTCTTAAATTGACGAAGCTTGCGCTTCATTCAAAAATTGTAAAACTTTTTTTGCCTCATCGTTCAGTTTTCAAAGACCAATCGTTGTCGTGTTAGCGACTTTTTAATAATAGCGATTTGACTTATGAAAGTCAACCACTTTTTATTATTTTTTTCGCTTTCTGATTATTGTTTCGTGAACAACATCAGCGACGTTTATTAATATATCAGCATCGCCAAAAACCGTCAACTGTTTTTCTAAAAAAACTTTATTTTTTCTTCTAATGCAATCAAAATAAAAAACCAGTCGTTGAATTGCTCCCATGATAAGGAGCAATCCAAGACCGGTTGATCGTTATGATGACTTAGAAGACATCTGCTTTTTAGTTTTTTTCTTTCCTGATTCTGATGAAGTCGACTCGGCCACTTGCCCAGTCTGTTGGAAACGATGAAGCATTAACACTTGATAAGCGTTCGCAAACACAAGTGTCGCGAGCGCCGGCCAAAGTAATGGAATTGCATCAGTTGTTTGAAGAGCCGGAATCCATTCGATTAATGTAATCACCGTCATCAAGAAGAGCGTTGGGATGAAAGCACTCATATTTGTTTGTTTCGCCTTACTCACAGCAACTACCCAAGCGACAATTAATAATACGACCATCTCACCGATATAACGCCACATATGGTCGTTCCCAAATGCGAGCATTCGTAAATAAACGGCATCAAAGATTGCGAAAGCAATCAGCAATACTTGAACACGATTCCATAGACGTGGTCCTCTAAACAAGTCAAGACCGACTCGGTGGATGATTAAATAGGCGAAAAAGCCCATCATGCTGATCCCGGTCCATGTACTCGAGTAACTAAGTGCCGTAACAATTGCCTCCCAGGACTGACTGACCAAATAACCCGGGTTCGCCAATAAATTCATTAGGAACCCAAACAACGTCCCAAACACGAGCGTTGTCCAAAACAAACGTAAAAAACCTTGTACTTTCATCTCTCACCGATTCACCCTTCTATTTGTTGAATGACTGCTTGCGCCAACTCATCATACGTATGCTCAAACGGATGCCCATCACGATAGACCGATGGTGCAAAGTCTTCCTCGTTGTCATACGGTTGACCGAGTGGGATTTGAGCAAGGAGTTTACTCTTCAGTGCTTCTGACAGTTTTTCTCCACCGCCATGACCAAATACGTATTCCTTCTCACCCGTTACCTTACTTTCAAAGTAGGCCATGTTTTCAATGATACCCAACAGTTTATGGTTCGTTTTAATCGCCATTGCTCCCGCACGTGCTGCAACGAAAGCTGCTGTAGCGTGTGGTGTCGTCACGATCAATTCTTGACATGATGGGAGCATGGAATGGATATCAAGTGCGACATCTCCCGTTCCTGGCGGTAAGTCGAGTAATAGATAGTCGAGGTCGCCCCACTCAACGTCATTGAAGAAATTATTGAGCATCTTCCCGAGCATCGGTCCGCGCCAGATCACCGGTGCATTGTCTTCAACGAAAAAGCCCATCGAAATGACTTTCACGCCGAAACGCTCAACTGGTATGATTTTTTCCCCACGAACGACTGGACGCTCTTCGATTCCAAGCATATCTGGAACGCTGAAACCGTAAATGTCCGCGTCGATCAATCCGACTTTCTTCCCGGCACGTGCAAGAGCGACAGCGAGGTTGACAGATACTGTCGACTTTCCTACGCCACCTTTACCTGAAGCAATGGCGATAAATGTCGTTCCTGAATTCTCACGAAGAATCGCCGGCTTCGTTGCCTCTTTCAAACTTTCATCATTCAACGCTTCAAAACGAAGTCCGACCGTCTTAAAGCCTTTCCCCTTGAGCAGTGTGACGATTTCTTGTTGTAACTGAAGCTGTTCCCCGCTCCCTGTTTGTCCGAGTGCCACTTTCACACTGACATAGTCTTCTTTAATGCGGATGTCTTTGACTCCCGCTGTATCTCCAAGCGTTCGGTTGATCGTCGGATCAACGAGCCCCGCCAATTCCTCGCGTACTTGCTCTACTGTAAGCATATTGCTTCCCCCTTATAACTGTTTCGATATCAGTATATCAAAAAAAGCGTTTTCTTGACGGCTTCGGAATCGACTAATTTATACAAAAAACTCTCCACCCAAAAGGATGGAGAGTTCGAACCACTTCGCGAAGATTAACGCTTCGAGAATTGTGGTGCGCGACGTGCTGCTTTAAGACCGTATTTTTTACGTTCTTTCATACGAGCGTCACGAGTTAAGAATCCTTTTTCTTTGAGGCTTGGACGGAATTCTGGGTCCGCTTGAAGAAGCGCACGTGATACGCCGTGGCGAATTGCTCCAGCTTGTCCAGTGTATCCACCACCGTTAACGTTAACGATTACATCGTATTTACCTTCTGTTTCAGTCAATACGAGTGGTGATTTAGCCATCATGATTAAAGTCTCATGACCGAAGTATTCTGAGATATCGCGGCCATTTACAACAACTTTACCGTCACCTGCAACGAGGTGAACGCGAGCCACCGAGTGTTTGCGGCGGCCTGTTCCGTAGTAACGTACATCTGCCATCGTTTAGTTCCTCCCTGTGTCTCGATTAACCGCGAAGTTCGTAAACTTCTGGTTTTTGTGCTTCATGCTTGTGTTCAGTTCCAGCGTAAACGTGGAGTTTGTTGAATTGTTGACGACCGAGTGATCCTTTTGGAAGCATCCCTTTGATCGCGAGTTCAAGCATACGCTCTGGACGTTTTGCGAGAAGCTCTTTTGCAGTTTGTGATTTCAAACCGCCTGGATGACCTGAATGACGGTAGTAGATCTTGTCATTCAATTTGTTACCAGTCAATTTGATTTTCTCAGCGTTGATGATGATGACGTGGTCTCCGCAATCAACGTGTGGTGTGAAAGTCGGCTTGTGCTTACCGCGAAGAAGTGATGCTACTTCACTAGTCAAACGACCGAGTGTTTTGCCTTCTGCGTCGATAAGGAGCCATTTGCGTTCTACTTCAGATGCTTTAGCCATGAATGTTGTGCGCATGTGGAATACCTCCTAGAAATGTCTGTTCACTTAATTTTTTGATGCTTTATCATAATCCTAGTTTACGGGGCTAAGATTGTGGTTCATCTCTAAATTTGAAAATGAAATGCCAATGAATATAATACGATTTTATAGAGGGAATGTCAATCTACTTTTTCATAATTCACATTCCACAAGTACAAACCGTGCGGGGGCGCGGTAATCCCCGCCACACGGCGGTCTTTCGCCTCCAGCATTTCGGTGATGTCCGTAGGCTCATACTTGCCTCTTCCCACCTCGATAATCGTCCCCACCATAATACGAACTTGATTATATAAAAAGCCAGAACCAACGAAACGGAATACAATCTCATCACCCACTTCGAGTACTTCTGCTTCATAGATAGTACGAACACGATCCTCGACCTCCGCCTTCGTCACAGAGAATGAGGTAAAATCATGAGTCCCGACTAGCCGCTCCATCGCTTGACGCATCCGGTCAAGACTAAGTGTGTAAGTCACCGTGGTAGCATAGTGTCTTCTGAACGGATCCTCCGTCTTACGAATATGATAGCGATACTCTTTTCGCTTCGCCCCATACCGAGCATGGAACGTCTTGTCGACTTCTACTGCTTGTTTGACGAGAATGTCGTCCGGCAACATCGCATTCAATGCTTTCACGAACCGCTCCGCCGCCATCTGTAGCGTTGTATCAAAATGAATCACTTGTCCTAAGGCGTGGACACGGGCGTCTGTACGACCTGAGGCGACAATTTTGACGGGGTGTCGATGCATCCGAGTCAAGACCGCCTCAATCTCGGCCTGAATCGTATTCCCGTTTGGCTGTACTTGATATCCCGCATAGTGTGTCCCGTCATAGGCAACTGTCAGTTTAATCCGTCTCATCCAATCCCTCTCAATCCAAACAAAATGAGTGTTAACGCGACAAATAGAAGTAATACTGCCGTATCACGCGTCTGCCACTTCATCTCACGCAACCTCGTCCGTCCTTCACCACCACGATACCCACGCGCCTCCATTGCCGTGGCGAGGTCTTCAGCGCGCTTAAACGCAGAAATGAATAACGGGATCAATAGCGGGATGACACCTTTTAAACGAGACTTCCATGGACCGCTCATCAAATCAACACCTCGCGCTTGTTGAGCTTTCATGATGCGGTCTGTCTCGTCGGCAAGGGTCGGTAAAAAACGAAGCGAGATCGATAACATTAAGGCAATCTCGTGTGCGGGCACACGAATCCGCTCAAACGGTCGGAGACCTGCTTCAATCGAGTCAGTCAACTCCATTGGCGTTGTCGTCAACGTAACGAGTGTCGTCAACATGACGAGATAGAAGAATCGGAGCGAGACGATCAGTCCCATTCGAATCCCTTCTGAATAGATTGCGATCGGCCCGAATTCAAAGAGCAGTGTCCCATCGCGATTAAATAACAGCTGCAAGATCAACGTGAAGACGATTAAGAAGAGAATCATGCGTAATCCATTCCATAAATAACGCCACGATAGTTGTGATAGTTTCACCACAAACAGCGTGAATGCTAATAGAAATAAATTCGTCCATAAGTTATCTGCTAAAAACACCACCGGGATAAACCCTAAAATAAAAAGTGTCTTTGCCCGCGCATCGAGTGAATGGAGCCAAGAATGGCCCGGTATATATTGACCAATAATCATTCGGCTCCCCCTTTCAAGTGCGTCGCAATCCAATCCGCCAATTCGCCCTCCGTTCGTACGAGCGGAATGACCGTCTCTCCAAACGTTGGCGCTAAATCGCGAGCGAATCGGAGAACGTGTGGGATATCAAGCTGGAGACGATGTACGAGCGATTCGTCTTGGAACAGTTCAAACGGGTCCCCATCGAACGCCACCTGACCACGTTCCATCACAATCACGCGTTCTGCATAGGTGAGCACATCATCCATATCGTGTGAGACAAGAATCAGTGTCAAGTTCAGCTCTTCTCGTAGCCGCTTAAATAACGCCAGCATATCGCGTCTTCCAATCGGATCGAGACCCGCTGTCGGTTCATCCACGATGAGGACATCGGGACGGCTCGCTAAGACGCCTGCAATCGCGACACGGCGCATCTGACCCCCGGAAAGGTCGAATGGGGAACGGTCCCATAATGATTCATCTAAACCGACGAGTCGAAGTGCCTCATGGGCACGCTCTTTCGCTTCGGCATCTGTCGCGCCAAAATTGCGCGGACCGAACATGACGTCGCGTTCGACCGTCTCTTCAAACAATTGGTGCTCAGGATATTGAAAGACGAGCCCAACGCGACGCCGAAGCGGTAAGAGATTTTGCTTTTTATCACGACGCGAGCGAATCGGGGTAACGGTGATGTCGTCGACCACCACACGTCCATCTGTCGGTCGTAATAAGCCGTTCATATGTTGAACGAGCGTTGATTTCCCGGATCCTGTATGCCCAAGAAACGCAACAAGCGCTCCCGACGGAATGGTTACATTCACATCGCGCAGCGCGGTTCGTTCAAACGGAGTATTCATTTGATATTGATATGTTACTTCTTCAATGCGTATCGGCATAGATGGTTCACCAACTCCGAATGTTGTAGCATCAGACGATCGAGTGGAATGCCACGTGCCTTCAGTTCGAGTTGCATCCGAACGATAAACGGGACATCTAATTGAATGTCACGGAGCGTATCTGGATGTTGAAACACGTCTTCAGGTGTACCGGTCATCGCAATCGTGCCTTTCGACAATGCAATGATACGGTCAGCAAACAACACTTCGTCGAGCTCGTGTGTAATGGCGACAACGGTCATCCCTTCCGAGACGAGCTGTCGTACCGTTTGTAATACCTCTTGTCGCCCAATCGGGTCGAGCATCGAGGTCGCTTCATCGAGCACGAGGACACGCGGGCGCATTGCGAGAGCCGAAGCAATCGCAACACGCTGCTTTTGTCCACCGGATAACTGATGCGGTTCACGGTCCGCTAGTTCCGATAATCCAACGCGCGCTAGACTGTCATCAATTCGACGAACCATTTCTTGACGTGGAAGTCCCATGTTTTCGAGAGAAAATGCCACATCATCGCGCACGGTCGCCCCGACAAATTGATTGTCGGGATTTTGAAAGACGACCCCGATCCGCGTTCGAACGTCCCACACGTCTGCGGCGTTCGACGGATCGAGTGTCTCGACGCGGACTTCCCCCTTTTCAGGAATCAGAAGCCCGTTCCACAATTTCGTCAGTGTCGACTTACCAGAACCGTTATGGCCGACAATCGCAAGCCATTCCCCTTTATATACATCGAGCGATAGGCCGTTAAGTGCCGGCTCAGACTGTCCAGGGTAATGAAATACGACGTCCCGTACCATAATTTGTGATTCCATGGGTCGACTCCTTTCTTATGTGGAAACAGGGCAATACGTCACCGCATGCCCTGTTGACTGCCTAATGAATTAGACGAGTTCGATGATTACAACTTCTGCACCATCACCGCGGCGTGGGCCGACTTTCATGATGCGCGTGTATCCACCTTGACGTTCAGCGTAGCGTGGAGCCACGTCTTCGAACAATTTTTGGATTGCGTCTTTTTCTCCAGCGTTCTCCTTACGAACGAATGAAGCTACTTGACGACGGGCATGAAGATCGCCACGTTTCCCAAGAGTGATCAATTTTTCAACGACTGGGCGAAGTTCTTTCGCTTTTTGTTCAGTTGTTTGAATGCGCTCGTTGATGATTAGGTCAGTTGCAAGATCACGCAAAAGCGCCTTGCGTTGCGAGCTTGTACGGCCAAGTTTCGAATAAGCCATTACATTTCCCTCCTTCGGTTGAACTTAGTCTTCTTTACGCAAGCCCAAACCGAGTTCGTCCAACTTGTGTTGAACTTCTTCGAGTGATTTACGTCCGAGGTTACGAACTTTCATCATCTCTTCCTCTGATTTGTTTGCGAGTTCTTGAACAGTGTTGATGCCAGCGCGCTTCAAGCAGTTGTACGAACGAACTGAGAGATCGAGTTCTTCAATCGTCATTTCGAGTACTTTTTCTTTTTGGTCTTCTTCTTTCTCGACCATAATTTCTGCGTTGAGAGCCTCATCTGTCAAACCAACGAAGATGTTCAAGTGTTCAGTCAAAATTTTAGCTCCTAATGATACAGCTTCTTCCGGACGAATTGAACCATCTGTCCACACGTCTAATAAAAGCTTATCAAAGCTAGCGTCTTGACCGACACGTGTTTTATCTACTTCGTAGTTCACGCGTTGAATCGGTGTATAGATCGAATCGATTGGAATGACCCCAATCGGCATATCATCACGTTTGTTATCTTCTGCCTGGACGTAACCACGACCACGGCGAGCAGTCAAACGCATGCGAAGCGTCGCATTGTCAGCGAGAGTCGCGATGTGGAGCTCAGGATTCAAGATTTCAACGTCGCTATCATGGGTAATGTCTGCCGCAGTGACAGCACCGGCACTTGAAACGTTAATCTCAAGCGTTTTCTCTTCTTCCGAGTACACTTTGAGTGCTAACTTCTTGAGGTTTAGTACGATTTGAGTAACGTCTTCGACGACACCGTCAATCGTAGAGAACTCGTGAAGCACGCCATCGATTTGAACCGCTGTTACCGCTGCACCTGGGAGCGATGACAATAGAATTCGACGTAGTGAGTTACCGAGAGTAGTGCCATATCCACGTTCAAGCGGTTCTACTACGAATTTACCAAACGTAGCGTCCTCGCTGATTTCGACCGTTTCGATCTTTGGTTTTTCAATCTCGATCATCTGAACCCCTCCTTGAGTATATCCTGCCGTGCAGTTTGAACTGCTAAAGTATAAGCTGTCGTGCTAGGTAAGCCCCTCACACGTTCAAGCGATTATACGCGGCGACGTTTCGGAGGGCGGCAACCGTTGTGCGGAACTGGAGTTACGTCACGGATTGCAGTAACTTCGAGACCAGTAGCTTGGAGCGCACGGATAGCCGCTTCACGTCCAGCACCAGGACCTTTAACGTTAACTTCTACTGTACGCATACCGTTGTCCATTGCAACTTTCGCTGCAGTTTCAGCAGCCATTTGTGCTGCGAACGGAGTCGATTTACGTGATCCTTTAAATCCAAGGTTACCAGAAGTAGCCCATGAGATCGCGTTACCTTGCGTGTCAGTGATTGTAATGATTGTGTTGTTGAATGTAGAACGGATGTGTACCACACCGACTTCAACATGTTTTTTAACTTTACGTTTAGAACGTACGTTTTGCTTACGTTTCGCCATTGTTCAATTCCCTCCTTTACTTCTTCTTGTTCGCTACTGTACGGCGTGGGCCTTTACGAGTACGCGAGTTGTTCTTCGTGTTTTGACCGCGAACAGGGAGACTACGGCGATGACGGATACCGCGGTATGCGCCGATCTCGATCAAACGTTTGATGTTAAGTGAAACTTCACGACGAAGGTCACCTTCAACTTTGATTCCGTCAATTGCCTCACGGATACGGTTGAGTTCATCTTCAGTAAGGTCGCGTGTGCGTGTCTCTTCAGAAACGTTAGCAGCCTTCAAAATTTCTTGTGCTTTTGTTTTACCAATACCATAGATGTATGTGAGCGAAATAACGATACGTTTTTCGCGTGGAATATCTACACCAGCAATACGTGCCATGTGTGCACCTCCTCTGAAATTAACCTTGTTTTTGTTTGTGTTTCGGGTTTTCGCAAATTACCATTACTTTACCCTTACGGCGAATAACTTTACATTTTTCGCAAATCGGTTTTACCGACGGTCTTACTTTCATGAGTATACCCTCCTCCTGGAAAAATCGGAGTTACTTATAACGGTACGTAATCCGCCCGCGAGTCAAGTCGTATGGAGACAACTCAACAGTTACGCGGTCACCTGGAAGGATCCGAATGTAGTGCATCCGAATTTTCCCTGAGACGTGCGCGAGCACCGTGTGGCCGTTTTCTAACTCCACTTTAAACATTGCGTTCGGAAGTGGTTCGACAACAGTGCCTTCCACTTCAATGACATCTTGTTTCGCCATCATTTATTCCCCTTTCTATATGAAGATCTTTAGGAGCACAGACGATCTATTGCCATCTACTGTGAGAGAAGGATCCAAAATGGATCAGTATGAAACAATAGAGCCTCATTCACCGGAATCGAGTTTCGTTAAAATCTCGTATCCATCGTCTGTGATGGCGATGGTGTGCTCAAAGTGGGCGCACATGCTACCGTCCACTGTGACAACTGTCCAGTTATCAGCCAGTGTTCGAACATAGCGTTGACCAGCATTAACCATTGGTTCAATAGCTAACGTCATCCCAGTCTTCAGGCGCGGCCCTTTCCCCGGTGGACCATAGTGTGGAATTTGCGGTTCTTCATGCAAATCTTGTCCAACACCATGACCGACGTATTCGCGGACGACAGAGAAATCATGTGATTCAACATATGCTTGAATCGCATGCGAAATATCTGTCAATCGCCCTCCAGCCTTGGCGTGCTCCAATCCTTTATACAGACTTTCTTCGGTTACGTCAAGTAGCCGCTGTGTCTCTTCTGAGATTGTTCCCACTGGATAAGTCCAAGCGGAATCTCCATGGTATCCATTATAGTAGGCACCGATGTCGATTGAGATAATATCTCCATCTTTCAATACCCGTTTTCCTGGAATGCCATGAACAAGCTCTTCATTCACCGAAGCGCAAACACTACCGGTAAAACCGTTATAGCCTTTAAACGATGGCGTCGCACCTTGGCTGCGAATGTAATCTTCCGCAATCTGGTCGAGCTCAAGCGTCGTGATTCCTGGTTTTATGTGCTGTTTGAGCACCTGGTGCGTTCGAGCAACAATTTGCCCAGCCTCACGCATAATCGCAATTTCACGAGGCGTCTTCGTGATGATCATTCAGTATCACCGAGTAATGCTTTGACATCGGCATATACGACATCGATTGGACGATCTCCATCCAATGTACGAAGATACCCTTTTTCAGCGTAAAAGTCAATGAGTGGTTTCGATTGCTCGATGTTGACGTCAAGGCGACGGCGGACCGTTTCCTCTTTATCGTCTTCACGTTGCATGAGAGCCGACCCATCCACATCACAGATGCCTTCCACTTTTGGTGGGTTGAAGATCACGTGATATGTCGCGCCACACGTTGGGCAGATCCAACGACCTGTCAAGCGTGGAACGAGAATTTCCGCATCCACATCGATATTGACGACGTGGTCAATCTGTTTCCCCAAATCTTTAAGCAAACTTTCGAGTGCCTCTGCTTGAGCAACAGTACGCGGGAATCCATCGAGTAAGAAACCTTTTTCAGTGTCATCTTGGCTAAGACGCTCACGTACGATTCCGATTGTTACCTCATCCGGTACGAGTTCACCTTTATCCATGAATGACTTGGCTTCTTTACCGAGTGGCGTTCCGCCTTTGATTGCCGCACGAAACATGTCGCCTGTCGAAATGTGAGGGATTTGGTACTCTTCTACGATTTTAGCCGCTTGAGTCCCTTTCCCAGCACCCGGTAAGCCCATGAGTACTAGATTCATCTCGGTTAGCCTCCAGTTTTGATTTTCACGAAGGGCTTGTAAACACGACAGGAAGGAAGGGTTGACCCTTCCTTCCGCTTTAACGGATAAAGCCTTTATAGTGTCGTTTTACAAGTTGACTCTCGATTTGTTTCATCGTTTCGAGGGCTACCCCGATGACGATCAATAAGCTCGTCCCTCCGATTTGAACGGAAGTTGGAAGACCGGCAAGCTTAATGAAGATTGTCGGCATGATCGCCACAAGCGATAAGAAGATCGCTCCGAAGAAAGTCAATCGATACAGTAACTTCGTGATGTACTGTTCTGTTTGCGCCCCAGGACGAATCCCAGGAATATAACCACCTTGCTTCTGCAGGTTTTCTGCCATCTGTTCTGGGTTAACCTGAACAAATGTATAGAAGTAAGAGAACGCAATGATTAACGCAACGTAAATCGACATTCCGATTGGCGCCGTCGTGTCAAAGTACGTTTGTAACTTTTGCGTTGTCTCTGGAGAAGCAATGAAGCTTGCAACAGTTGGTGGTGTTACCATGAAGGAAATCGCGAAGATAACCGGGATAACACCTGCAGCGTTTAGCTTGATTGGCAAGTGCGTCGACTGGCCGCCCACAGGGGTACGGTTCGCCGTGCGTTTTGCATATTGGATTGGAATTTTGCGTGCCGCTTGTTGAACATAAATGATCCCAACCGTCACAGCCAAAATAACAAGGGCCAATACAACCAAGTAAACGATATTAATGAACAATGCATCTCCAGCGTTTTGGAGTTTTGTTTCATAAATCTGCGTAAAGATTCTTGGGAACCCAGCAACAATACCGGCGAAGATAATGATGGAAATACCATTCCCAACACCTTTCTCCGTTGTCATTTCACCAAGGAACATCAAGAACGCTGTACCCGCAGTGAGTACAATCGCGATCACAAAGTAAGTCGCCGTTCCCCATGTCTCATTGACGAGACCTGGGTAGAGGCGGTTAAATCCAAACGACAATGAAGTCGCTTGGACAAATCCTAAGATGATCGTCCCATAGCGCGTGACCGTCGCTAACTTTTTACGACCCGCCTCTCCTTGTTTAGCCCATTCGGCAAACTTCGGAACGACGTCCATTTGTAAAAGTTGAACAACGATCGATGCCGTAATGTACGGCATGATCCCCATTGCGAACAGGGAGAAGTTCTGTAAAGCATTTCCTCCAAACAAGTTCAAGAAGTCAAGAAGACCTCCTGAGTCAAAACGCAACACATCCGTATTCACCATCGGCACCGGGATATGAGCCCCGATGCGGAAAATGATGATGATTGCGAGTGTGAAGAGAATACGCTGTCGAATATCTTTCACGCGCCACATATTGGAGATCGTCTGAAACATCAGATCACCTCAACTGTACCGCCAGCTGCTTCGATCGCTTCTTTCGCTGCACCCGAGAACTTGTTGGCTTTTACAGTCAATTTAGTTTCAAGCTTGCCGTTAGCAAGGACTTTGATTCCGTCTTTTGCAGAGCTGACAACACCAGTCTCGATTAAGAGTTCTGGAGTAACTTCAGTACCTGCTTCGAAACGGTTAAGCGTGTCTAGGGAAACAACCGCGTACTCTTTACGAGTTGGGTTGTTGAAACCGCGTTTTGGAAGACGACGGTAAAGTGGGTTTTGTCCACCTTCAAATCCTGGACGAACGCCACCGCCCGAACGAGCTTTTTGACCTTTGTGTCCACGACCAGAAGTTTTACCGTTACCAGTCGCCATACCGCGACCGACACGGTTACGTTCGTGACGTGAACCTGGAGTTGGCTTCAATTCATGGAGTTTCATAATGGCACCTCCTTATTTATTAAAATCTTTATTATTCGTTGATTTCTTTTACAGTCACAAGGTGCGACACTTTATTGATCATACCGCGCATCGCGACGTTGTCTGGGACAACGACCGTTTGATGCATTTTGCGAAGACCGAGTGTACGTACAGTAACACGCTGACCTTCCGGACGACCAATTGTGCTGCGTGTGAGGGTGATTGCGAGTTTCGCCATGTCTAGTTCCCTCCCTTAGTTAAGAAGTTCTTCTACGCTTTTACCACGTAGTTTAGCAACTTCCTCTGCTTTTTTGAGCTCAGTCAAGCCCTGTACCGTCGCACGGACGATGTTGATCGGTGTGTTTGAACCTAACGATTTCGAAAGGATGTCACCTACACCTGCAAGTTCGAGCACCGCACGAACTGGACCACCAGCGATAACCCCAGTACCTTCAGAAGCTGGTTTCATGAATACACGACCTGCTCCGAATACTCCTGTGATTTCGTGTGGAATTGTTGTACCAACCATAGGTACTTGTACCATGTTTTTCTTAGCGGCTTCAATAGCCTTGCGAATCGCTTCTGGCACCTCTTGTGCCTTACCTGTACCGAAACCGACGTGACCATTTTTGTCACCTACGACTACGAGAGCAGCAAAACGGAAGCGGCGGCCACCTTTTACGACTTTCGCGACGCGGTTTACGGTAACAACGCGTTCTTCAAGTTGTTCCATGTTAACGTCTAACTGGCGCATCGAGTGTCCCCTCCTTTTTATTAGAATTTAAGACCTGCTTCACGAGCTGCTTCTGCAACAGCTTTGACGCGGCCATGATAGAGGTATCCACCACGGTCGAACACAACTGTGTCGATACCTTTCTCGAGTGCACGTTCTGCAGCAAGTTTACCAACAGCTTTCGCTGCTTCAACGTTACCGCCATTTGTAAGATCGAGAGCTTTATCTTTCGAAGATGCAGACACAAGCGTTGTTTGTGACGCGTCATCGATAAGTTGAACGTAAATGTGCTTGCTCGAACGGAATACGTTCAAACGTGGACGAACTGCTGTCCCCGAGATCGTACGACGTACGCGAGCATGACGTTTTTTACGAACTGCATTTTTATCTGCCTTTGTGATCATTTATGCCACTCCTTTCCGTTCATTTCGTGACGAATTACTTACCAGTTTTACCTTCTTTACGGCGAATACGTTCATCAGAGTAACGAACACCTTTACCTTTGTAAGGTTCTGGAGCACGGTACGAGCGGATTTGAGCAGCAACGTGACCGACGCGCTCTTTGTTAATCCCTTTTACGATGATTTGCGTGTTTGAAGGAACTTCGATTTCGATACCTTCCTCAGCAACGTACTCGATTGGGTGCGAGTAGCCGAGGTTGAGGACGAGTTTGTTACCTTGCTTAGTAGCACGGTAACCAACCCCCGAGATCTCAAGTGTTTTTTGGAATCCGTTCGACACACCTTGTACCATGTTGGCAATAAGGGCACGTGTCGTACCGTGAATTGTGCGGCTTTCTTTCGATTCGTCTGGACGAACAACCGTCAATTCGTTCTCTTCAACTTTGATTTCCAATGCCGGGTTAGCTGAAAGCGAAAGTTCACCTTTAGCACCTTTTACTGTGACCGTGTTGTCATTAGCAACTGTTACAGTAACGCCAGCAGGAATCGTAACTGGTTTTTTACCAATACGTGACATTGATTACACCTCCGTTCTTGTTAGAAAAGTGACTTACCAGATGTAGGCGAGCACTTCGCCGCCGACTTGTTGTTGGCGAGCTTCTTTATCAGTCATAAGACCTTTAGATGTCGAAAGAACTGCGATTCCGAGTCCTCCGAGTACTTTAGGCACTTCATCAGCTTTTGCGTATACGCGAAGACCTGGTTTCGAAATACGTTTGAGACCAGTGATTACACGTTCGTTGCTTGCTCCATATTTAAGGAAAAGACGAAGTGTACCTTGTTTAGCGTCCTCGATATATTCAACATCGCGAATGAAACCTTCACGCTTAAGGATTTCAGCGATCTCACGTTTAATGTTCGAAGCTGGAAGCTCCATTTTTTCATGGCGAACCATGTTAGCGTTACGGATACGTGTAAGCATATCTGCAATAGGGTCTGTCATTACCATGCGATGTACCTCCTTTCACACTGTTAGTGGATTACCAGCTTGCTTTTTTAACACCAGGGATTTGACCTTTGTATGCAAGATCACGGAACTTGATACGGCTGATCCCGAATTTACCCATGTAACCATGCGGACGACCTGTGATGCTGCAACGGTTGTGCAAGCGTACAGGTGACGAGTTACGTGGCAATTTGCTGAGTCCGATATAATCGCCTTCAGCTTTCAACTTCGCACGCTTTTCAGCGTACTGGGCAACGAGTTTCTCGCGTTTAAGTTCGCGATTCACCATTGACTTTTTAGCCATGTTGTCGACCTCCCTCTAGATTATTTTTGGAATGGCATACCGAGAAGTGTGAGCAATTCACGTGCTTCTTCGTCTGTGTTTGCTGTTGTAACAACAACGATGTCCATACCGCGTACTTTAGATACTTTATCGTAATCGATCTCAGGGAAAATAAGTTGCTCTTTCACGCCAAGCGTGTAGTTACCGCGTCCGTCGAATGCTTTCTTCGATACACCGCGGAAGTCACGTACACGTGGAAGTGAAACAGTTACCAATTTGTCGAGGAAATCGTACATACGCTCGCCACGAAGTGTAACCTTCGCACCGATTGGCATACCTTCACGAAGCTTGAAACCAGCGATTGATTTCTTCGCTTTCGTTACGAGTGGTTTTTGACCTGAAAGAATTGTTAATTCTTCAACTGCCATGTCAAGTGCTTTTGAGTTCGAAACAGCATCACCTACACCCATGTTGATGACGATCTTTTCGATTTTCGGTACTTGCATGACCGAGTCATAGTTGAATTTATCCATCATCGCTTTCACGATGTCGCTTTTATACTTCTCTTGCAAACGGTTCATAGTCGAATGGACCTCCTTTCGTCACGTTCTTCTTATTTATCGAGTGATTCGCCCGATTTCGCGACACGAACTTTTTTACCATCGACTACTTTGAAACCAACGCGAGTTGGTTTGCCAGTTTTAGGGTCGAGTGGCATTACGTTCGAGACGTGAATTGGTGCTTCGATCTCAAGGATCCCGCCTTGTGGATTCGCTTGTGAAGGTTTAGAGTGTTTTTTCATCACGTTTACGCCTTCAACCACTACGCGGTTTTTGCTTGGCATAGCTTTGAGGATAACCCCTTGCTTGCCTTTATCTTTACCAGACATTACCTGGACTGTATCGCCTTTTTTAACATGCATCGTTTGCGCACCTCCTTATAGGATTGAAATTGGAAATTAAAGTACTTCCGGTGCCAACGAAACGATCTTCATGAATTCTTTTTCACGAAGTTCACGTGCAACTGGCCCGAAGATCCGTGTGCCGCGTGGGCTCTTGTCATCTTTGATAATGACTGCTGCGTTCTCATCGAAACGGATGTACGAACCATCTTTACGACGAGCGCCGCGTTTTGTACGAACGACAACTGCTCTGACAACGTCACCTTTTTTAACAACGCCACCTGGTGTTGCTTGTTTTACCGTTGCGACGATGATGTCACCGATGTTTGCAGTCTTACGACCAGAACCACCGAGAACCTTAATTGTCAACAGTTCACGCGCGCCAGAGTTGTCTGCTACTTTCAAGCGAGATTCTTGTTGAATCATGCGAGTGTACCTCCCTCCGGATGTTTAATAAATCCGAACTGTTATTAGATGATTACTGATTCTTCTACTACTGTTACAAGACGGAAACGTTTGTCTTTAGAAAGAGGACGTGTTTCCGCGATGCGAACGATATCGCCCACTTTAGCGACGTTGTTCTCATCGTGTGCTTTATATTTCTTCGTGTAGTTTACACGTTTGCCATAAAGTTTATGACGAACCTTTGTTTCTACTGCGACGACGATCGTTTTGTCCATTTTGTCAGACACGACGCGACCAGTGAACACTTTACGGTTGTTGCGTTCCATGAGTGTTACCTCCTCTCAAGAATCCGATGTAATTAGCCGTTGTTGATGCCGAGTTCGCGTTCACGAAGAATCGTTTTAGCACGCGCAATCGACTTGCGTACTTCACGGATACGAGCAGGATTCTCAAGCTGACCTGTAGCAAGTTGGAAGCGAAGGTTAAAGAGTTCTTCTTTCCACTCGCCCACTTTACCGTTGAGCTCTTCAGTTGTTGATTGACGGAGATCAGTTGCTTTCATTCGTATCACCACCATTTTCTTCACGTTTCACGAACTTACATTTTACTGGAAGTTTGTGCGATGCAAGACGAAGTGCCTCACGTGCCACTTCCTCAGATACACCTGCGATTTCGAACATTACTTTGCCAGGCTTAACTACAGCTACCCAGCCTTCTGGAGCACCTTTACCCGAACCCATTCGGACTTCGAGAGGCTTTTTAGTGTACGGCTTGTGTGGGAAGATCTTGATCCACACTTTACCACCACGTTTCATATAACGTGTCATTGCAATACGTGCTGATTCGATTTGACGGTTTGTAATCCAGCTCGCTTCGAGAGCTTGGAGACCGAACTCACCGAAGTGTACAGTTGTGCCGCGTTTAGCATTCCCGCGCATTTTACCACGGTGTACACGACGATATTTCACGCGTTTAGGTAACAACATAGTGTGTTGCCTCCTTCCTGAAAGAGTGTTTATTATTCAGCGTTTTTCGCTGTGTTGTTTTTTGTTGGAAGAACTTCACCGTGGTATAACCAAACTTTTACGCCGATTTTACCGTAAGTTGTGTCAGCTTCAGCTGTTCCGTAGTCGATGTCGGCACGGAGTGTGTGAAGTGGAACTGTTCCTTCCGAGTATTTCTCTGAACGAGCGATATCAGCGCCACCAAGACGACCAGAAACTTCTGTTTTGATCCCTTTGATGCCAGTACGCATCGAACGTTGAATTGATTGTTTCATTGCACGACGGAATGATACACGACCTTCCAATTGACGAGCAATGTTTTCTGCTACAAGCTTCGCAACAGCGTCAGCGTTTTTCACTTCAACAACGTTGATGTGAACGCGTTTTCCGTCAGCGATTTTTGTAATGTGTTTACGGAGTGATTCGATTTCAGAACCACCTTTACCGATTACCATACCTGGCTTCGCAGTGTGAAGCGAAATGTTCACGCGGTTTGCAGCGCGTTCGATTTCAACTTTAGAAACACTAGCATCCTTCATTTTGTTTTCGATGTATTCACGAATAACGAAGTCTTCATGAAGGAGATCAGCGTAGTCTTTCTCAGCGTACCAACGCGAATCCCAGTCTTTGATAACACCAACGCGAAGACCGTGCGGATTTACCTTTTGACCCACTACATATCCCTCCTTATTTCTCAGTTACCACGATGTGGATGTGGCTTGTGCGTTTGTTAATGCGGCTTGCGCGACCCATCGCACGTGGGCGGAAGCGTTTGAGTGTTGGACCTTCGTTGACAAAAGCTTCTGTTACAACGAGGTTCTCAATGTTCATATCGTAGTTGTGCTCTGCGTTAGCAATCGCTGATTTTAATACTTTCTCAACGATTGGCGATGCTGCCTTGTTTGTGTGAGCAAGGACAGAGAGCGCTTCGCCGACTTGTTTCCCGCGAATTAAGTCTACAACGAGACGTGCTTTGCGAGGAGCAAGACGGACCATATTAGCTGATGCTTTAGCTTGCATGGATTTGACCTCCCCTCAAATTACCGTTTCGTTTTCTTGTCTGATCCGTGACCTTTGTAAGTGCGTGTTGGAGCGAATTCACCAAGTTTGTGACCAACCATGTCTTCTGTCACGAATACTGGTACGTGTTTACGACCATCGTGCACACCGAACGTGTGACCCATGAATTCTGGGAAGATCGTCGAGCGACGTGACCAAGTTTTGATGACTTGCTTCTCACCAGATTCGTTGAGTTTGTCAACTTTAGCGAGTAAGTGGTGATCTGCGAATGGACCTTTTTTCAAGCTGCGACCCATGTTAGAACCTCCCTTTGGAATGATTCGGGAACGGCCCTTTCGAACCGCCCGAGAATCATGTAGTAATTATTTCTTACGGCGACGAAGGATGTACATGTCGCTCGATTTGTTTTTCTTACGAGTCTTAAGACCAAGAGCTGGTTTACCCCAAGGAGTAAGTGGGCCCGAACGACCGATTGGCGCACGACCTTCACCACCACCGTGTGGGTGATCAACCGGGTTCATTACAGAACCACGTACTGTTGGGCGCTTGCCTAACCAACGTGAACGTCCTGCTTTACCGATGTTTACGAGTTCGTGTTCTTCGTTACCAACTGAACCGATTGTCGCGCGGCAAGTGCCGAGGAACAAGCGTGATTCACCTGATTGAAGACGAACGATGACGTACTTGCCGTCACGTCCTTGGATTTGTGCCGATGCACCAGCCGCACGAACAAGCTGACCGCCTTTACCAGGCTTAAGCTCGATGTTGTGGATTGTTGTACCGACAGGGATGTTTACGAGTGGAAGAGCGTTCCCCACTTTGATATCCGCTTCAGGACCAGACATGATTTCCATGCCTACTTTGATGCCCTTAGGAGCGAGGATGTAACGTTTCTCACCATCTACATAGTTGATGAGTGCGATGTTTGCTGAACGGTTTGGATCGTATTCGATCGTTGCTACGCGTCCTGCAACGCCATCTTTGTTACGTTTGAAATCGATGATACGGTATTTACGCTTGTGACCGCCACCTTGGTGACGAACAGTCAAGCGACCTTGGTTGTTACGTCCGCCTTTTTTCGAAAGCTTTTCAGTTAACGATTTTTCAGGGCGATTCGTTGTGATCTCTGCAAAGTCGAGAGATGTCATGTTACGACGACCGTTAGTGGTCGGCTTAAACTTTTTGATTGCCATCGAGGATTCCCTCCTTTTCTTCTAAGGTAGTTAATTAACCGAGGAAGTCGATTGTGTTGCCTTCTGCAAGAGTTACGATCGCTTTTTTACGGCGAGCTGTGTAACCAGCGTGACGACCGACACGTTTCGCTTTCGGTTTGTAGTTCATTGTGTTTACCGAAGCAACTTTCACGTTGAAGATTGTTTCGATAGCGTGTTTCACTTGCGATTTAGTCGCTTTTACGTCGATTTCGAAAACGTATTTGTTAGCTTCCATGAGGCTAACTGAACGCTCAGTGATGATCGGACGTTTGATGATATCGTATGCTTGAGCCATTATGCAAGCACCTCCTCTACCTTCGCAACCGCATCTTTAGTGAAGATGACTTTGTCGTTAGCAACGAGGTCAAGAACGTTTACGCCTGCTGCGTCGATCACAGTCACTCCTGGGATGTTACGAGCTGCGAGAGCGATAGTCTCATTGTAGTCCGCTGTGACTACAAGAGCCTTACGTTCTACTGATAAGCTGTTGAGTACAGCAGCCATATCTTTTGTTTTTGGTGCATCGAAAGCAAGGCCTTCGAGGACGATGAATTCGTTGTTTTGTACTTTCGACGAAAGAGCCGAGAGAAGTGCTAAACGACGAACCTTTTTAGGAAGTTTGTAAGAGTATGAACGTGGTGTTGGACCGAAGACTGTACCACCACCAACCCATTGTGGTGAGCGGATAGAACCTTGGCGCGCACGACCAGTTCCCTTTTGTTTCCATGGTTTACGGCCGCCACCGCGTACTTCCGAGCGACCTTTCGTATCGTGAGTACCTTGACGGCGTGATGCTTGTTGCATGACGATTGCGTCATAAAGTACTGATTCGTTTGGCTCGATTCCGAAGATGGCTTCTGCCAATTCGATTTCGCCAACATTTGAACCTGTTTGGTTAAGCAAAGCTACTTTAGGCATTCGTAATTCCTCCTTTCCGTGCAGTTAATTAGTTACCTTTGACCGCTGTTTTGATGATGACGTTCGATTTACGAGCGCCTGGGATAGCACCTTTCACGAGGAGAAGGCCGCGTTCCACATCAACTTTAACGATTTCAAGGTTTTGAATTGTTTTACGCTCTCCACCCATTTGACCAGGAAGAAGCTTCCCTTTGAATACGCGGTTAGGAGCGACAGGACCCATCGAACCAGGACGACGGTGGTAGCGCGAACCGTGGGCCATTGGTCCACGTGATTGTCCGTGACGCTTGATCGCACCTTGGAATCCTTTACCTTTCGATGTACCTGTTACGTCTACTAATTCACCTGCAGCGAAAATGTCTGCCTTAATCTCTTGACCGATTTCGTATCCTTCTACTGAAGTACGAACCTCTTTGATGAAGCGCTTAGGTGTCGCGTTTGCTTTCGCAGCGTGACCTTTTGATGGTTTGTTTTGACGTGATTCTTTGATGTCTCCGAAACCAAGTTGAACTGCTTCGTAACCGTCTGTGTCAACTGTTTTAAGTTGAAGAACAACGTTACCTTCTACAGCAACTACTGTTACTGGTACTACTTCGCCTGCTTCGTTGAAGATTTGAGTCATACCAAGTTTTGTTCCTAAGATTCCTTTAGCCATGAGATACACCTCCTGTTAATAATTAATTGTCTCTTCTGGCTAGTATCTACTATATGAAGAATTAAAGTTTGATTTCGATGTCTACACCTGATGGTAACTCGAGACGCATAAGCGAATCGACTGTTTTCGGTGTTGGGTTTACGATGTCGATCAAGCGTTTGTGTGTACGCATTTCGAACTGCTCACGAGCATCTTTGTACTTGTGAACCGCACGAAGGATCGTGTAAACCGATTTTTCAGTTGGGAGCGGGATTGGACCCGATACCTTTGCACCTGAACGCTTCGCAGTGTCAACGATCTTCTCAGCTGATTGATCGAGAACGCGATGGTCATATGCTTTTAAACGAATACGAATTTTTTCATTTGCCATGTTTATTTCCCTCCTTTGTCGCCTACTTTTAAAATAGACAATTCTCCGCGGAAATTTCCACACCGGCCATGGCAATGCTGCCTGGCGTGTCATAACCTCCCGCTTCAACGCAGCGTGCTTGTGTCAGCAGAGGTATCCGATCATTGCAAATCAACGATTGGACCCATTTTCTGCTGTAAAGTCTCTCACCACTCGCACAAACACTTAATCATTATATCTAATCTGGTCATGGAATGCAAGATTAGATTTTTGAAGTTGCCGGTTGTCTGATGAGTTGCTCAACGTTCCCTAATGTAACAAGATTCGCGAGCTTTTGCAAGAGAAAATTCATTCTTTTATTGAACTATTTTTCAAACGAACTCCCATGTCAACTCGACCTAGCGTTTCATAACCTCTCCAAACCGCTCTGTCACCGCTTCGATGACCGAATGTGGCGCCCGCTTTAAACAAGTGTGGATGATGCCCGCCTTGATGGGATGTGTCTCGAAATATTGCACCAAACGCGTCAATTTGTCCTCTCGACCAATGACTGTGTAAAGCACAACCCACTCTTCGAGGTGCATCCAGTTCCCTTCTCCTTCTATATAAGGATGTGTATAAATCCCGTCCGTGCACTTCATCCGAAAACTGGACATGACGTCAACGTCATCCCCCTCAAACACATACTCCCCAAAGTAAGTCGTCAAGTATGCTTCATGTGGTTCAGATGACCGTTTCTCTCCGGCACGACTCAAGACCTCATCCAACCGTTCAAACTGATCCGGCTCTACGAACAAATCGATGTCATTGGTCACATCGACGATTCCATGATGCTTTAAAAGTTGCGAACCGCCAATCCGATAATCAATCCCGTTTAAACGACAAATCGTCTCCAACTGTTTTAACATGACGCCACTCCTTTCTCGTATGTTTCATATTACCACGACCATAGGAAAACACAAAAAAGCAGCCCGCATATTGCGGACTGCTTGAAGTTGTTCAGTTGAATCAATCGATTACTCGATGATTTCTGTTACTGAACCAGCACCTACAGTACGGCCACCCTCACGGATAGAGAAACGTGTACCGTCTTCGATCGCGATTGTAGAAATCAATTCGATCGTCAACTCGATGTTGTCTCCTGGCATTACCATTTCAGTACCTTCTGGAAGGTGAACGATACCTGTTACGTCAGTTGTACGGAAGTAGAACTGCGGGCGGTAGTTCGCGAAGAATGGCGTGTGACGGCCACCCTCTTCTTTAGAAAGAACGTAGATTGATGCTTTGAATTTAGAGTGTGGTGTGATTGAACCCGGCTTAGCAAGTACTTGTCCACGCTCGATGTCGTCACGTGATACACCACGGAGAAGTGCACCGATGTTGTCGCCAGCTTCAGCATAGTCAAGAAGCTTACGGAACATCTCTACACCAGTACATACAGTTTTCTTAGTTTCTTCTGTAAGACCAACGATTTCGATCTCGTCGTTGACGCGGAGAACACCACGCTCAACACGACCAGTCGCTACAGTACCACGACCAGTGATTGAGAATACGTCCTCTACAGGCATCATGAAGTCTTTGTCTGTGTCACGAACTGGTTCTGGGATGTACTCATCAACAGCGTTCATGAGTTCCATAACTTTTTCTTCCCACTGAGCTTCACCGTTAAGTGCGCCAAGTGCAGAACCTTTGATTACAGGGAGGTCGTCGCCTGGGAAGTCGTATTCAGAAAGAAGTTCACGGATTTCCATTTCAACGAGTTCGAGGAGCTCTTCGTCGTCTACCATGTCAACTTTGTTCATGAAGACTACGATGTAAGGAACACCTACTTGACGTGAAAGAAGGATGTGCTCACGTGTTTGTGGCATTGGACCATCTGTTGCAGATACAACGAGGATCGCGCCGTCCATTTGAGCAGCACCAGTGATCATGTTTTTAACATAGTCAGCGTGTCCTGGGCAGTCAACGTGTGCGTAGTGACGCTTGTCAGTTTCGTACTCGATGTGAGCTGTTGCGATTGTGATACCGCGCTCGCGCTCTTCTGGAGCACCATCGATTTGGTCAAACTTAGTAGCTGTTTTACCTTGTGCACGTGAAAGTACAGCAGAGATTGCTGCAGTCAAAGTTGTTTTACCGTGGTCGACGTGGCCGATTGTACCAACGTTAACGTGCGGTTTAGAACGGTCGAATTTTTCTTTACCCATTCTAGATTCCTCCTCTATTAAACGATTAGTTTTTATTTAACTAGGAAGACGTAGGTTACTTTTAACATACGTCCTCCTTAGCTTACAACAATCAATCTAGCGATACAACCGTTATTAGCCGTTCGCTTTTTTGACGATTTCTTCAGCAATTGATTTCGGTACTTCTTCGTAGTGATCGAAGTGCATCGAGTACGTTCCGCGTCCTTGTGTACGTGAACGAAGTGATGTTGCGTAACCGAACATTTCTGAAAGTGGAATCATCGCTTTAACGACTTGTGCGTTACCGCGAGCTTCCATACCTTCTACGCGTCCACGGCGTGACGTTACGTCACCCATGATGTCACCCATGTATTCTTCTGGGATAACAACTTCAACACGCATCATTGGCTCAAGGATGACAGCTTTCGCTTGGTCCTTAAGTTGTTTAACCGCCATCGAAGCAGCAACTTTAAACGCCATCTCGTTCGAGTCGACATCGTGGTACGATCCGAATACGAGGCGAGCTTTAACGTCTACTACTGGGTAACCAGCGAGGATACCGTTTTCGAGAGCTTCTTCAATCCCGTTTTGAACAGCTGGGACGTATTCACGTGGTACAACACCACCGACGATCTTGTTCTCGAACTCGAATCCAGCGCCTTCTTCGTTCGGCTCGAATTCTACGACAACGTGACCGTACTGACCGCGTCCACCAGACTGACGAACGAATTTCGAATCGATCTTCGCAGCGCCACGGATTGTTTCACGGTAAGCAACTTGTGGTGCACCAACGTTAGCTTCTACTTTGAATTCGCGACGCATACGGTCAACGAGGATATCAAGGTGAAGCTCACCCATACCAGAGATGATCGTTTGACCAGTCTCAGGGTTTGTTTCAGTGCGGAATGTTGGATCTTCTTCTGCGAGTTTCGCAAGAGCTTGACCCATTTTATCTTGGTCTGCTTTCGATTTAGGCTCGATTGCAACCGAGATAACTGGTTCTGGGAACGTCATTGACTCGAGAACGATGTTATCTTTCTCTGTGCAAAGCGTGTCACCAGTAGTCGTGTCTTTGAAACCAACAGCAGCGGCGATGTCACCAGCGTATACCATTGGAATCTCTTCACGGCTGTTTGCGTGCATTTGAAGGATACGACCGAGACGCTCACGCTTCCCTTTAGTCGAGTTCTTCACGTATGATCCCGCTTCAGCTGTACCAGAGTACACGCGGAAGAACGTCAATTTACCGACGTAAGGGTCAGTCATAACTTTGAACGCAAGTGCTGAGAATGGAGCTTCGTCAGAAGGCTCACGCGTGATTTCTTCTTCTGTATCGAGGTTGATCCCTTTGATTGACTCTACATCAACTGGTGATGGGAGGTAATCAACAACGGCGTTAAGCATGAGCTGAACACCTTTGTTCTTGAAGGCAGAACCAACGAGTACAGGGTAGAATTCAACGCTAAGTGTCGCTTGACGGATTGCAGCTTTCAATTCTTCGATTGAAATCTCTTCACCTTCAAGGTACTTCATCATCAACTCTTCGTTGAAGTCAGCAACACCTTCGATCAATTGACCGCGAAGTTCTTCAGCTTGGTCAGCCATGTCAGCTGGGAAGCCATCTGTAACTTCGATGTCAGTACCGAGGTCGTTGTTGTACATGTAAGTCTTCATTTCAACGAGATCGATGATCCCTTTGAAATCGTCCTCTGCTCCGATTGGGAGTTGGATCGCGTAAGCGTTCGCTTGGAGGCGCTCATGAAGCGTCTTCACAGAGTACAAGAAGTCTGCGCCGATTTTATCCATCTTGTTGACGAATACGACACGTGGTACACCATATGTCGTCGCTTGACGCCATACAGTTTCAGTTTGTGGTTCTACACCTGACTGAGCGTCAAGTACAGCAACAGCACCATCAAGTACACGGAGTGAACGTTCAACTTCTACTGTGAAGTCTACGTGTCCAGGTGTATCGATGATGTTTACACGGTGGCCATTCCACTGTGCAGTTGTCGCAGCTGAAGTGATCGTGATTCCACGCTCTTGCTCCTGCTCCATCCAGTCCATTTGTGAAGCACCTTCGTGCGTTTCACCAATTTTATGGATACGACCTGTGTAATAAAGAATACGTTCAGTTGTTGTCGTTTTACCGGCATCGATGTGAGCCATGATCCCGATGTTACGAGTATTCTTTAGGGAGAATTCTCTTGCCATACTGGGTATTCTCCTTCCGCATGTTTGATTTTCGTGTGCGCGCACACGATATGATTATACCCGAAAGCCACTCCGTTAAGCCATGCTTGGCGGAGTGGACTTTACGATTAAATTACCAACGATAGTGAGCAAACGCTTTGTTTGCTTCTGCCATCTTATGCATGTCTTCGCGTTTCTTAACAGACGCACCAGTGTTGTTGGCTGCATCCATGATTTCGTTCGCGATACGTTGCTCCATCGTTTTTTCGTTGCGGAGACGAGCGTAGTTCACGAGGTAACGAAGACCAAGTGTTGTACGGCGCTCTGGACGAACTTCAACAGGAACTTGGTAGTTAGCTCCACCTACACGGCGTGCTTTAACTTCAAGTACAGGCATGATGTTGTTCATTGCTTCTTCGAACACTTCCATAGGCTCTTTGCCTGAGCGTTCAGCGATGATGCCAAATGCGTTGTAAATGATAGTTTGAGCTGTACCTTTTTTACCGTCTAACATGACACGGTTAATGAGGCGAGTTACCAATTTCGAGTTGTAGATCGGATCTGCGATAACGTCACGACGTTCTGCACGGTTTTTACGCATCCGAGTACCCTCCTTTCAAAATTTCAATTGTAGTTTAGTTTGCGAGAATTACTTCTTCGCAGCTTTCGGACGTTTCGTACCGTATTTAGAACGGCCTTGCATACGTCCATCAACACCTGCAGTGTCAAGCGCACCACGGACGATGTGGTAACGTACCCCTGGTAAGTCTTTTACACGTCCTCCACGGATAAGAACAACGCTGTGCTCTTGAAGGTTGTGGCCAATACCTGGAATGTACGCAGTCACTTCGATTTGGTTAGTCAAACGAACACGAGCATACTTACGAAGTGCCGAGTTCGGTTTCTTCGGAGTCATTGTACCAACACGTGTACAAACACCACGTTTTTGTGGTGAGCTCACGTTTGTTTGTGACTTGATGAAACTGTTGTAACCTTTGTTAAGTGCTGGAGAGTCAGATTTAACGACTTTCGATTTACGTCCTTTACGGACTAACTGGTTAATAGTAGGCATCTTTGAAGATCCTCCCTTCCTGAATGTTGCTATTTTCTAGTCCCACCGACCCGGGTGGTTCATTTAAGGTCATAACGAAACGCTTTTACGAGGCGTAGGCATTCCATGACCTCGCAAAAACGTGAGTTATACCTTGAAAGTGGCAATTGTAGCAGCCAAACCTTCCCGTAGAAAGTTCGGATGGACGTCCAAGTAGCTTGCCGACTGCTGGACATCGTTGTCATCGACAACAACCGATTGGCGGCACTAAATCATAGTAGCACCGCCAACCTGCGCTGTCAAGACGTATTTTACTCGACCGTTGTATCTTCGAGTGCAACTGGCGCCTCATCTTCTTTAAGTTCGACATCACGGTAGACCGCCATTCCAGTACCAGCTGGAACAAGTTTACCGATGATGACGTTCTCTTTGAGTCCGAGGAGATAGTCGCGTTTCCCTTTGATTGCTGCATCCGTCAAGACACGAGTCGTTTCTTGGAACGAAGCTGCTGAGAGGAACGAATCTGTCTCAAGCGATGCTTTCGTGATCCCGAGAAGGACTGGTTTTGCAGTCGCTGGGTGTTTACCGTCACGAATCGCATCTTTACACGCTTCTTTGAAGACGCTGATGTCGACAAGTGAACCTGGGAGAAGTGGTGTGTCACCAGACTCGATGACTTTGACACGACGAAGCATTTGGCGAACCATGACCTCAACGTGCTTATCACCAATTTCTACCCCTTGCATCCGGTATACTTTTTGAACTTCTTGGAGAAGATAGTTCTGAACACCAGATACACCACGGACGGCGAGCAATTCTTTCGGATCGATCGAACCTTCCGTGAAGACTTCACCGGCCTCTACTGTATCGCCGATTTGAACACGGAGACGCGCTCCGAATGGAATCGTGTAAGAACGTGTTTCACTGAATCCTTCGACCGTGAGTTCACGCTTGTCACGCGATTCCGTGAAGTCGATGACCGTACCAGAGATTTCCGAGATGACCGCTTGACCTTTCGGGTTACGGGCTTCGAATACCTCTTGGATACGTGGAAGACCTTGTGTGATATCGTCTCCGGCAACCCCACCTGTGTGGAAGGTACGCATTGTAAGCTGCGTTCCTGGCTCACCGATTGATTGTGCGGCGATGATACCGACGGCTTCCCCGACTTCAACATTTGATCCAGTAGCCAAGTTACGTCCATAACACTTCTTACATACGCCGTGTGACGTGTTACATGTGAAGGCCGTACGGATTTCAACTTGCTCGACACCCGCATCAACGATGACGCGTGCGATGTCTTCTGTGATCAATTCGTTCTTATCGACCAACACTTCGCCCGTTTCAGGGTGTGTGACCGTTTCGAACGATGTACGTCCGACGAGGCGGTCGTACAAGTTTTCGATTTCTTCCGTACCTTCGCGGAGTGCAGATACGCGAATCCCGCGGTCTGTTCCACAATCTTCTTCACGGATGATGACATCTTGCGCAACGTCAACGAGACGACGCGTCAAGTAACCTGAATCGGCTGTCTTCAAGGCTGTATCGGCAAGACCTTTACGAGCCCCGTGAGTCGAGATGAAGTACTCTTGAACCGTCAGACCTTCACGGAATGACGATTTGATTGGAAGTTCGATGATGCGACCAGATGGAGCGGCCATCAAACCACGCATACCCGCAAGCTGCGTAAAGTTAGAGGCGTTACCACGGGCACCAGAGTCAGACATCATGAAGATCGGGTTCAAGCGGTTGAGGGATTTCATCAATCGAGATTGAATTTCATCCTTCGCTTCGTTCCAAGCACGTACAACGCGCTCGTAACGCTCATCTTCTGTGATGAGACCACGACGGAACGACTTCATGATTTGGTCGACTTGTTTTTGTGCCTCATCCAAGATTTCCTGTTTATCAGGAAGTACGATGATGTCGGCGATCCCAACTGTCACACCGGCTTTCGTCGAGTGTTTGAAGCCGAGATCTTTCATGCGGTCAAGCATGCGGCTTGTTTCAGTCGTTTCAAACTTCTGGAACACTTCCGCGATGACTTTTCCAAGGAATCCTTTTTTGAACGGGTCGATAATTGGACGTGATGCGATTTCTTCCGCAACGTTCGCCCCTTTGTCGATGAAGTACTTATCAGGAGTTGCTTCCTGCAAGTTTTCCATCGTCGGCTCGTTCAAGTATGGGAACGTGTTCGGCAAGATTTCGTTGAAGATCATCTTACCAACAGTCGTAATGAGCAGTTTCTCGTTCTGTTCGTCTGTGAACGTCGGGTTGTTGAGCGTACGTGCCGGAAGCGCCACACGCGAGTGCAAGTGGACATATCCGTTTTGGTAAGCGATCAATGCCTCGTTGACGTTCGAGAACACTTTCCCTTGACCGACGGCATCTTCACGTTCAAGTGAGATGTAGTAGTTACCGAGGACCATATCCTGCGATGGTGTAACAACTGGTTTACCGTCTTTCGGGTTCAAGATGTTCTGTGCAGCGAGCATGAGAAGACGTGCTTCCGCTTGTGCTTCTGCAGAAAGCGGAACGTGGACGGCCATTTGGTCACCATCGAAGTCGGCGTTATAAGCCGTACATACGAGTGGGTGAAGGCGAATCGCACGACCTTCAACAAGAATCGGTTCGAATGCTTGAATACCAAGGCGGTGAAGTGTCGGGGCACGGTTCAAGAGAACTGGGTGCTCACGGATGACTTCTTCAAGGACGCCCCAGATTTCAGGTTGCATCTTCTCGATTTTGCGTTTTGCGTTCTTGATGTTTGAAGCGATGCCACGACCGACAAGCTCTTTCATCACGAACGGTTTGAAGAGCTCAAGTGCCATCTCTTTTGGAAGACCACACTGATACATCTTCAAGTTCGGTCCTACGACGATAACCGAACGTCCTGAGTAGTCGACCCGTTTACCAAGAAGGTTTTGACGGAAACGACCTTGTTTCCCTTTCAACATGTGTGAAAGTGATTTGAGCGGACGGTTACCAGGACCTGTTACCGGACGACCACGACGACCGTTGTCGATGAGGGCGTCAACCGCTTCTTGAAGCATACGCTTCTCGTTTTGCACGATGATGTTCGGCGCGCCGAGATCGAGCAAACGTTTGAGACGGTTGTTACGGTTGATGACTCGACGATACAAGTCGTTCAAGTCAGATGTCGCAAAGCGTCCACCATCGAGCTGTACCATTGGGCGAAGCTCTGGTGGGATGACAGGAAGTACTTCAAGGATCATCCAGTCTGGATTGTTCCCTGATGTGAAGAACGCATCGAGAACTTCCAAACGTTTGATCGCACGTGTACGACGTTGACCTTGGACAGTTTTCAACTCTTCTCGAAGCTCGCCTACTTCTTTTTCAAGATTGACGTCTTGAAGGAGTGTGCGGATTGCTTCAGCACCCATGTCTGCTTTGAAGTCGCTACCGTATTTTTCACGATAGAGACGGAACTCTTTTTCCGAGAGAAGTTGTTTCTTCTCAAGCGGTGTATCACCTGGCTCTGTAACCACGTAAGAAGCGAAGTAAATCACTTCCTCAAGTGCACGTGGTGACATATCGAGAACAAGCCCCATGCGGCTTGGAATCCCTTTGAAGTACCAGATGTGCGAAACTGGTGCCGCGAGCTCGATATGGCCCATTCGCTCGCGACGCACTTTCGCTTTCGTCACTTCAACGCCACAACGGTCACAAATGACTCCTTTATAACGGATTCGTTTGTACTTCCCGCAGTAACATTCCCAGTCTTTCGTAGGACCAAAGATTCGTTCACAGAACAATCCGTCCTTCTCTGGTTTAAGTGTACGATAGTTGATCGTTTCCGGCTTTTTGACTTCACCATAAGACCACGAACGGATCTTCTCTGATGAAGCCAAGCCGATTTTCATATATTCAAATCGATTAACATCTACCAAGGGGCCGACCTCCCTTTTCGCCTTATTCCTCTTCCGTAACAGTCGGTTGAACGACTTGTTCTAACGCCGATGTTGCGTTCGGGATGTTGTCGTCATCTTCATCTTTCATTTCGACTTCTTCATCATCCGCTGACATCATCTTGACTTCCATACCGAGCGCTTGAAGCTCTTTGATCAAGACGCGGAATGATTCAGGAACGCCCGCTTTCGGAACGCTCTCGCCTTTCACGATGGCCTCGTATGCTTTCACACGACCAACCGTGTCATCCGACTTGATTGTCAAGATTTCTTGGAGCGTGTAGGCTGCGCCGTACGCTTCAAGAGCCCAAACTTCCATCTCCCCAAAGCGCTGACCACCGAACTGTGCTTTACCACCGAGCGGTTGTTGCGTAACGAGTGAGTATGGTCCAGTCGAACGAGCGTGAAGTTTGTCATCAACCATGTGCGCGAGTTTGATCATATACATGACACCGACAGAGACACGGTTATCGAACGGTTCACCCGTACGACCGTCATAGAGACGCGTCTTCGCATCTTTATCCATACCAGCCTCTTCAATCGTTGCCCATACGTCTTCCTCACGCGCTCCATCGAATACAGGTGTTGCCACTTTGATGCCGAGCTTCTTCGCTGCCATTCCTAAGTGAAGTTCAAGCACCTGACCGATGTTCATACGAGATGGTACCCCAAGCGGGTTGAGCATGATGTCAACCGGTGTACCGTCTGGCATGTATGGCATATCTTCTTCAGGGAGGATCCGCGAGATAACACCTTTGTTACCGTGACGTCCCGCCATCTTATCCCCTTCGTGAATCTTACGTTTTTGAACGATATAAACACGTACCATTTGGTTGACGCCTGGAGACAATTCGTCGCCGTTTTCACGGTCGAACACTTTGACATCCAAGATGATTCCGTCTCCACCGTTTGGTACACGAAGTGACGTATCACGTACTTCACGTGCCTTCTCACCGAAGATTGCGTGCAAGAGACGCTCTTCCGCCGTCAATTCTGTAACTCCCTTAGGCGTTACTTTACCGACGAGGATATCGCCATCTTTAACTTCAGCTCCGATGCGGATAATTCCACGATCGTCCAAGTTACGAAGCGCGTCATCTCCGACGTTTGGAATATCACGCGTGATTTCCTCTGGCCCGAGTTTCGTGTCACGTGACTCTGACTCGTACTCTTCGATATGAATCGATGTGTACACGTCATCTTTCACGAGACGCTCACTCATGATGATCGCATCCTCATAGTTGTAACCATCCCATGTCATGAAGGCAACGACGACGTTACGGCCGAGCGCGAGCTCACCCATATCCATCGACGGACCGTCTGCGAGGATTTCTCCTTTTTCGACACGGTCGCCAGCTGCGATGATTGGTTTCTGGTTGTAGCATGTCCCTTGGTTTGAACGGACATATTTTTGAAGTTTGTAACGGTCTAAATCACCTGAAACCTCAGAACCGTTGACGTCAGACGTGCGACGGATCAAGATTTCACGCGCTGTGACGCGTTCAACGACACCTGGGTATTTCGCAACGATCGCTGCCCCAGAGTCTTTTGCAGACACGTACTCCATTCCAGTACCGACGATCGGTGAATCTGGTTGGAGAAGTGGTACTGCTTGACGTTGCATGTTCGCTCCCATGAGGGCACGGTTCGAGTCATCGTTCTCAAGGAACGGAATACATGCTGTCGCGGCAGAAACAACCTGTTTCGGCGAGACGTCCATGTAATCGACTCGGCTTGGCTCAACTGACAAGTTTTGTCCGCGGAAACGGCAAAGAACTTGTTCGTCTGCAAAGTGACCGTCTTCTGTGAGCGGCATGTTCGCCTGTGCGACGACGTAGAGGTCTTCCTCATCAGCCGTCATATATTGGATATCGCCAGTAACAAGACCTGTTTCCGGGTCAACACGACGATACGGTGCTTCGATGAAACCGTACTCGTTCACTTTCGCATAAGACGAGAGTGAGTTGATGAGTCCGATGTTCGGTCCCTCCGGTGTTTCGATTGGACACATCCGACCGTAGTGCGAATAGTGAACGTCTCGAACTTCGAAACCAGCACGTTCACGTGTCAAACCACCCGGTCCAAGTGCAGAGAGACGACGTTTGTGCGTCAACTCAGCAAGCGGGTTCGTCTGGTCCATGAACTGTGACAATTGCGAGCTACCGAAGAACTCTTTAAGTGATGCGATTACCGGGCGAATGTTAATAAGCGCTTGCGGTGTGATCGCGTTTTGATCTTGAATCGACATACGTTCTTTTACGACACGTTCCATACGAGAAAGCCCGATCCGGAATTGGTTTTGGAGAAGTTCTCCGACTGAACGAAGACGACGGTTTCCTAAGTGGTCGATGTCATCTGTTGTTCCGACTTCGTGAAGTAAGTTGAAGAAGTAGTTGATTGAAGCGATAATATCAGCCGGCGTAATATGCTTGATACTGCGGTCGATATTGCCATTTCCGATGATGTTCAAGATACGCTCTCCATCTGGGTCATCTGGTGAGATGACTTTGATTGATTGAAGACCGAACGGTTCACCTTCAGCGACACCACCAGTTGGTTCCGCATCGACATAACCGAGGCCGTTCTCCAAGTGTGGGAGGATACGATCTAAGTTGCGACGGTCGAGGACTGTTCCAGCTTCAGCGAGTACTTCGCCTGTTTCTGGGTCCACGAGTGTTTCCGCTAATTTTTGACCGAACAAGCGGTTCTTAAGATGAAGTTTTTTGTTCATCTTATAGCGACCGACGTTCGCCAAGTCATAGCGTTTCGGGTCGAAGAAACGTGACACGAGAAGTGATTTTGCGTTTTCTACCGTTGGTGGTTCACCAGGGCGTAAACGCTCATAAATCTCAATCAACGCTTTCTCTGTAGACTCTGTATTATCTTTTTCAAGGGTGTTACGAAGATATTCGTCATCCCCGAGAAGGTCGATAATTTCTTGGTCCGTACCGAATCCGAGGGCACGCAACAACACCGTTACCGGAATTTTACGGGTACGGTCGATACGAACATAAACGATATCTTTAGCGTCTGTCTCAAGTTCGAGCCAAGCACCACGGTTCGGGATGACGGTTGCGCCAAATCCACGTTTACCGTTTTTATCGAGTTTAGCGTTATAGTACACGCTTGGTGAACGGACAAGCTGGGAAACGATGACGCGTTCTGCGCCGTTAATGATAAACGTTCCCGATTCTGTCATGAGCGGGAAATCCCCCATGAACACTTCTTGTTCTTTGAGCTCACCTGTCTCTTTGTTTTGGAGACGCACTTTTACGCGAAGTGGCGCAGAATAAGTAACGTCGCGCTCCTTCGATTCATCGATCGAATACTTCGGCTCGCTGAGCGAGTAATCGATGAACTCCAATACGAGGTTTCCTGTGAAGTCGGAAATCGGCGAAATGTCCGTAAACATTTCCTTCAATCCTTCACGCAAGAACCACTCATAAGAAGCAGTTTGAATTTCAATCAAATTCGGAAGCTCTAATACCTCACTGATACGGGCAAAGCTTCTTCTCTGACGGTGACGACCGTACTGAACAAGTTGACCAGTCAACTGATTCACCTCTCAGACCCCCAATTCTTTAGCGAATTTTTCGGGCGTAATAATCGAACATTGTCATTGAATGTCGCTCGTTTTCCGTCCCTAAAAAGCAGCAGACACGGCAGTTTCAAGCGAATTCCATTCCAATGGCATTTTATAATGTTAGCATATACGTTATGGCGAGTCAACAAGACTTCACCGTTTGTCAAGACCGAATTGCTCGGAAAATAAAGTAACCTTTCTCTTTCGCAATTGTTTCGACTTGACCAAACACCTCTTCTAGTAATTTCTTAGCAGAAGGTGCTCCTTGTTTCTTTTGAATGACGACATAGATTGCTCCCCCATCGACCAAATGCGCATGTGCTTCACGCAAGATCGTATGGACGACTTGTTTCCCCGCGCGAATCGGCGGATTGGTGACAATGGCGGCAAACCGTTCTCCCCCCACCGCGTCATACGCGTGAGAAAGTCGTGTTTCGACCGTCACTCCATTACGGGCGGCGTTTTGCTCAGAGAGCGCCAGCGCACGCTCATTTACATCAATGAGCAAGGCTTCACGCCCAGAGGCATCGGCAAGCGAGATCCCCATTGGACCATAGCCACAGCCTACATCTAAAATACGTCCTGAGACATCAGGCACTTCAAACGACTCAATTAAAAGACGCGACCCAAAATCGACCGATCCTTTCGAGAACACACCGCGGTCCGAAGTGAAATGATACTGTTTCCCTCGCAACTCGTACGTCCATGTCTCCGGGGCACTTTCCGAACGTGGATCGTTCGTGTAGTAATGATCTCCCATGCGTTGAACCTCCTAACCCTTTCTTCAAGGAAATAAAAGAAGCTCGCCGTGGCGAGCTTCTATAGGTTGTGAAGTTGAATTACTTAACTTCAACAGATGCGCCAGCTTCTTCAAGCTTAGCTTTGATTGACTCAGCGTCTTCTTTAGAAACGCCTTCTTTGACTGGAGCTGGAGTTCCGTCAACGAGTGCTTTTGCTTCTTTAAGGCCGAGACCTGTGATTTCACGAACAGCTTTGATGACGTTGATTTTACCAGCGCCAGCGTTTGTGAGTACTACGTCGAATTCAGTTTTCTCTTCAGCTGCTGCGCCTGCGCCAGCACCTGCAACTGCTACTGGAGCTGCTGCTGATACGCCGAATTCTTCTTCGATTGTTTTTACGAGTTCGTTAAGTTCGAGAACCGTCATTGATTTGAGGTCTTCGATGAATTGCTCTTTGTTGAAAGCCATTATGGTTTTCCTCCTTTGATGTTGTGAAAAAGTTTTTTGAGTTACGCTACGCGATAAAAATTAAGCTGATTGCTCTTCTTTTTGTTCTGCGATTGCGTTTGTTGCGACTGCGAGCCCACGGATTGGAGCTTGAAGTACGCTGAGAAGCATCGAGAGAAGACCATCGCGTGATGGAAGTTCTGCAAGGGCTTTGATTTCTTCGAGTGAAGTCACTTTGCCTTCGATGATTCCGCCTTTGAGTTCGAGCGCTTTGTGCTCTTTCGAGAAGTCGTTCAAGATCTTCGCTGGAGCAACAACGTCTTCGTTAGAGAAGGCGATTGCTGTAGGACCAGTGAAGACTTCGTCAAGACCTTCGAAGTTCGACTGAGTAGCTGCGCGGCGAAGAAGACCGTTCTTGTAAACTTTGAACTCGATTCCAGCGTCACGGAGTGATTTACGGAGTGTAGTCACTTCTTCAACTGTAAGTCCACGGTAGTCAACAACAACTGTTCCAACGCTCGCTTGCATTTTCTCAGCGATTTCATCGACGAGTGCCGATTTCTGAGCTACGATTTTTTCGTTTGCCATGTGTTTGCACCTCCTAGTCAATTCTTATACCGGACGAGAGGCTGCTCTCCAAAAGAAATCCCTCGTATGAAGACATACGAGGGCGTAATTGTTTGAAAGTAAACCTGTGACAACAGGCTCAAGTTCGAGCAAAGACACCTCGGAAGGGTTTACGGACCGATGTCCACCTTCTGTCTACGGTAATCCAACATATTCGGTTGAACGTGTATTACTTTAACAGCGGTGTCACACGTTGTCAACAATTTATTTCAACAAGATTACTTAAGGAAATCCGCAGTCGCTACACGGATCCCAGGACCCATTGTAGATGAAAGCGCGATGTTTTTAAGGTAAGTTCCTTTTGCAGTAGCAGGCTTCACTTTCATGAGTGTTTCGAGAATTGTCTCGATGTTCTCAGTGAGTTTAGATGCTTCAAATGACTTCTTACCAACTGGAACGTGGATGTTACCAGCTTTATCAACACGGTATTCAACTTTACCAGCTTTGATATCCGCGATTGCTTTTTCTACGTCGAAAGTAACTGTTCCTGTTTTCGGGTTAGGCATGAGGCCTTTAGGTCCGAGAACACGACCAAGTTTACCAACTTCACCCATCATGTCAGGTGTCGCAACGATTACATCGAAGTCGAACCATCCTTGTTGGATTTTGTTGATGTACTCAGCGTCGCCAACGTAGTCTGCGCCAGCAGCTTCCGCTTCTTTCACTTTCTCACCTTTAGCGAAGACGAGAACTTTTTGTGTTTTACCAGTACCGTGTGGAAGTACAACGGCACCACGGATTTGTTGGTCTGCTTTCTTCGGATCTACGCCGAGACGGACAGCAACTTCGATTGTTTCATCGAATTTAGCAGTAGCTGTTTTTTGAACGAGCTCGACAGCTTCAGCGAGGTCGTATGACTTCGTGCGGTCAACAAGCTTAGCTGCTTCTTGGTGTTTTTTACCCATGATCTTTTCCTCCTTGTGGTTAGCGGAATTTCCTCCCACATAATGAAGGGATTGAAGGTGAGCAGTATTCACCGACAACCCCAGAGACTAACAATTAGTCTTCGATTACAATACCCATACTACGTGCAGTACCTTCAACCATAAGCATCGCTGTTTCTACAGATGATGCGTTAAGGTCAGGCATTTTAAGTTCAGCGATTTCGCGAACTTTGTCACGCTTAACCGTTGCTACTTTCTTACGGTTTGGTTCACCAGAACCACTCTCGATACCAGCAGCTTTCTTCAAAAGAACTGCAGCTGGTGGAGTTTTCGTAATGAATGTAAACGAACGATCTTCGTATACCGTGATGACTACAGGAATAATCAATCCGGCTTGGTCTTGTGTACGAGCGTTGAACTCTTTACAGAATCCCATGATGTTAACACCTGCTTGACCAAGTGCTGGACCTACTGGTGGTGCTGGGTTAGCTTTACCAGCCGGGATTTGAAGTTTAACGAGTTTAGAAACTTTTTTCGCCACGAGACACACCTCCTTAAGTCTAAAATGTGGTTTCTTGGACGTTGTGCGCCCTCCCACTCAATCTATTAGGTCGAGTTTGTACCGAAATATAGCACAACATCAAACATTTTCGATTGTACCATCCGTTTCACGGATTAGCAAGTGGGTTTAGTTAATTTTCTGAACTTGTTCGAAATCAAGCTCAATTTTTGTTTCACGACCGAACATGTCGACCACGACTTTGAGCTTCTCTTTGTCAGCTTCAATCTCATCGATTGTACCTTCAAAGTTCTCGAACGCGCCTTCTTTCACGCGGACAAGGTCACCGAGTTCGTAGTTGTAACGATCTTTCTTCTCGATGAGACCCATTTGTGACAAGACGTTTGTCACTTCGTCCGGTTGAAGCGGGATTGGTTTTGCTCCGCCACCCGTTGAACCGAGGAAGCCGGTGACGTTAGGCGTGTTGCGGACAACATACCATGAATCGTCAGTCATGACCATCTCTACGAACACGTAGCCCGGGAAACTTTTGACTTCACGCTCTTTAATTTTCTTTTCGCCACTCTTTAATGTGACTTCTTCTTGCGTCGTTTCAGTCGGGACGAGGACGCGGAAAATTTTATCTTCCATGTTCATCGAACCGATTCGACGTTCTAGGTTTTCTTTGACGTTATTCTCAAAACCTGAGTACGTCTGGACAACAAACCACTGTTTCTCCACGGCTTTCACCTCTTCCTTAGTTAATCAATAAATTGACGAGATAGCTGACTCCAGTATCTACGCCGAACACGAACAGGCCAATCACGACAACGGTCGCGATGACGGTAACGGTATATTTCGTGAGTTCTTTACGAGTTGGCCAACTCGTTTTTTTCAACTCTTTCCATACGTCGCGCAAAAAGTTCATGGTAGCTTCCTCCTACATTGAATGCCAATCTACGTTACTTTGATTCTCGATGCATCGTATGCGCGTTACAGCGGCGACAAAACTTTTTCATTTCAAGCCGTGTCGACACACCATCTTTTTTTGTCGTCGAATACTCCCGAGACCCGCATTCTGAGCAAGCGAGACTTACTTTCTTTGCCATTCATAAGCGCCCCTTTCGACTAATCCCTCTTAAAAAAGAGCGAAAAAAAAACGCCTCCTGTAAATGGCGTCTACGGACAAGGCGCTGCTTTTAAAGTATCACATAGGAGGCACGCGGTCAATCATCGGTTAGCTCGTGAGCATTCGGACGTCGACATGGCGTTCAAACTTCTTCTTCACGCGCTGTAACGCATTATCAATCGATTTGACATGACGGTCGAGGTCGTCTGAAATCTCTTGGTAAGAACGTCCGTCTAAATAAAGACGCAACACCTTCCGCTCGAGATCACTTAAAATCTCATCCATCTTCGCTTCCATAAATGTCTGCTCTTCTTGAGTCACGATTAGTTCCTGCGGGTCCGTCGGATGTGGTGGCAAAATGACATCGAGCAACGTCCGATCAGATTCCTCATCAAAAATCGGTTTATCGAGTGACACATATGAGTTGAGCGGAATATGTTTTTGACGCGTCGCCGTCTTGATTGCTGTAATCATCTGACGTGTGATGCACATCTCGGCAAAACTTTTGAACGAGGCGAGTCGCTCGTCTTTATAGTCCCGCACCCCTTTATAGAGACCGATCATGCCCTCTTGGACGATGTCCTCATGATCTGCACCAATCAAGAAATAAGAGCGGGCTTTTGCTCGAACAAAATACCGGTATCGTTCAATCAAAAACTCGAGCGCGTCGCTATCCCCTTCGTTGCGCGCCAATAAGACCAACTCTTCGTCTGACATTTTTTCAAACTGTTCGTACGGCCATCCGTTCATGCTCGTTACCCCCCGGCGATTGATCCTGAACTATGTAAGGTTGTGTCCCATTATAGGACTCCCTACTCCTATGCGTCAAACAAATTTCTAAAAATTCCGTCAATTAAATACTGTGTAACTCATATATGTAATAGTATACAACATTCCTTTGCAAAAAAATGTCAAAATCGAAACAAAGACGAGTCCATTTCATGAACTCGTCCGTGATTTCAGTCACCTTTTGATTTACGACGTCGCATTTCTTCAAATCGTTCTTGAATATGCGGAGGGATATCGATCGTTTTTCGATTCGATTGTTCCTTCTCTAACGAGAGGCGTTGTTGCTCAATCAGTGTTTTGGCATGCTTCCAATCTTTTAATAATTCGGTCGCGGGGACACGTAAGGCACCTTGGCCAAAAATGACCCACTGCTCGGTGAAGTCGTTCGTTGCAACGAATAATGTGACGAGTCGGTTATCCACCAGTTCGTGCGCCCGCCGCTCGATCCATTCGTCTGCCGTTTCATTTTCTTTTGTGTAGACGACATCGACACGACTTCGTTTTTCTTTCGATTCACGCCCGTATCGCATATGGGCATCGAAGACGATGGTGACTTCTTTCCCAGATACGGCCTGATATTCCGCCATCGCTTCAATTAACAAATTGCGCGCTTGGTCAAAATCCATATCGCGCAAACTTCTTAAGTGCGGCCACGCCCCGATGATGTTATATCCGTCGACAAGAAGGAGCTCGCGTTTTTGGATACTCATGCTAACGGGTGACGTGAGCGATGCACTTCATACAGAAGGAGTGCCGCTGCAACAGATGCATTCAGTGACGTGACATGACCAACCATTGGTAAGTGAACGAGGAAGTCGCATGATTCACGCACGAGTCGGCTCATTCCCTTGCCTTCACTCCCGATGACCACGACAAGTGGCATATTCCCATCCAATCGACGATAATCCTGACTCTCTTTCGCATCGGTCCCAACGACCCATAATCCTTTTTCTTTCAACTCTTCGAGTGTCCGCGTCAAATTCGTCACGCGCGCAACCGGGATATGTTCAATCGCGCCAGTCGACGCTTTGGCGACCGTCTGAGTCAAACCGACGGAACGGCGTTTCGGAATAATGATCCCATGTGCCCCGACAGCATCCGCGGTCCGTAAAATCGAACCGAGGTTATGCGGGTCTTCGAGTTCATCCAACAAAATAAAGAGCGGTGTCTCCTCTTTTGAAGCGGCGAGCGCGAACATGTCCTCGATTGTTTTATACTCATAAGCCGCGACGGCCGCTACAACACCTTGGTGATGTTCACTACCAGCCATCTTCTCGAGTTTTGTTTTCGGTACGAATGACACTTGGACGGATGCTTCATTCGCCATCGAGATGATTTGAGCGAGCGGTCCTTTTTGTTGCCCTTCCATAACAAACACTTTGTTCATGTCGCGACCGCTTCGAAGTGCTTCGAGTACAGGGTTTCGACCGTAAAGAAAATCGATTCCTTCCTCCATCACGTCTACTTCCTTATAGTCCGGTCGTTCCGCCTTCTGATGGCGTGAACGTTCTGGACGTTCCCCACGCGGACGGTCAAACTTTCGTTTTTCCGCGCCCCGTTTTTCGTCATGTCGTTTCGGTCGACTCGGTTTCGAGTCGTTCGAACGCTTGTTTGATGAGTTCTTCAAGACGATCCCTTCTTTCTGTTAAATAGATATAGCCAATCAATGCCTCAAATGCCGTAGAGTAACGGTACGTATGGACGTCGACCCGCTTCGGAATCGAGCCTGACTTCGCATTCTTACCCCGTCTGACGACGGCTTGCTCTTCTTCTGTCAACACGTCCGTCTCAAGCCAATGGGTCACGACGCTCGCTTGCGCCCGCGCGTTCACGTAACGGACTGCCCCTCGATGCAAATCGTTCGGGCGCGTCAACCCTTGCTCGAGCAGTCTTTCTCGTACGGCCAATTCATACACCACGTCACCCATATAGGCGAGCGCGAGAGCATTCATTTGTTTCGGTTGCATCATAACCGTTTCCACCGAACCCCTTGGGCCGTGTCTTCGAGTTGGATGTTTTGTTCTTTCAGTAAATCACGAATCTCGTCAGCCCGTGCAAAGTTACGTGCCGCGCGTGCGTCGTTTCGTTCTTGAATCAATTGATCAATCTCGGCATCGAGCAATTCTTTCTCTTCAGCGAGCGTCAATCCGAGCACACCTGTCAATTCGTCGAATAACGAGAGAACTTGTTCGAGTGTCGTTTTTGCCACGTGATCCGCCTTGGCATAAATATTCGCTTCCCGTGCTAAGTCAAAGAGAACAGTCACGGCATTTGCTGTATTGATATCATCATCCATCGATTCGATAAACGACGTCTTGATTGCTTCAAGTTTCCGCTCCATCGACTCACTCGGTTCACCAAGTCCAGCTGTGACAGACAAGCGGTATTCGATATTTTGATACGCTTCTTTGATTCGACTCCAACCGTTTGCCGCCTGTTCAATCAATTCACGGCTGTAGTTGATCGGATGACGATAATGGACCGACAACATGAAGAAACGAAGGACCATCGGGTCGACTTCTTTCAATGCCTCGTGAACGAGTAGGAAGTTGCCGAGCGATTTAGACATCTTCTCATTTTCAATGTTGATGAATCCGTTATGCAGCCAGTAGTTGGCAAACTTCGCATGGTTACACGCTTCTGACTGGGCAATCTCATTCTCGTGGTGTGGGAATTTCAAGTCATGACCGCCCGCATGAATGTCAATCGTTGCGCCGAGATGCTTTTTCGCCATCGCCGAGCATTCGATATGCCAGCCTGGTCGTCCTTTACCCCATGGACTATCCCATGAAGGCTCGTCTGGTTTAGCGGCTTTCCATAAGACGAAATCGAGCGGGTCTTCTTTCTTTTCTCCGACATCGACGCGCGAGCCAGCACGTAAATCTTCGATGGACTGTTGACTTAATTTCCCGTACGTTTCAAACTTCTTCGTCCGGAAATATACATCGCCTTCTGATTCATAAGCGAACCCTTCTGTCTCTAACTGACGAATGAACTCGATGATTTCTTCCATTGTATCCGTCACACGTGGGTGTACGTCTGCCGGTTGTACGTTCAATGCTCCCGTATCAGCCAAATAAGCTTCAATGTAACGGTTCGTCAACGTCTCCGTGTCTTCCCCCAACTCGTTGGCGGTGCGAATGATTTTGTCGTCTACGTCCGTGAAGTTCAAAACGTATTTCACCTCGTACCCACGATATGTCAGATAACGACGCACCGTATCGAAAGCGATGGCTGGTCGGGCGTTCCCGACATGAATATAGTTGTAGACGGTCGGTCCACAAACATACATCGATACTTTTCCCGGAACGATTGGAACAAACGGTTCTTTTTTATTCGTGAGACTGTTGTACAGCTGAATCATGTGTCTTCTCCTCCATCCGCTTTTCAAGCGCCTCTAATTTTTGTTGTAGTTCATCCACTGCCGCTTCTAAGCGTTCTTGACACTCACGGTCTGGGTCTGGGAAACGATGATCGAGGTCATGTTGCTTCACACGCTTCCCGTTTCGAATGACGACACGACCCGGAATTCCGACTACGGTCGAATCAGACGGCACATCGTTCAAGACGACGGAGCTCGCTCCAATTTTGACGCAATCGCCAACCGTAATGTTTCCGAGTACCTTCGCCCCTGCCGAGATGAGCACGTCACTCCCGATGGTCGGATGACGCTTCCCTTTTTCTTTCCCTGTTCCTCCGAGTGTGACGCCTTGATAAATCGTCACATCATTCCCGATAATCGCCGTCTCACCGATGACGACACCAAAACCGTGATCGATGAACACGCGATCACCGAGTACTGCTCCCGGATGAATTTCAATCCCGGTTACCCAACGACTGAACTGGGCTAACAACTTGGCCACCAACTTCACGTTACGTCTCCATAATCCGTGTGCGATACGATGTGCCCATATGGCGTGTAGACCTGGATACGTCAGTGCCACCTCTACTTTTGAACGAGCGGCAGGATCGAGTTCCAGGACAGTCCGCAAATCCTCGCGTACACTGCTCCAAAATCCCATAATTGATATCTCCTTTTCTTATACAAAAAACAAAGACGCCCCTGTGCCAAGGCACAGAGACGCCGTAAGCGCGGTTCCACTCTGTTTGGGAAAAAGTGTTCCCCTCTCAAGTCTCGTTAACGCCGAGTCGCGGCCTCGACTACATATCGCCGAGACGGCTCAGAGGTGCACTTCTTCGGGGGACACATCTAGAACTCCCAGCCTAGGTTCTAGTCTCTGCAAAGTGCCATACCGCTTACTTTCCTCATCGATGCCTTTATGCTAATAAAGTTGTCAGACGCTTTAAGACACGCTCTTTTCCGATTAACGAAATTGCGTTCGGGAGCTCTGGTCCATGTGTTTGTCCTGTCGTTGCGACACGGATTGGCATGAACAAGTTCTTCCCTTTTTGACCAGTTGCTTTTTGCGTCGCTTTTGTCGCCGCTTTAATCGCTTCTGGTGTGAAGTCTTCGATTCCTTCGAGCTGTTGTTTGAACTCTGCAAGGACAGCCGGAACCGTTTCTCCTGAAAGAACAGCATTCGCTTCCTCGTCATACTCGATTTCATCTTTGAAGAACAAGTCTGTCAACGCGACAATCTCTGCCCCGTGCGTCATTTGTTCTTTATACAATGCGATCAAGTTTGTTGCCCAATCTGCTTCTTCCACAGATACCGCCTCGGGTAATCGTCCTGCTTCTTGTAAGAATGGTAAACTGAGTGCCACTACTTCGTCAAGCGTGGCCTTCTTCATGTATACACTGTTGATCCAAGAAAGTTTTTGTTGGTCAAATACCGCTGGACTCTTCGATAAACGGTTCGCATCAAACATTTGAATAAACTCTTCTTTTGAGAAGATTTCTTCTTCTCCAACCGGCGACCAGCCAAGAAGGGAAATGAAGTTGAAGAGCGCTGCCGGCAAGTAACCGAGGTCCGCATATTGTTCAATAAACTGAATGATCGATTCGTCACGTTTTGATAGTTTCTTATGTTGATCGTTATAAATAAGCGTCATATGACCGAACTCAGGATATTCCCATCCAAGTGCGTCATATACCATCATCTGCTTTGGTGTGTTCGCAATGTGATCGTCTCCACGCAAGACATGGCTGATTTTCATCAAGTGGTCATCGACGACAACCGCGAAATTGTATGTTGGAATGCCATCTTGTTTCACGATGACCCAATCACCAAAGTCTTTCGACTCGAATGAGACGTCGCCTTTAACGACATCTGTCCACTTATACGTTACGCCTTCCGGCACACGGATGCGAATCGACGGCTTGCGACCTTCTGCTTCAAACGCTTCACGTTCTTCGACAGTCAGATTGCGGTGTGCACCAGAATAACGTGGTGCCTCGCCGCGCGCAATTTGTGCTTCACGCTCTGCTTCGAGCTCCTCTGACGTCATGTAGCATTTGTAAGCGAGACCTTTGCTCATCAATTCGTTGACGTATTTCTCATAAAGTGAAAGACGTTCCATTTGGTAATATGGACCGTAATCTCCGTCACGACCCGGACCTTCATCCCAATCGATTCCGAGCCACTCCAAATACTTCATTTGACTCTCGACACCGTTCAACACATTTCGTTTTTGGTCCGTGTCTTCAATTCGAAGAATCAATTTCCCGCCTGCATGACGAGCAAATAAGTAGTTAAACAACGCAGTCCGCGCATTCCCGATGTGGAGATGCCCCGTCGGACTAGGCGCATAGCGTACACGCACTTCACTCATAATAGTTCCACCTTTCTTCTCTTCTGCCCAAATAGTATACCATTTCTGTCAAGCTCGGTTGAGTAAGATGACCGCTTGTGCCGCGATTCCTTCTTCACGCCCCGTAAAGCCAAGCTTCTCTGTCGTCGTCGCCTTCACGTTCACCTGTTCGATGTCCGCTTCGAGAAGATCGGCAATGACCGCCCGCATCTCATCAATATAAGGACGTAACTTCGGACGTTGTGCCATGACGGTCGCATCCACATTTCCAAGGACATACCCTTCGTCTTTCACAAGTTGCCACACGTGGCGAAGCAACACTTTCGAATCTGCATCTTTAAATTCAGGGTCCGTATCCGGGAAATGCTTCCCGATATCACCTGCCGCAATCGCACCGAGTGCCGCATCGGCAATCGTATGGAGTAATACGTCTGCATCTGAATGACCGAGCAGACCACGTTCGTGCGGAATCTCGATTCCTCCTAAAATTAGCGGACGTCCTTCCGCAAATGCGTGTACATCAAATCCTTGACCAATTCTCATTGTAAGTCCTCCTTCGCTAAAATCGCATCACCAAACAATAAGTCTTCTGGCGTTGTCATCTTAATATTATGGTAGTCCCCAAGGACGACTTGTACAGTCTCACCAATCCATTCGAATAAGCTCGCATCATCCGTTCCCATCATCTGTTGTTCGATCGCCCGTTCATGAGCCGCTAAAATGGCATCGATCTGAAAGGCTTGTGGCGTTTGCGCCAACCATAAATTTTCACGGGGCACGGTTCGTTCGATTTGATGACGTTCGACTTGTTTGACCGTGTCCTTGACGGGTACCGCTAGAATGGCGCCACCTTGTAAGGCCGCTTCTGCCACTTGATGTAGCTGTTCGCGCTTTACAAATGGACGGGCACCATCATGAATCATCACAATCGTATCGGGTGCAACCACCTTGAGTCCTGCGTAAACACTTTGTTGTCGTTCTTCCCCACCTGTTACGTATGTAATCGGTGTTTCAACCTGTGTCGTCATCGCTTCAAACCATTCACGTTCCTCTGGACGAATCGCTAGAACGATTCGTTCACACCACGGATCGGTATCGAACGCTTGTAGCGTCCATACGATGATTGGTTTATCACGGAGCGACAACATCAGTTTATTCGCATCCGCCCCCATTCGTTTCCCTCTTCCCGCAGCCGGGATCACAACTGTATAAGATACTATGCTAAACACCTCTCTTCGTGAAAAAAGAGAGCGCTCACGCGTCTCTTTTTTGTTCGTTATTCAGGACGGGCAAAAATCATGCGCCCTGCAGACGTCTGTAACACACTCGTCACGACGACAGGAAGCGTCTTCGAGATCAACTTACGTCCACCTTCTACGACGACCATCGTTCCGTCTTCGAGATAGGCAACGCCTTGATTTTGCTCTTTTCCTTCTTTAATGACCGTCACGACCATCTCTTCGCCTGGGATGACGATTTGTTTAACGGCATTCGCTAAGTCATTAATATTCAAGACCGGGACATTTCGAACTTCACATACTTTGTTTAAGTTATAGTCGTTCGTGACGACAATCCCATTTTTAAGCTCTGCCAATTTGATTAGTTTAATGTCGACTTCTGGTACGTCTTCAAAATCCCCATCATAAATTTCAACTTGGATTCGCTTATTCTCTTGAAGTTCCTTTAAAATATCAAGCCCACGACGACCACGGTTTCGTTTTAATGTATCCGACGAGTCCGCGATATATTGGAGTTCTCCGATGACGAACTGCGGAACAATCAACGTTCCTTCCACAAATCCAGTCGTGGCGATATCGGCGATTCGTCCATCGATAATCACGCTCGTATCTAAGATTTTATCATTTGAACGCTGAACCGGTTCAGCCGCCGGCTTCTCCCGCTCGCTCTTCACAAATAGCTTGATCCATTCGTTACGCTTCCGATATCCGACCGCGAATCCGAAGTAACCAAACAGCGCCGTGACAAAAATCGGGACGATTTTACTCAATAAGAAAATGTTCGTGACTTCGAGCGACACACTGATTAAAAAGGCAATCAAGAGCCCAATAATGAGGCCAATCGAACCGAATAAAATATCTCCTACCGGTAAACGGACGAGCCGTTCTTCGACAAAACGAATAAATGCAACAACACCATCGGTTAAGAATAAACTAAGAATGAAGAAGATAAGTCCACCAATCAAACTTGCTACGTATGGAATCGTTAACCATTCCGGCACATTCATGCCGAAGTCTCCTAATAATAGCGTCGCTTCGATAATTCCAAACCAACCTACGACGAGACCAATCAAAATAAATCCGATTCGTACTGCAATCTTCACTCATTCCACCTCCTTCTATATGAAATAAAATTTCAAAAAATAACACTTACATTGTAACATGATTTTTTCAATCACGTTCGTTACAAAGCGTTAAAAACTGCCATTGGCGACCCGTTAAAACGGGATCGCCAACTGCAATGCTTCGTCTACCGTTCCGACGCCGACCACTTCAATTCCTGCCGGAGCCGTCCATCCACCCATGTTGTTTTTCGGAATGATGGCACGTGTGAATCCTAGTTTTGCGGCTTCAGCGACACGTTGTTCAATTCGCGATACGCGTCGCACTTCTCCGGTCAACCCGACTTCACCGATGCAGACATCCGTCGGACGAGTCGGGCGATCGCGGAAACTCGAGGCAATCGAGACACAAATCGCGAGGTCAATCGCAGGCTCATCTAACTTGACGCCACCCGCTGCTTTCAAATAGGCATCTTGCGTCTGAAGCAACAAGCCTGAACGTTTCTCAAGGACAGCCATCAGAAGCGCGACCCGGTTTTGGTCGATCCCCGTCGCCATACGTCTCGGATTCCCGAATGATGTCGGGGAGATAAGAGCCTGTAGTTCAACGAGTACCGTCCTTGTCCCTTCCATCGAAGCGACGACCGTAGACCCCGACACACCGGCGGTTCGTTCTTCTAGGAAGATTTCGGACGGGTTGAGCACTTCTTCTAGCCCACTCTCTTTCATCTCGAAAATTCCAATCTCGTTCGTTGAACCAAAACGGTTTTTCACTGCTCGTAAAATACGGAATGTATGATGACGCTCCCCTTCAAAGTAAAGTACCGCATCAACCATGTGCTCGAGTAGCCGTGGTCCCGCAATCGATCCTTGTTTCGTCACGTGACCGACGATGAAGACAGCAATCCCTCGCGTCTTCGCAATCTTCATGAGTGCTGCCGTACATTCTCGAACTTGCGACACACTTCCTGGCGCAGATTGAATCTCATCCATATATACCGTCTGAATCGAGTCGATGATGACGAATCCTGGTTGTTCCTCATCGATGACCCGTTCAATCATCAACATATCTGTCTCAGCGAGCACAAACAAGTCTTCGGTCGGTAACCCGAGACGCTCCGCCCGCAGTTTCGTCTGTTTGAGTGATTCCTCACCTGAGATATACAGTACTTTCTTACCGCTGTGGGCTAAATGTGCACTGACTTGTAGTAGAATCGTCGACTTCCCGATTCCTGGGTCACCCCCGACTAAGACAAGGGAACCCGGAACAATCCCTCCACCGAGCACCCGGTCAAACTCACGACTATTTGTGTGCACACGCGTCTCTTCTTGCGAGACGACGTTCGCTAGTCGCTCCGGCTTCAATTGTCGGGATGAACTGTGCACAAAAGCTGCACCCCGTTTCGCTTTCTTCTCCTCGACAAACTCCTCGACGAGCGTATTCCATTCATTACAACCTGGACAGCGCCCCATCCATTTGGCTGATTCATATCCACACGATTGGCAGACGTATTTCGTTTTAATTTTGGCCATAAGTTTCCTTCCTGTCTAAAAAAAGCTCCCTCATGAACGACGAGGGAGCTAAATGATTTACTGAACCACACCTTCGTTACGAACGACAAACTCTCCATCTTGTACGTCGAGCGCAACTTTACTACCTTTGGCAATGGTACCGCCAAGCATTGCTTCTGAGAGGCGATCTTCCACCTCTCGTTGAAGGGCACGACGGAGAGGGCGAGCCCCGTATTCCGGATCGTAGCCGACTTCGGCAATCTTGTCGAGCGCCGCATCCGTCAAGCTGAAATCAACACCTTGTTCGGCGAGACGTTTTTTAAGTGTCTCTGCCATAAGTTTAATGATTTCTTGAATGTGCTCTTTTTGAAGTGAATGGAAGACCGTGATTTCGTCAATCCGGTTCAAGAACTCAGGTCGGAACGCCTTTTTCAATTCCTCGAGTACTTTATCCTTCATTTCTGTATACTCACGTTTCACATCATCTTCGACTGTGAATCCAACATACTTATTACGTTGAAGCGCTGCGGCCCCGACGTTTGATGTCATGATGATGACCGTGTTTCGGAAGTCGACCGTGCGGCCTTTCGAGTCCGTCAAACGACCATCATCAAGCACTTGAAGTAAAATATTGAACACTTCAGGGTGCGCTTTTTCAATCTCATCGAGAAGAATGACCGAGTATGGTTTCCGGCGTACTTTCTCTGTTAACTGACCGCCTTCTTCGTAACCGACATATCCAGGAGGCGAACCAACGAGACGGCTCGTCGCATGTTTCTCCATGTACTCCGACATGTCAATTCGAATAATCGCGTCCTCATCACCAAACATCGCTTCTGCAACCGCACGAGCGAGTTCGGTTTTCCCGACTCCAGTAGGTCCGAGGAAGATGAATGAACCGATTGGACGTTTTGGATCTTTCAAGCCGGCACGAGCCCGACGGATGGCGCGAGAGATCGACTTCACGGCATCGTCTTGACCGATGACACGGTTGTGAAGAATTGATTCGAGTTTTAGGAGACGGTCTGTCTCTTCTTCCGCAATCTTCGTGACCGGTACACCTGTCCAGTTTGCGACAACTTGAGCGATATCTTCTTTCGTCACTTCAAGCTTTTCATTGCCTTGCTTGTTCTGCCACTCCGTTTTTAGCTCTTCCAACTCATCACGTAACTTCTGTTCCGTGTCACGGAGAGATGCTGCTTTTTCAAACTCTTGGCTTTGAACAGCTGAGTCTTTTTCTTTACGAATCGACTCGAGACGCGACTCCAATTCTTTTAAGTTCGGTGGCGCGGTGAATGAGCGAAGTCGTACTTTTGATGCTGCCTCATCAACGAGATCAATCGCTTTATCTGGCAAGAAACGATCTGAGATATAACGGTCAGACAGAACGACTGCCTCATGAATCGCTGTGTCCGTGATGGTTACACGGTGGTGGGCCTCATAGCGATCACGTAAACCGAAAAGAATTTGCTCAGCTTCTTCTGTTGTCGGCTCATTTACTTGAATCGGTTGGAAGCGTCGTTCAAGCGCAGCATCTTTCTCGATATATTTCCGGTACTCATCGAGCGTTGTCGCTCCAATACATTGAAGCTCACCACGGGCCAATGAAGGTTTAAGGATGTTCGACGCATCAATCGCACCTTCTGCGCCACCCGCACCAATCAATGTGTGCAACTCATCGATGAAGAGAATAACATTTCCAGCCTGACGAATTTCGTCCATGACCTTCTTCAAACGATCTTCGAATTCGCCACGATATTTTGTCCCCGCTACGAGTGTACCCATGTCGAGTACCATCACTCGTTTATTGCGAAGTGTTTCAGGTACTTCGTTGTTGATGATTTGTTGGGCGAGGCCTTCAACTACAGCTGTTTTCCCGACACCTGGTTCCCCAATAAGAACCGGGTTGTTTTTCGTACGACGAGATAAGACTTCAATGACACGTTGAATCTCACCTGCTCGTCCGATGACCGGGTCTAATCGGGACTCACGTGCTTGTTGCGTCAAGTCGCGTGCCAATCCATCAAGTGTTGGGGTTGCAGCGCTCGCGCCTGGTTGCGAGGCGTTTGAAGAAGACTCCGTGTTACCGAGAAGCTGCAATACTTGTTGACGAGCTTTCGTTAAGCTGATTCCAAGGTTATTGAGGACGCGTGCCGCGACACCTTCGCCTTCACGAATCAATCCAAGAAGAATGTGTTCCGTTCCAACGTATGAATGTCCTAATTTTCGTGCCTCATCCATCGAGAGTTCAATGACCTTTTTCGCACGTGGTGTGTAATGAATTGTTGATCCATTCTCAGAACCGCGCCCGATTAATGATTCTACTTCTTGTTGAATTTTTTCAGAAGTCAATCCGAGAGCGAAGAGCGCTTTTGCAGCGATTCCTTCTCCTTCACGAACCAATCCTAATAAAATATGTTCTGTACCAATATTATGATGGCCAAGACGTACTGCTTCCTCTTGTGCTAAAGCTAATACGCGCTGTGCTCGTTCTGTAAAACGTCCAAACATCATTGACAAAACCTCCTTATAGTTGGATCAAACTAAGCCTTGATCTAACGTTCGACGAACGAGGGTTGCTCGCTCTCGATCCCGTTCTTGTGTAGATAATGTTTTCCCGAAATGCTTTTGTAGAAAACCTGATTGTAGTCGAACGATGAGTTCATGGAACTTCGGTGGACTCCAATCAGATAAAATCCCTAGGTCACTCGCCAAATGTAAATCAGATAATCTTTCGATCGCCTCAGTAGAAGAAAGTAGTTTAGCATATCTTAAAATACCGTATGACCGATAAAATCGATCTTCTAATTCCTCCTGACGATTCGCAACGAGTTCCTCACGCGCATGGCGTTCTGCTTGAATCACTTGTTCTGTCACTTCCATGAAGTCGGCAAGTAATTGTGATTCATGACTTCCTAATGTCCGTTGATTCGACAATTGGAACAAGCGTCCGGCAGCATCGCTCCCTTCACCGTAACGACCTCGAATCGTATAACCGAGCTTTCGAAGCTCTCGCAAAATCGGACTAATCCGTCCCGTTAAGGTGAGTCCCGGCAAGTGTAACATGACCGAGGCCCTGAGTCCTGTTCCGATATTGCTTGGACATGTCGTCAAATATCCTAATTGCTCATCAAACGCGTAAGAGAGGGATTCTGCGCATAATGCGTCTACTTGCTTCGCTAACTCAAACGCTTCTTTCACTTGATATCCTGGAAGCAACGTTTGAATGCGTAGATGGTCTTCTTCATTAATCAACACGCTGATTGTCTCATCTTCACTTAAGAAGACCGCACTCTCTTCATTTGTTGCAACAGCCGGGCTAATCAAGTGTTTCTCCATCAATGCCTGTCGTGTTACTTCATCATAATCACGCATATGAAGATATTCAAATCCCTTTAACCCACGTAGACGCCCTTCGAGACGATCACAAAGTTGTCGTTCGCCTTCTTTAGAAAGTACGGGAGAGAATACCGTGTCTTTGACGTTACGTGCCAGTCGAATTCTCGTAGAAACGACCAAGTCATCGAGTTTGGCACGCTCTTTCATTTTTGGACCAAGTGGATGTGTTAGGAAAGTTTCCATTATACATCTCCCTGCCCTTCTAATTGCTTCATTTCTTTTTGAATCCGTGCTGCCCGTTCATAATCTTCTTGTTCGACAGCGCGGGTCAACTCCCCTGCCAACTTTTCGAGCCGTTCTTCAATCCGTTCATGAGGCGTGCGCAAATGGTCGGGGATCGATCCAATGTGATGATCGTGCCCTTGTTGATATTGACGAGTAATCTTGATCAACTCATCCCGAAATACGGTATAACATGTTGCGCATCCTGCTTTTCGTACACGCAATAAGTCTTGGCGTGTCATCTGGCAAGTCGGACACCGCTTCACGACCGGTACATAACCCGTCATGAGTTCTACCGTACATTGCCGACATAATCGTTTTTTTACGGGTACATCTTGTTCCATCACAACGACTTCATTGACAGCAGGTCGTTGTTTACAGCGTTCGCATAACATACGACTTATCCCCCATTACGATAACGAAGTACTTTCATCAGTGCGAGTAATTGTTGACGTCGAATAAAAAAGCGATCATCAACCTGTAAGTTTAACGCTTCATCTGATAAGAGATGATAGATCAACTGTGCTTCTTGCTCGTCCATCATTTGTTCTTCCACTAATCGAACGAGCACATTTTCAACGAGTTGTTCATTTAGGCGTGGGTGATTATGAATGACATCCATTAAACTTGAAAGAACGTCTTGTTTTTCGTGTAAAATGACGCGTCGGATTCGAATATACCCGCCACCGCCACGTTTACTTTCTACTAAATATCCTTTTTCGACGGTGAAACGTGTGTTGATGACATAATTGATTTGGGATGGAACACATTCGAATCGTTGCGCGATGTCTTGACGTTTAATCTCGATCGCATTTGCCTGACTTTCCTTCAACACTTGCTTCAAATACTGTTCAATGACATCCGAAATATTTCTCATCTCCACCACCCTCTGACCATCTTTGACTTTTGACTATATTTTATCATTGATTTAAAAAAAGGCAAACGAAAAGCGGTGCCCTCTATAAAGAGCACCGCTAATCGATAAAAAAAACGACCGAGCGTTATGCTCGGTCGTCCTCTGCGTTGTTGCCTGGCAACGTCCTATCCTCACAGGGGGAGATCCCCCAACTACT
>NZ_JACSKE010000008.1:0-56972 GCF_018617435.1 Exiguobacterium sp. s34 | reverse complement strand
TAACAATCACATCTTCGGCGGCGAACTTCCAACACCGGCAATCACAATCGAATCTAAGAACAACAAGAACGCTTACGGTTGGTGTTCGGTAGACGCAATTTGGAAAGGTGAAGAAGTAGAAGTTCATGAAATCGGAATGGCAAGCGAACACATTAACCGCCCGTTCCTCGAAACCGCTACTACATTGCTTCATGAAATGGTTCACCTTCACAACGCATTGAACGGAATCAAAGACACTTCACGGGGCTACACGTACCACAACAAGCGGTTCAAACAACAATGTGAACTTCACGGAATGGAATACACTGTAATGACAACACCGTGTGAAAAGAACGGGTGGAACAAACCGAACTTGACGGATCACACAAAGGAATTAATTGCGGCACTTCAAATTGATGAATCAGCTTTCACAATTGCCCGGACAGACTTCACGGGAATGAAAGCACAAAAGAAAAAGACAACGTGGAAATGGGAATGTGGGTGCGGTCAAATCGTTCGTTCGACTAAACCGGAAGTGAATATTGTATGCGGCGATTGCGGCACACACTTTGAGAACGTGGGGTAAATCCTCACGTTTTTTGTTGCTATATAATTCGTATTACTGTAATATGTATTTAAACGAACAGAAAAGGGGGTACATTGCTTTGGAAAGTACATTTAGGGCATTGGTATGTAAGGTAGGAGAAACGCCGTATGCGGACAATATGACGTTTGAGAAGGCAAAGGAATTAATGAACGGGGCTTATATTGAAACCGCACCGATTTTCTATGACCGCCGGGATCTTTTGGTTCTTTGTGACGAAGAGGGGAAACTGAAAGAGTTGTCGCCCAACTTCGCTATACAGGGTGATTACATCGCCGGTAATTGCGTGATTACAAAAACAGAAGGCGGCGAATTTGTGGATCTATCCGACGATGAATTAACCGGGCTAATTGGTTACGTTCTCGCACACAAGGTTTCTAAATAACGAAGAGTAGGGGCAGTTACGCCCCTGCTTTTTTATTTATTTATCACAAGTTAGTGAGTTATTAACCACAAGTTATGTGGTCTATCTACCACAAGATTTGGGGTGTAACAATAACCATATAACAATAACCATATAACTATATCTATTAAATAATAGAGAAGCATTAACAATCACAAGATATGTGAACAATAATTATAGGGCTTTAAGGTATGAATCCCCTTTACTCTTCTTCATACGTTCTATGTGGTTATTGTAATTCACTTCAAACTTATCAACCGCCGCACGGCGACGGGCTTCATAAATTTGTGTGTCGTATTCGGTATTGTCGATATACGCTAGGCGTTGATGAAATGCAATAAGATCTAATATGTCGAACGTCGCACTATACGTAGGAGAATCAATCTTGTCATACGTCAATAGTTCCGCTAAATAGTCTTTCATCATTTCTTCTAAAGGTTCATAACGTGCTTCAATTAGCGGCAACTTATGATAGACACGGAAGAAATCATAAAATTCTTCGTACAACAGTATTGTAATTTCATCATTTTTAATTGGCACAAGTGGGATAGCAGTTCCCGGAATGTCATTCAACCACTTCCGGGCAACCATTGCTTTGTGAAAAACTTGTTCGTCCGTATGAAACTTAGCTTTGTTCATTTGGAATTACCCCTTTCAACATATCCATAAAGACGGCGTTAGATTTTTCAACCACGGCTTCATAACTACCGTGTTCCGAAGTCTTATCTTTTAACCATTGTTCAACTTGAATTTCAATATCAAGAATGTTCTTGCTTGTTGTCGATAGGGTGACGCCTGTATCTTGTTCAAAGTATGCGGCAACGTCTACATATTCGGTTTGCAACTTCTTAGATAGTTCTTCATACGTCTTGTGTGCTTCCCTGTCAGCTTCTACGGCTTTTGTGATACCGAACTCTACGTTTCCGCCTTCGGGCTTCTTAGGGGCGTTTTTGTACGTCTTAGACGCATTACCGTTTAGGGCATTACGGAAAATAGTGTTAGCGTAAGCATATAACTTAGAATCGTCGGTACACTTATCATTGATTACTTGAATCTTATCAATAATCACGCCTTCCGGTAACTGTTTTAACTGTTTATTAACAATCGGACGTAGTACCTTTTGACGTTCTTCTGAAACAAGTGTAAGTGCGGCTTCTACTTCGTCACTAAACAGGATCGGTTTTTCATTTGGAACGGGCTTTGGTGCTTCGTTCTTTTTAGCTTTTGATTTTCCCGACACAACATCTTTAAACATTTGAACAATGTTTACTTTCTTTCCTGCCCGAACGTCTTCTACGAAACGCCCCAACAAGTTTAAAAGCGGTGCAACATTGTATGTATTCTTACGCTTGTCTAAACCTTCGTATTTACCTTTTTCGTTGATGAACAAACCACATTTTACAATATCGCTTACCGCTTGTGTTACGGCACGTTTCGAAACTTCGAACTTTTCAGCGAGTAGTTCATGTGAAGGGTACGGGTTTTTTTCATCATGCTTGTACGTGAGAATGTCAAAAGCTAAAGTGATCCGTTCCATTGACAAAATGTTTGCGTCTGAAAGCTTACGCATGAACAAAAACACCTCATTCGGTAATTGAATGAAGTTCTTTCCGCTTGTTAGTACCTCTATGTCGTCATAAATAAGGTTGATAGTTTGCACGATAAATTCCCCTTTGTGTTTGTATTTTAGTGTGCCGGAAGACCTTTATATATTGGTCTGAAAAACTTGTAAGAACCCTTTGTAGAACGCCTATTACTTAGAAAAGGATTATCTAATAATAGATTTTACGGTAATCCGTATAAAAAGTAAAGCGAAAAAAGGGGGTAGTTTCCGGTTGGATAAGGTTGTACGTCTTACGCCTACCGTAAAAGGTAAAAGCATTGAAGAATTGAATAGCGAAAAAGTGCGACTTCAAGCCGTGTTAAAAGACGTGCTTTTAAAAATGCGAAGCGGCGAAGAGGTAGACGAGTTTTTAATCGAAACCCTTCCCGAATTAAAAGAACGCTTAGAATACTTAACACGGGTTACAAGATCACATGAAGACACTTTGTTTTTCATGTACGAATATTTTTCAGATGAACGAAACCCGGAAAATGAAGGCAACATTATTCCGGCAGGGGTAACAATTGATGACGCCCCGGACTTTCACCACACATTAGCAAACCATTTGAACGTGCTTTCAAACGATGAAATCACGAAGCGGCTTGCGTGGTCTGTTCCACGGGGTCACGCTAAATCAGCGTATCTATCAAATATGTTCCCGGTTCATCAGTTAGTCTTCGGTTTGCGACGATACATCATCATTGTATCAGAAACACTATCAATGTCACGGAAGTTTTTGGAATGGGTAAATGACCAACTGAAATTTAACCAAAAATTACGGGCGGACTTTGGGGAATTAGTCGGAAACGTCGCACACAAAGATTTAAAAGATAATGCAGATTCATTCGAAACCGTAAACGGTTGTTTTGTACAAGCGTCCTCTATCGGGGGTCAATTGCGAGGCAGTAGGTACAAATCATTTCGCCCCGATTTGGTCATTCTCGATGACCTAGAATCTTCCAAAAATACCAACACTTTGGAATTAAGAACTAAAAACGAAGAGTGGTTTAACAAAGTTGTTATGCCTATGGGTGATGTACAACGAACCGCCTTTGTTTACATGGGAACGTTGGTTCATGCTACGGGCTTGCTTCCGTCGGTATTGAAACGGGCGGACTTCGACGGGAAAATGTTTTCTGCAATTGTCGAAGAACCGGAACGGCAGGATTTGTGGAATGAGTACGAAGAGATTTACCGCAATCAAGATAATGAGAATCGTTTAGAAGACGCTATCCGCTTCTATGAAGACAATAAAGAAGAAATGGATAGAGGGGCAAAAACACTTTGGAATGATCGCTTCCCTTATTACAAATTGATGATGGAAAAAGTCAATATCGGTTCACGGGCGTTCGGTAGTGAGTTCTTGAATAAACCGATTGACGACGAAACGGCGGTATTCAAAAGTTCATACTTCCTTTGGTACGACGATAAAGATTTATTTGACGCTAACGGCAGATTCCTTCCGCTTGATGTATTCGGCTTTTGGGATATTGCGGTAGGTAAGAACGCAAACAGTGACTATAACGCAATCGTGACGCTTGGGCGTGATAGACGTACCGGCGTTATTTATGTTTTGGACGCATGGGCGAAGAAGTGTCCTATGCACGAAGCATTACGAGTAGCGGAACAAAAGGTGCTTGAGTATGAACATAAGATCTTCGGTGTCGAAACCGTACAAGCACAGTACGATATGTTCCGGCAGTTGAAAGAAAACGCCACGAAGAAAGGATTCTACAAGACACGCTTTAAGGCGGTCAATCCACGGGGCAAGAAAGAAGAACGAATCATGCAGTTAGAACCATTGTTTGAGAATGGAACAATTCGCATGAAGCAAAATCAGCGTTTGTTGACGGAACAATTACAACAGTTCTTGAACCACGACAACGACGACTTGCCGGACGCTTTAGCGTCTTGCGTTGACTTGATGGGGGCTAACCGCCGCCGGACATATTACAGAAAACCTTCGGGGCTTTAAGCTTCGGGGGTTTTATTTTTGAATAATGAGATTCAAGGGGGAACAGATTAATGACTTATTTTGCACGGGGCGAATATTTTCCGCCGGTGGAACATGAAAGCCGTATCACTCGATACAAAGAAAACAAAAAACTATTTATGGGGAATCATTGGGATATTTTCAGACAACACGATAAGACGTTGACGCATGAACAAAAGAATATGCTTTATGTATCAGTCAACTTCCCTTCGTTGATTGCAAAGAAATCAGCAGATTTTCTTTTCGGAGAAGACGCTTCTTATAGTGCCGGTAAGGGTGACAACTCAACGGAACAAGAACGTATGGACGAATGGGCGGAGAAGAACGACTTATCTATTGTGAACTACGAAATGGCGTTGTCTAACGCATATCGTGGCGACGCTTTCTATAAAGTTCGATACGGACAGGAACACGGCGGCGACTTACCAAAAGAGTTTGATCCGTACCGTGTCATCATCGAACGACAGAACGCAGAATATGTTTTCCCGGAAACGGCAGTAGGCGACGCAAACAAGATTGTTGCTTATCATATCGCCGTACCACATCAACCGGATAAATCTAAAGAACTTTGGGATTTGATTGTCGAATCACATTACGCCGGTTACATCGAATATTCTAAGTTTGAAATGCGTCCTATTAACTACAATATGGACGGGGAAGTAGTTAGCTTTAAGATTACGGCAGAATACCCGGAAGAACGTTACTCGGTCAATACGGGCGTTCCTATGCCGCTTGTCGTACACGTACCGAACTATTCCGTAGATGACGCTTGGGAAGGTATCGACGACATTACAGAATTGCGTCCACTTCTCGATGAAATCAATAACCGATTGTCGCAGATCGCTTCGATTCTCGATAAACATAGTGACCCGGCACTAGCCGTTCCGTATGGCAGTCTTCAAGAAGACGTTGACGGAAACCCTACGTTCCGTGTTGGTATGGATAAAGTATTTGAAGTGAACGGTAAAGACGACGTAATCCCGGAATATATCACATGGGACGGGAAACTTTCAGACGCATTTATGGAACTTGATAAGTTGGTGCAATACATTCTTGTTGTAGCGGAAGTGCCGGAAGTTGCTATCGGTAAAGGTGATTCGGGTACGTCGGGAAGTTCGGGGCTTGCTATTAAGTGGCGTATGAATAGTTTGTTGGCAAAGGTAAACCGGAAGCGGCAGTATTTCAACAAAGGTTTGAAGTCAGTATTTATGCTTGCACAAATGCTTGAAAAGGCAGTAGGAAAAGCAGATTACGAATACTTCACACCGGTTATCAAGTTCCGTGACGGATTGCCAAAAGATGAAATGGAACAAGCTAACATTGTTGCAACTCGTACAGGCGGTGCGGTTACTATGTCGCAGAAAGCCGGGTTGATGTATCTTGACGGTCTTACGGAAGAACAGGCAGAAGCAGAACTTGAACGAATCAAAGAAGAACAAGAATCTTCTATGTCGTCATTCGCTTCACCGTCGATCTTCAATGAGGAAGAGGAAGTCGAGGAAACCACGGACGAAGTGGTAGAGGAAGTCGAAGAATAAGGGGGCTTTTAAATGTCAGTCAGAAAAGTTCCCGAACCTAAGTATGATAAAGACGTGAAAAAAATCACGTCTTATTATGCTAAGGCAAGGGATTTAATTATCGTTGAACTATTGAAGCACGTCGAAACCGGAAGCGACGCTATTAAGATTAATCAACAAGCTTCGTTACTTCGACAAGTGGACGTGATTCTACGTGATTTGAATGTTACGGTTCAACAAACAATTGAAGAGGGCATTTTACAAAGCTATCAAGAAGGACAAGCGGCACTTGCTTATTCCGTGGGGGATTTTAAAACCATTTCGGAAGCGGCGGAAGGTGTCGCCTTTTCTTTGTTAGCAAAAGAAGCGGTTGACGCAATCATTGCAGATACCTTCGATGACCTTCTTTCCGCTACGAATCTAACGTCACGGCGAATCAAACGGATCGTGCGGCAAACAGTCGCAGAAAAAATGCGGCTAGATATGGCACGGCAAAACGGACTAGCCGTTATGAAATCGAACATTGCGGAAGAACTTACGAAGAAGGGCTTTTCTAAGACGGTGAAAGAAGAAGGTTTCGTAGGAATTGTTGACCGCAAAGGGCGTAAGTGGGAATTAAACCGCTACGTAGAATTGGTTGTTCGGACGAAATACAAACACGCACGTTTTGAAGGAATCCGAAACGAAGCGGCAGAACGTGGGGTTGATTTAGCAGTAATCAGTTCACACGGTGCAAAGGACGCTTGTAGCCGCTACGAAGGAATGATTATCAGTATGAACGGGGCAACGAATGGTTATCCTACATTGTCGGAACTACGTAAAGGTAACGCAATCTTCCACCCGAACTGTAAACACACAATCTACCCGATTCGTGATACATCGCTTCTAAGTGATGAAGAAAGAGAAGTTTCACGTAAATTGACAGAAAATTATAACAATTCGTAAGTTTTACTTGTATAAAGGTTGGTCAGTGGGGCTAATACGTAGAAACAAGTTATGCCGCTATTATCGGTGTAACTTGCTTTACTTAATAACCTATCGTGGCGTTGCACGTAAAAAACGAAGTAGGGAAGGGGAAAATATTTATGTCAGTTAAGAATCGTTTACCACTTGAATTGAACTTGCAGTATTTCGCAGAATCATCTAACCCGGAAGGCGGCGACGGCGGCACGGACGGCGGTAGCAAAGAAACACCAAAACAGGAATCAAAAGAAAACATGATCCCTAAATCACGTTTCGATGAAGTGAATACGAAGTACAAGGAAATGGAATCACAACTTTCACAAATCATGAAAGAACGTGAAGAACAAGAACAAGCACGAATTGCTAAAGAGAAAGAGGAAGCAGAAAAGCGTGGAGAGTATGAAAAGCTTTATCATGAAAAAGCTAAAGAAGCGGAATCACTTCTTGCATATCAAGAACGTGCAACAGAACTTGAAACGTTGATTAACTCAATGGTCGAATCGAAGCTTTCAACTATCCCGGAAGATTATCACGATCTTATTCCGTCGAACTTAACGCCGGAAGCAAAACTTGATTGGATTTCTAAAGCGGAAGCAAAAGGGATTCTTAAAGCGAAAACGGACGAAGTAGAAATCGGAAAACGAACGAATCCTAAATCAGATTCGAAGCGTGACACATCTACTATGTCAGCTATGGAAAAACTTTTGATGGGCTACGGTCGAAAATAACAAACATTTTAGCGAATAGCACTTACCGGAAACGGTGGGTGCTTTTTTAATTACAAAAATTTATTGAAGAGGTGGAAACATAATGGCTTTAACATTGGCACAAGCCCGTTTGTATAGCGAAGATACGCTTCAAGCAGGTGTTATTGAAACAATCGCCCGTGAATCGGCGGTAATGGAAATGCTTCCGTTTATGGAAGTGTCGGGTAACTCATACAAGTACAATCTTGAAACAGCACTTCCAACAGTTGCGTTCCGTGATGTAAATGAAGGGTACACGGCTAACGAAGGTACTATCGAACAACGTGTCGAAGGACTCGTAATTCTCGGTGGTGACGTAGACGTTGACCGCTTCGTAGTTCAAACGAAAGGTGACGTAAACAACATTCGTGCTATTCAAACAGAAATGAAAGCGAAGGCAGTTGCTAACACGTACACACAAGGTTTCTTCAAAGGTGATTCGGCTACGGATTCTAAATCGTTTGACGGTTTGGACGTTCGTCTTGCAGGAACAGAACAAGAAATCAAGTTTACAGAAGGCGACAAGCTTATCGACAAGCTTCATGAATTACTTGACGCAGTTATCGGCGGTGCGGACGTTATGTTCATGTCTAAGAAAGTTCGTCGTGAACTTCAAAAGGCACTTGAAGGACAAACGCACTATATTCAAGTTGGTAAAGATGAATTTGGTCGTACAGTAGAAATGTTCGGTGACGTTCAAATCCGTACTGTATCAGAACTTGTTCTTCCACAAGGCGACATTTACGCAGTTAAGTTCGGTGCTATGCAATACGTTGCAGGACTTACAAACGGCGGCGTGAACGTTCGTGACTTGGGCGAACTTGATACACTTCCGGTCTTCCGTACTCGTATTGAGTTCTATTGCGGTCTTGCAATGTTCAATCCGAAAGCGGCGGCACGTCTTACGGACGTACTCGCACCGGCGGCGGCAGTCTAATTAAATAAAGGTGATTAACGGGGTATGGGATTAGTTTCCCGTACCCCACTTTTTTTGTATCTAAAAACACAATGGGGGTAATTTCATGTACACAGTAAAGACAAAAGGACGAGGATTCGCAGGAACACGGGCAGGGGTTAAATTCTCAATGGGCGTAGGTAAATTTGAGGACGAAGCATTAGTCGAAGTGTTCGAACGTTTGGGCTACACGGTGGAGAAACCTAAAGTTGAAAAAGAAGTTTCAAAAGAGGAAGCACCTAAGAAGCAGACGACACGAAAACGTAAACCGGCGGCTACAAAAGACAAAGAATAAGAGGTGATGAACGGTGCTTGAACAAGTAAGAACATTCATCAACGCTAACATTCTATTTTCTGATTTGTGGGATTCAGCAGACGAAGCAAAGAAGCAGAAGGCAGTCAATAACGCTTTGATCCGTTTATTGAATTACTACGGTCAATATGATGAAGATACAATCCCGGCAGAAGCGGTGGCGTATCAAGCGTTGTGGTTATTACAAATTGACGATTCTTTCCGACGTGCGGAACAGGGCGTAACGTCAATCAGTGTTAGCGGCACTTCGATTTCCCTTTCACAAATTGACCGTTCGATTGCACCGGACGTTATCAGATTGTTAGGGCGGCGAATCGGTCGCTATGATTTGAAGGTTTCGGACACATACCGACACCGGACAAATCCGAAATACGCTAAGAGAGGGTTTTAATTATGTCTTTGGGGTTTTTACCTTTGAATCAAACGGTTATTGTGCGGCGTTCCGAACTTGACGAATGGGGAACGGTAAACCCCAACGGGCAAGATACATTCTATCGTGTCCGTGTCGATTACGACATTGAAGAAAAGAAAATTGCGGCAAGCCGTGGTGATGAACTTGTTTATACGGGGGCGGTCATCTTCTTAGGTAACGTTCCGATTGTACGAGAAGGTGAATCACTTCCGCCGGATATTCTCGAAGTTGACGGTAGAGAGTATAAGGCAAAGAAAATTGAATACTTACGAGATCTAGGCGGAACTATTATTCATACAAGGGTGTTGTTCTAATGGGGGTTAGATTTGACATAAAGATGAAAGTTGATAACACCGCTAAAATCACACGTAAGGTTCAAAGTAATTCAGAACGTGCAATGAACGATATTGTAGACAATTTGGTTAAGGCGTCTTCCGGGGCTACACCGATTGACAAAGGTATCTTGCAGGATTCGTGGGCAAAAAAAGTCACCGCTTCCGGCAACAAAGTTAGCGGTCAAGTTTCATATGCGGCTTTGGCTAAGAATGGATTCAACTATGCGTTAAAAATGCACGAAGGTTTCTATAACTTAGGTGAAGGAAGTCAAGCTAAATCGGGCGGTAAAGGAATGTCGGGGCGTGTCTATCCGGTAGGACGCCGCTTCCTTGCCGGTACTTTTGAGGGCGAACAGGCGACTTATAAGAATCATATGAGTAAAGAAATCAAAAATGCTATCAAAAGTGCGACGAATTAACGTTTTCCGGTAGTAGATAGGGGGCTTAGTATGCTTAGTATCATAGAATTAACACGCTATTTAAAACAAGGCGTTTCCGGTATTTTCTATCCGAACAACTTTCCGGCGTCAGCAGTTGACGACTGTTCTCACATCGCATATACGGGCGGTACACCAACGGTAGGTGGCGTGGGGAAAATGAACATTCAAGTTCAAACACGTTCGGTAGAAGTCGGAAAGGCAGAACAACAAGCAATGAAGATCCGTGCCTTCTTAGAGGACACGGGTTTTTATTTGGGTTCGACACAAGTAATCATTGTGAAAACGAACGACATTTTGCCTTTGTATTTAGGCGAAGACGAAAACGGAAGACACATTTTTAGTGTCAATTATCAATTTACAGTGGGGGTATAAATCATGGAAAAAATTTCGGGTGTTTCCGTCTTATTGTCTATTTCAGCAGACGGCGGAACAACTAAAGAAGTTCTCGGTGGTCAAACAGGTGCAACGCTTAACCGTTCTACTAACGAAATCGACGTAACTTCTAAAGATTCGGGCGGTTGGACTGAAAACCTAGCCGGTAATAAATCGTGGTCAGTTGATTGCGACGGATTCTTAGTTCTTGATGACGCCGCTTATGCGTCACTTGAAACGGCGTGGGAAGAAGGCAAACACATTGACGTAGACATTGCTTACAACGGCAAGACATATGAAGGTAAAGCACTTCTTACGGACTTCCCTTCGGAGTTCCCACAAGATGACGCAGTAAGCTTCTCACTTTCATTGTCGGGTAGCGGTGCTTTGAATCGCACACCGGTAGTATAAACTAAACTATTTAAACATTTGGGGGAATTAATACATGGCTAACAAACAACGTGGAGAAGGAAAATTAATGTTGGGCGAAGTTGAACGTACACTACGTTACGACTTAAACGCACTTGCAGAACTTGAAGACGCTTTAGGCGTTCCACTTTCAGAACTTGGAAAGATCGAAATGAAGATTAAAAATGTCCGTTCTATTTTGTGGGCAGGATTGCTTCACGAAGATGAAAGCTTAACTGAAAAAGAAGTAGGTAAGCATATCACAATTGACAATATGGAAGAGGTTCAAAAAGCAATCGGTGAAGCGTTCGGCGGTGTTCCGGCAAAAAACTAAAAGGGCAACCGATAACTTGGAAGGATTTTAAATTTTACGGTTATGGGTTGCTTTCTTTGTTACCGGAACAGTTTTTCAAACTTACGATTGTTGAACTTTTTGATATGGTTGCCGCCTACTATCAACGTAAAGACGAAGAAGGCGACGAACATATGAAGTTCTTAGCGTGGCAAACTTCCCACTTGATGAATAGTACGGGGAACTACAAAAAGAATATTAAACCGAAAGACTTATATTCTTCGGTTGGAGAAGCGGAAGATTCCGAAAGCGTATTTAAACCGGTCGAACGTGACCTAAAAAACAGGACGTTAGCGGAACTTCAATCGCAATTCAAAAAGTAACCGGTAGGGCTTCGGCTTTACCGGTCTTTTTTTGTATCTAAAAAGGGGTGAACAAATGGCAACTTTATCAGAATTAATGGTCAAGCTATCACTTGATATGTCTAACTTCGAAAGTCAGATGAAACAAGTAGGCAAGTCAACGCAGAAGATCAGCGACAAAATGAGTTCCGCAGGACAAGGGCTTACACGGGCGGTTACTGTTCCCGTCGGTATTGCCGGGGGTGCTATTGTAAAGCTTGGTTCTGATTTCGAAGCGTCGCTTTCAAATGTGCAAGCCGTAACCGGGTCAAGTGCAAAGGATATGGAAGCATTAAAAAACATGGCTAAAGATTTAGGTTCAACAACTAAATTCAGTGGTCAAGAAGCGGCAGACGGAATGGCATATTTAGGTATGGCAGGATTCGACACACAACAAATCATGAAAGCAATGCCCGGTATGCTTGACCTTGCCGCCGCCGGTAATTTGGACTTGGCACGAACGGCGGATATTGCTTCGAACATTCTTACGGGATTCGGTCTTAGTGCGGATAAATCCGGTCATGCGGCAGATGTATTGGCATATGCTTCATCAAACGCAAACACGGACGTAACGCAATTAGGCGAAGCAATGAAATACTTAGCACCAACCGCTAAATCTTTGGGTTGGGGTCTTGAAGAATCAACGGCGGCAGTTATGGCATTGTCCGACGCCGGTATTCAAGGTGAACAGGCAGGGGCGGCGTTTGGTACTTCCCTTACACGACTTGCCGCACCGTCGAAACAGGCGGCAGACTTGATGAATGATTTAGGTTTAGAGTTCTTCGACGCAGAAGGGAAGATGAAATCTTTACCGGAAGTTATGAGTGTTCTTGAAACCGGATTAGACGGAATGACGGATAAACAGAAAGCCGCTACATTGTCTACGATCTTCGGGGCAGAAGCTTATAAGTCATGGTCTGTATTGTTGGATAAAGGTTCGGACGCTTTAGGCGAGAACACAACGGCGTTAGAACAGGCAGACGGTAAGGCAAAGGAAATGGCAACTACAATGGGCGACAACTTGCAAGGTAAGTTTAAACAACTTACTTCGGTTATGTCCGGTGTAGCTTACGACATTTACGACTTACTTCTTCCGTCACTCACGAAGATTGTTGAAAAAGCAATCGCCGTGGTTCAGTGGTTCGGGGGTCTTGATGATTCCACGAAGAAAGTAATTACGGTTATCGGTCTTTTAGCGGCGGCAATCGGTCCATTATTGGTTGTACTCGCTACGATGGTTTCGGGTCTTGGATTCGCAATCACTCAATTTGGTGTAGTAATCGGAACAGTCGGAAAGGTTATCGGGATCTTCTCGAAACTTAAAACGGCTATGTCACTTACAAAGGTACTTCCGCTTATTATGTCACCGGCAGGATTGATTATCGCCGGGCTTACGGCACTTATTGCGGTAGGCGTCCTTGTTTGGAAAAATTGGGATACTATCAAGGCGTATGCAATTAAAATTTGGGGGGCAATTTCAGAATGGTTTTCTACGACGCTTGAATCATTGACCACGTTCTTTTCTAATGCGTGGACTACGATTTCCGATACAACATCTTCTGTTCTATCGTCGGTCGCTAAGTTCTTTTCTGATTCGTGGACTTCGATTTCTAACGCTACGACAAAAGCATTTAATGCGGTGAAAGATTTCCTTGTCAAATGGGGTTCTAAACTTATCAGCTTCTTCCCACTAGGAAAACTAGTATTATTCTTCATTAAGAATTGGGAAGAAATTAAAAAGTTCTTAGACATTACTATGCGTATGATTAAGGCACTTATGCAGGTTGCATGGAACTTCATTACTGATAAGATTATCACACCTATTACTAATGCAATTAGTAATGTAATTACTAAAACATGGACTTCGATTAAAGATAAAACATCTTCAATCTTCAATGCGGTATCTTCCGTGGTGTCTTCAATTTGGACTTCCGTGTATAACAAGATTTCTTCAATCGTAAGCAAAGTGTATACATGGGTTAAGTCAAAATTTGACGCCGTGAAGACGGCAACGCAAAACGCCTTCAATTCGGCACGAGATTTGGCAACTTCCGCCTTCACTACGTTGTGGTCTAAGGTGACTTCTACGGCAGGAAAAATTTATTCAACACTTCGGGATAAATTCAATTCTGCTAAGAAGGCAATCACAGATCCGATTGAAGACGCAAAGGACACTGTAGTTGGAATCGTAGAGAAAATTAAAGGTGCTTTCTCACGAATGAAGATTACGATTCCGAAACCTAAGATTCCGAAAATCACCGTTTCGGAAGGTTCGAAGAAGGTTGCCGGTGTATCAATCCCGTTCCCGAAAATCGGCGTACAGTGGAACGCTAAGGGTGGTATCTTTAACGGTGCTTCTATCTTGGGCGGCGGTCAAGGCGTCGGGGAAGCCGGTGCGGAAGCCGTTCTTCCGATTCAACATAAACGTTACATGAAGCCGTTCAGTAACGCAGTAGCAAGTCATCTTGCGAAGGTTGATGACGGAAGCGGAGAAGGTGGCGTCACAAACCATATCGAGGTTTCCCAACTAGTAGTGAGAGAGGAAGCGGACGTTAAACGTATCGCACAAGAACTTTACGACTTACAACGTCGTGGAAATCGAGGGAAAGGACGTGGCTAATAAGTGATTACGCTTAATGGCGTTCGTTCCGATAGTTTTAATGGCTTGATTGTGAGGGAAGTAATCGAACGGGTTCTTCCCCCGGTCAACCAAAAGGCATTTAAAACAAATGGAATGGACGGTTTACGAGATTTCGGGTATACACTCGAAGCAAAGGAAATTACAGTTCAATTCGGGATTCATTACCCGTCACTAACAGAAGGTAAAAGTATGGTACGTGAAATAAGCGGTTGGTTATTCAATGAAGATCTTGTTCCGCTTGTCATGGACTATGAACCGGACATTGAATACATGGTTCGTGTTGTAGACGCCGGGCAGTTGTCGGGCGAACATCATTATGAAGAGTTTGAAGTAACATTCAACATTCCTTCCGGGCTTGGTACATCTATTTCGCCGCATGATTCATTGTTGAAGGTGGGTTCTAATAACATTCAAGTATTAGGAACTTATAAGACATATCCTATTTACACTTTTAATGTAAATACTAATGTATCTTCATTAGAGGTTAGTAATGGAGAATCTAAGGTAAAAGTTGTCGATAACTTCGTTATCGGTGATGAAGTCATTATTGATTGTGAGTTAGGGAAAGTAACGGTGAATGGTTCGGTTGTTCCGATTACAACTCTTACTTCCGACTTCTTCCCACTCAAACCGGGATCGAATACGTTGACGGTTACGGGCGGACAGGCAACTGTTTCACATCATAGTAAATGGCTTTAATTGAATAATGATTTTCAAGCACTCTACTTTAACCGGTAGGGTGCTTTTTTCTTGTATAGAAAGGCGTTAGTTCGCCTATAACTTAGAAACTTATGAGGGGGTAGGGTTAGTGAAAAACACGAACCTGTATGTATTTGACGGGCAGACGGAAGAACGTTTAGCAATTCTTTCTTTGCAGGATAACCAACAATTGCCTTACGGCGATGATGAATATATCGAACAATTGAATAAAGACTATTCATTCGAATTTTCCGTTCCGCTTGAACACGAAGATTCAAAATATCTTGTTAAGAATAACCGGGTGTTGTTTGTAGACAAGGACGGTTACTTACAAGAATTTCAGATTTACAAGGTAGAGGAAGAACGGTCTAACGATATTGCAATGATCCGTGTATATGCGGAACACGCATATTATGAACTTCTCGACGACGTGGTAACAGATTTACGAGTACGTAACGGGGAAGCGACGGAAGCGGTAACTAAAGCATTGTCTACTTCTCGATGGAATCCGGGGCAAGTTGATTCGTTAGGAACAGGAACGGTGAACTTCTACTACTCAAACGGATTAAAGAACTTGCAGGACATTGTGAAAGAGTTCGGCGGCGAATTACGTTTCCGTGCGTCATTGAACGCAGATGAAACGAAGATTGAAAGCCGCTACGTTGACTTACTTACACGACGTGGGGCAGACACGGGGAAACGTTTCGAGTACACGAAGGACATTGTTTCTATCAAACGAACGACAGACTTTTCGGGAATCAAGACGGCGTTGTATGGACGTGGTAAGGGTGAAGAAACGGAAGATAACGGATATACACGTAAAGTAACAATCGAATCCGCAGAATGGACGGTAGCGAACGGGAATCCGGTAGACAAACCATTCGGACAAGAATACGTTGAGAATCTTGAAGCATTGTCACTATTCGGACGAGAAGGCGGCACACGTCACCGTTTCGGCGTATTCGATGTAGATTCAACAGATCCATATGAAATCCTACAAAAGACTTACGAAGCACTTCTTGATGTATCGACACCAAAAGTAACTTACGAAGTCGAGGGGCAGGACTTAGAAATTATCGGTCTGTCACATGAGAAAGTGCGGCTAGGTGATACGGTCTTCATCATTGACCGTGGATTCAAACCGGAACTTCGAATTGAAGCACGGGTTATTGAATTGCGGCGTTCATTGTCAAACCCGGAACAAGTAACGATTGTTTTAGGGAACTACATTCCTTTGTTCACGGACATTTCTACGGAACTTGAAGAACTTAAATCAGAGTTCACAGACCGTAAAGGTGTGTGGGATAAAGTCGAATCAATCGACGGTTCTAACATCGTTGTAGGCGACACAAGTTTTGAAGACACAATCCCGGCAGTACCTACGAATGTAACGGCAATCGGATTGTTTAAAAACATTGCGGTTGAATGGGATTTCGAACCTTCGTCTTACATTGCGGCTTATGAAGTATACGGTTCTCAAATCGCTAACTTCACACTAGACGAATCGAATCTATTGTTCCGTGGGAAAACGGGTGGCTACGTTCATGCGGCGGACGTAAACGAAACATGGTATTTCAAAGTACGTGCAATCAACACACATGGTAACGCCGGTAACTATTCCGCTACGGTAAGTGCTTCTACAAATCGTATCAGTACGCCGGACTTCGAAGATCTTTCCATTACGAAAGCTAAGATTGCGGATTTGGCAGTAGATTCAACTAAGATTGCAGACGCTTCGATTACGAACGCTAAGATTAAAGATTTGTCAGCAGACAAGATTACGGCAGGAAAGTTGAAGGCACAGTTTATTGAAATCGGTTCGACTACTACGTATTCACCGGGATATGACCCTTCTACAAAAGCTTCCGTACAGGCGTTGAATGATTTGTCCGTAGTGGTAGACGGCAAGGCGACACCTTCCGATATTCAAGCGGCGGAACAGAATCTTCAAAGTTTGATTGACGCAAAAGCAGATCCGGCAGATATTGAAACGGCTAAGTCAGATTTACAACTATTAATTGACGCTAAAGCAACACAAGCAGACATTGACGCCGCTTCCCAAAACTTGCAAACGTTGATTGACGCTAAGGCAGACCCTTCCGACATTGAAGCGGCAGAACAACATTTACAAACGCTAATCAACAGTAAAGCAGATCCGGCAGACATTCAAGCGGCAGAACAACGTCTTCAAACGGCGATTGATTCTAAGGCGTCAAATCAAGCGTTAAATGACCTTGCTATTGTTGTAGATGGTAAGGCAACCCCGGCAGACATTACGGCGGCAGAGAACACGCTTAAAACGCTTATCGACGCTAAGGCAGACCCGGCGGATATTCAAACCGCTAAAAATGACCTTCAATTGTTGATTGACGCTAAGGCGACACAGGCGGATATTGACGCCGCTACACAGAATCTACAAACATTGATTGACCAAAAAGCAACACCGGAAGATATTGCGGCGGCAGAAGCGGAACTTCAATCACTCATTGATAAGAAAGCAGATCCGGCGGATATTGCGGCGGCGGAATCCCGTCTTGAAGCATATGCCCGACAACAGGCACAAGCGGCAGAAGATAACGCTAACGCATATACAAACGAGTATACGAAACCGGTTATGACTTCGATGTATGACCCTTCGTTCTCACAAGGTACTAAGTTTTGGTCAGCTAGTTATTCCGGGTACGATTTACCCGAACTAGTTTCCGCAAACGTTGTTAAATCAACCGATTCAATCGACGGCGGTAATGTATTAGAAATTAAAAATGCTAATTGGGTATTTTCTCGTAACCCTATCCCCGTGAACGTAAACCGTGTGTATAAGATGACTTTCCGGGTTCGTCAAACTGTAAACCCGACAACGGCAGGAACTTCAAAAGTATATGCCGGGGTAGCGACGTTAGATGAAAACTTAGTCAACTTGACGGGCGGAAGTGGTTCACACCGCTATTTAGCGGCTATTGGTGCAACAATTACCGTAGAAGATGGTTGGCAAGTGTTTGAAGGTTTGATTACAACGGAAGGTGACGGGCATAATCAATTCCGCCCCGGCACTAAGTACGTTCGTCCTATGTTCATTGTGAACTATGACGGCGGTAATGGTACGGCACAAGTTGATTACATTAACTTCGAAGACGTAACCGAAATTCAATATCTTGATGAAGTTGTAAATGAAATCGACATTCGAACTACGGAAAACTCAATCGTACAAACGGTTCGTGAATCCGTTGAATACTCTAACGATTTGAACGAAAAGGCGTCCGCTTCCGATTTACAGAACTACGCCACGGGTGACGCATTGGAACAGGCGAAGCAAGATTTCGAAGTCATTGTAAATGACAAGGTAAATTCTATTGACCTAACGCCGTTCGCAACGAAATCAGAAGTTGAACAGACGGCGAATGAACTTGACTTTAAGTTCTCTTCAAGTGGTGGTGTAAACATCATCAAGAACAGTGTTGGTTTTGCCGGTACTGATTTTTGGGATCTTCTTTTAGATAAAGACGCATACGGTGTGATTACCGGTAGTATAGACACCGTTCAGAATGTTGAATTAGAAGAGAAAGCTTCCGGTTCTGCTTTTGTATTGAACGGTGCAAAGCTTTCACAAGACGTTCGAAATTCACCGCAGTACCATACACTTTCATTCGTTGTGAAGAAAGACGCACCGGGCGAAGGTTATGTGAAATTGACTTACGACGGTGTAGAAGAGGTTGTCAACATCAACGCCGGAACAAGTTACGACTATGAACGTTTTCAAATCATTGTCGAACCTAACTCTTCGAACATGAATGTTGAACTTTACGGAAGTGTTGCTAGTGATTTAACGATCACCGGATTAATGCTTAACGTCGGAAACGTGCCGCTTCAATGGCAACATTCCGCCGGTGAAGTTTATAACACGAATGTTCTTATGGATTTGAACGGTATTCGAGTTGTATCAAACAAGTATAACGGCTACACCGCAATTACCCCGGAAGAGTTCGCAGGGTGGGCGGAAGTCGAAGGTGAAATGAAGAAAGTCTTCACCTTAAACAAGGACGTAACCGAAATGAGTAAGGTAAAGGCAGAAGAAGAAATTTCTATGTCACCTATCAAAGTTGTTCCGGTTTCATCAACTCTTTATAAGGGTTGGGCGTTCATTTCAGATGAATCATAAAAACTATCCCCTACGGTTTTCCGTGGGGGATTTTTATTTATAGGGGGAAAACAAATGGCTTTAAGTGGTTATTTTTACACAAACGTTGCGTCTAACTTCCGTTTGTCTTTAGAGTGGTCAGCAACACAAAGTATTAGTGGGAACTATTCAGACGTAACAACAAAACTATATTGGATGTCTTTATCGTCAAGTGCGGTTGTATATTCGTCAGCAACTAAGACCGCTTCCACAACGATTAGTGGTAGTTCGACAACATCTTCTGCTTCCGCCGGTCTAAGTGGTAATCAGAAGAAGTTGATACACACACAAACGAAACGGATTTACCACAACGCAGACGGAACGGCGTCTGTATCGCTAGACGGTTGGTTTGACGCAGAAGTTACGCTAAACGGTCAATGGGTTGGTCGTATTAATCTATCGGCTAAAACATACACACTAAATACAATTCCACGGGCGTCTACTATTTCAACGTCAGTTAGCTTCGTAGCCGGTAATACGTTAGCAATTGGTGTAGCCCGTGCTTCGTCGTCATTCACACACAAAGCGAAACTAGAAGTACAGAATAGTAACGGATCGTGGCGACTAATTAAACAAACCGGAACATTTGGAACATCGGAAAGTATGAATTTCAGCGTTGCAGACATTACCGACATTTTCTTAGCGTTGGCACAACGTAGCCGGACAGTTTCACGGGTAACATTGGAAACGTTTAGCGGTTCAACAAAATTAGGGGAATCTGTTAAAACGGGGTATGCGGACGCACCTTCACAATCTACCGTTGCTTCCGGTTTTGATAATAACGTGTTTGTAGATATGGGTGTAACCGGCGGTATCAATCGTTCAATGAGTTCCTTCACACATACCGTTGAAATCACTTTAGGTAACTACACCAAAACAATTACAGGTGTTACAACTTCGTTTAATTGGACGCCTACGACGGCAGAACAAAATAGCTTGTACGCACAAATGCCTAACGATAATCGTAAAACCGGGAACGTCATTGTGACGACGTATTACAACGGCGTAAAAGTTCGGGGAACTACCGCTACGTCAATTACGTTTAATGTGCGAAATTCAGATCCGGTTCTTTCTGATTCGGCAGTTAGTTTTCAAGATATTAACTCAACAACTACGGCACTAACGGGGAATAATCAGTACATTGTGCAGAATCAATCTGATTTCCGGGCTACGTTAAGTGCGGCGGCAACGGCTAAGAACGGTGCTTCTATTCGTTCATATGTAATTTCAATTGCCGGACAATCTAAGGAATTGACTTCGACGGGTTCGCACACGTTCGGGAAGATTGACGCTTCTACGAATCAGACTTTAACCGTTCGGGCAGTTGATTCACGGGGGAACACCGCAACGGTAATGAAGACGGTTCAAATGCTTCCATACCAAGCCCCGGAAGTAACCCTAATTGCAAAACGTGACAACAAGTTCGAAACAACGACACGAAGTGAAGTAATTGGAACGTATTCACCACTTGAAATTGGTGGGGTTAAGAAGAACTTAATTCAATCTATTTCATACAAATACCGTGCTAAAGGTGGTACATGGTCAACATCAACCGGGCTTACTGTTTCAACAAATGGAACGGCGTTTGCTTCAAATAAATTCGCACTTGAATTTGATAATACAAAAGCATGGGAATTGGAAGTAGAAGTTGTAGACAAGTTTGGAAACGTGACCGCTTCTGCAATCATCAGTAAGGGGCAACCGATCTTCTTCATTGAATCTGAAAAAGGCGTTGTGTCTATTAATCAGTTCCCACGACAAGCGAACACACGAAGCTTTGAAGTTGCCGGCGGTGTTGTAGTAGAAAGTGGTTATTTTGAAGTTGGTACGTATGACGCAACTTATGGAACAGGGTTCATGCAAAGTTTCTACGATGGGAACACGAATACGTGGAGATTAACGGCACGGGATAAAGACTATAACGGAAATGATTTAAACGTTAGAACAACGGGTGATTTAGTAGCGGCTAAAGATGTGATTGCGGAAGGAACGGTTCGTGGTTCTGCCGGGAATATCAACGGAAGACTTGATGTAAATGAAATCTATTCTGCCGGTGCTATGCAAGGACGTTTGAAGCATACGAACGGCTACATGGAAGTACAATCATTCAACAGTGGTTATGGAAATGGTCAAGCGGAATTGTGGTATCGGGCAGACCAACGACAATTAACCGTAGTCAGTCGAAACAGTGGAGATTCCGGCAGTAATGCGGCAAACCTCTACGTAGACACTTTGTTGACTAGTAACTTGCGAACCCCTTCTACCGGTTCATATGGTTATCTACAATCCGGTTCGGCAAGGGAATGGCGTGTAACTGAAATCGGTACTACATCAACTTACCGCCCGATTCGTGCCGCTTCGTTCCCAACCGGTTCTTCTATCAACTACAAGACGAATCTTGAAAAAGCAGACGAATTAAGTTTCAAAGCGACGGACTTAATTAATAATACGCAGGTATGGAAGTATCATCTTCAATCAAACATTGATGGTGGGATCTTCGATAAACCGAAAATGGGTGTCATTACAGAAATGTCCGATTCAATCATTCGTGATGAAGACGGTGTAGACGTTTATTCGATGACCGCTTTATCATGGTTGGCACACCAAGAAAAAGACGCCCGGATTGTAGAACTTGAAAATAAGGTTTCAAGTCAAGAAGAAATGATTCTAGCGTTGAATATGGAGAACAACAAGCAGAAAGCGTTGATTTCAGATATGTTACAACGTCTTGAAAAACTCGAATCCGCTAGTACGGACGTATGACAGAAGGACTATACAACAAGGAAGGGCAAACGCCTTTCCTTTTTGTTTTGTCTAATCCCCAACAGACACACCCTAGAAACGGGGTTAAATCATGGAACAAATGGTTTTCGAATCATTACTAAGTAAGGAAAGTATCTTCGCAGTTCTTTTTGTCTATTTACTCATTCGACAACTCAAACATACGGAACGGCAACAAGTGACGAACGAGTATCGAGAAGAGAAGCTTTATAGCTTTTTAGACGGTATGCGTGACGAGTTCGCAAAGTTGGTCAAACAGTATGAACGATTGTCTAACGACGTTGAAGACATTAAGGGCGAGTTGAAGGAACACCGACAAAAAGGAGAGAAATAAAGATGTCAGTTTTAAAAGTGAAATCTATTGATGGTGTACCTGTAACGGTCAACATCGTTCCTAAAGGGAACATTGCCGTTCGTCCTGCTTATCCTATGAATCCTACGTCAGTAGCGGTTCACAACACGGGTAACAGTGGTAAAGGTGCGGACGCAGAAGCACACAACCGCCTTCTTCACAATCAGTCGAAGTTAGGTTCGGCGGCACGTTGGGCTTCATATCACTTTGTCGTAGACGCTAAAGGCATTTATCAGAACTTACCGCTTAACGAATCAGCATGGCATACAGGCGATGGGGCAGGAATCTTTTCCGGCAACCGTACCGCAATTGGTATTGAAATTTGTGAAAACTCGGATATGGACTATGAGAAGGCAGAACTTAACGCCGTTAAGCTTGTTGCTTTCTTGATGGATATGTTCAACTTCAATATTTCACAAATCAAACCGCACCAAGCGTATAGCGGCAAGTATTGTCCGCATAAGATTCTTTCACGTTCGGGCGGCTTCACAACGTTCACAACGGCGGTTCGTGATTATCGTTTAGGATCTAAACCGGTCATCAAAGATACGGTCAAAGTTCCTTCACCTAACGTAGCCGGTGCAACTAGTGACCGTGTAAACGATTCGTATAGTGGTCTTCGTCTTGAAGTCATCTATAACGGTGAAGTCAACTTCTATTCGAAACCGGGCTTCGACACGGCTAACCGTATCGGAACAGTTTCTAAAGGGTTGGGCTTCCCGACAGTGGTAGACAAATTTAAGATTGATGGTTCGTATATGTACGAGGTGCGTAACTCTAAGGGTGCGACTTACTACATTACGGCACGGGAAGATCTTGTTCGATTGGTCAACTCAAAAGGTACGACGGCAGTTGTTTCTAAACCACGCAATAAGACGATTAACGGAATCACGGTTGCCGGTTACGTCCAAGTAGTCAACGTCCGAAACGCTTGCTACATTGTTGCTTCACCGTCTAGCCGTGGCAAGATTTTAGGAACGGCGAAGAAGGGTGAGAAGCTTCCTATTTCGGGTTCGGTTACGGGTTGGTTCGAAGTCATTCATGACGGAAAACGGGCTTATATCAATGCTAAATATGGTAAGCGTGTTTAAGAAATAATAGGTGAAGGCGTCCTTCCTCTATTATTGTTGATAGGTGAAGGGGTGCTTCCCCTATATAGGTGCAGGGTGTCTTCTCCTAATTAGGTGAAGGCGTCCTTCCCCCTAAAAAGACTATTCTTTTTAAAAATACAAATATAAAAAGATTATATATAATATATAGCCGCTAGGCGGTTAGGAATGAGGGATAAAACATGATGGAATTAGGTGTATTGGTAGCATTGATTGTTGGTATTAATCAGACGATTAAACCATTTGTAAAAGTGAACTTGCTTCCGGTAATCTCAATCGTATTAGGTACGGTACTAGGTGCGGTTGTTCTTACAGACTTCGAAATTACAGAACGTATCATCTACGGTATTGCTTTAGGGCTTACCGCAAACGGTACATTTGACTTAACTAAAGTCGTGACGAAACGATAATTGAATAGTTTTTAAAGATAATGCCCCTTGTGCGTCGTGTGTTGACGTGTGAGGGGCTTTCTTTTTGTTTCTAATACCTTCGTAACACTCAACCCTTCTCGACGCTTAGAAGCGATTCTACGGCTTCTTTAATCAATCACATTTCTTGTGTCACAAAATACTAACCATTTCCCAACAGTAAGTACGAAGCAATGAAAGGACGATGAACAATGAATAATCAACATTTGTTTTCAGTATCGCACGACAAAGAAATGAACTTCTTCACCGGAGAAGTTGAAAGTAACGTTTATCTACGTGTGTATACATCAATGTTCACAAGTGGATTAGTAGCACGAATGAAGATCCACAATTTCGCAACACTTATGGCAATCGCTTCTTACATGGACGAGAACGGCGAATGTTACCCGACGCAACAACAACTAGCAAAGCGTATGGGCGTTCATGCGAATAGCGTAAACAAATACGTGAATCAACTTCTTGAATTTGAGGTGGACGGGAAGCCGGTCATTACTCGTGAGGTTGTAAATAAGGGGCGTGGGCGTGTGTCGTCTATGTACAAGATTCACCCTATCTCGCAACTATCTATTTTTAATGGAACGGTAGAAACGATTCAGAACCAAAATGAGGACGAAGAAGAGAAGCCGGAAGCACCTGTAAAGAAAAAGTTCACGGCAAAGAACGTTGTCGCATTATTCACGGACAAGTACCGGGATCACTACGGGGCGAACTATAACCCGTCGTGGGGGCGTGATATGTCACTCGCTAAAAAGCTTCTTGACCGATACGAACCGGAAACAGTCGAAGAAATCATCGACATTGCAATCACGGAATACGACGAACGTTGGAAATCGGTGAAGTTCCCACGCCCAACAATTGGTGCGGTGGTGTCCTTCATTGCAGAACAGGCGGCGGCAGTCATTGAAGAACGTCGTGAACAAGATAAGACATTTGAAGAATATGATTCAAAAGCAGAAGAAATGGAAGCGGCAGTTGAAGACAAGCTTTCTAAACTAGACAGAATGTGAGGGTGAACAATGGAGAAAATCAACGTACTAGAACCATATTGTAAGCGGTGCGGCGAACGTGGGGGTTGTGACTACACTTGTTACCCTTACGTCATCATGCACGGTATGAACGGTGACGGCGGTATTTGGAAATCAACACAAGTACCTAAACGTTATCAGAAGTCATTCTTGAAGAACCTACCGATTGCGGAACAGAATCCGGCGTCATATAAGTTTGTTTCCCGTTATATCGAACGTGTGACCGAACTTGTGCGGCGTGGCATTGGATTGTATCTGTATTCGATTCCGAACAAAGAGAACCGCAAAGGAACAGGAACAGGGAAGACGACGGTTGCAACGGCAATTATTAATGAATATGTCATTCAACGTGTAATTGAACATTCGAAGGGCGAATATCCGATTGTCGAGAATCCGGCGTTGTTTGTAAAAGCAAGTGAGTTTCAGAACACGTTCAACGAACAGTTCCGGGGAACGGACGAAAGCAAACAGAAAGCCGCTTCTAAATTCTTGAAGTATAAAAAGCTAATGTTGTCCGTTGAATTGCTTGTCATTGATGATATTGCGTTACGTGGAACGACGGAAGCGTATCAAGATCTTTTATACGAAATCATCGACAAACGATACAACGAAGAACTAACAACTATCTTCACGTCGAACACGCCTTTAGAACAGTTGGGTGAAGTAATGAACTATCAGATTGCTTCACGTATTGAAGGTATGACGGAAGAAGTATTGCTTAAAGGATTGGATAACCGGAAAGGCGGCGTATTGTAATGCACTTAGAATCAAAGCTTATTTCAAAGATTCTCGATGAAAAGAACCTACACATTACGAAACAGTTCAACGTAACGCCGGACGACTTCACGACGCAGAAGCCCGTATTTGATTTCGTTCGTGAATATGTTCGTGAGTATGGAGAAACACCGGACTATCGAACAGTCGTAGAAAATTTCGATCAATTCGAATATGTACCGGAAGTTGCAGACACATTCCCGTACTTGTGTAAGTCGCTTAAATCGGCAGTATCGAAACGCCGTTCATTCGAACTTCTACAAAAGCAAGCCGGGGAAAAGTTTTCATCATTGAACGGACTTGATTTCGTCAATTGGCTACATGAAGAAGTTGATTCAATTCGCAAAGTGGCAAACGTCATGAGTAACGCCGGAATCAATATTGCCGTGAATGGTGTCGAACGTAAGCTATGGTACGAAGAGAACAAGGAACAACGGTCATTCTCATTCATTCCAACGCCTTATGAATCGTTGACGAAATGGTTAGGGGGCGGATTTGAAATCGGTGACTATATCCTTTTAATGGCATTTACCAACCGAGGTAAATCATGGATTGCTACACAGTTCGGGCAAACGGCGTGGCGTAATGGCTTTGGTGTCCTTCACTATTCGCCGGAATTGTCTAAGAAACAACAAACGTACCGATTCGAAACCGTTGACGGTCATTACAACAACGTAGATTTACGCCGTGGTCAATTGGAGAACGAAGCGGAATATCTTGAATATCTCGACACGTTCAACGAAGAGAACGAAGCACCTTACATTATTAAGACGATGGAAGATCTACCGGACGGGTTAAGCGTCGATGTAATCGAAGCAGATTTACAAATGAATCCGAACGTTCATATGGTCATCATTGATGGATTTAACTTGATGGTACACGGCAAAGGGAACAACCTTCGAAACAACATGACAACGACTTCACGACGTTTGCGGCAAGTGTTCGGACGTTACCAAGTCGCCGGGCTTGTTGTTCATCAAACTAATGCGAGTAGTGAGAAAGAAAACAATGAAGAAGATGACGACGGTTTGCGTATGGTCAAGCCGCCTAAACTAACGGACTATTCGGAAACAATCGCTATTGTACAGGATTGTGCGACAGGGCTAACGTTTGACCAAAAAGACGGCGTAGGTAAGTTGTCAATTGAGAAAGCCCGTGAACCGTCCGTAGGGAACGTTCTCGATCTTCTTTGCAACTTTAACGAGGGTTACATCAAAGAACCTTCACTAACCGATAACTTTTAAACAGTGAGGAAGGGAAGCAAGCTATGAAATTACGTGGGATTGAATTAGATATTGATTACCTAGACGAGTTAGAAACGTTTGACGTTTGGGGGAAACATCGAGTTCGGGAAGACAAGTTTCAAGCTTGTTCCCCGTTCCGATATGAGAAACACCCTTCGTTCGCAGTCAACTTAGAAAACGGGTTGTGGATTGATTCGGGGGCGGAATCGGAAGAGTTACGAAAGGGGAACTTCGTTTCACTACTTTCATTCCTACGTGAAGAACCGGCGTCCGATACAATTGATTACTTGTTAGAAAAGTATTCGCCGTTGAATGTGGACGTAGATACATTGACACTTGATTTGAATTTAACAATGGGGGAAGAAGAGAAGAAGATTTTCCGAAAGGAAGAACTTGAATACTTATTTTCAACAAGTGAGTATTTAACGGGGCGTGGCGTAAGCGAAGATGTACAACGAGTATTTCAAACCGGGTATGATTCAAAAGACAAGGCGGTTGCGTTTTGTTGGCACGACAAGTTGGGGAACATTGTCAACGTCAAGTACCGTTCTGTAAAAGATAAAATGTTTTGGTACGGGGAAGGGCAACAGATTAAGCACCACGTATACGGATTGCATATCGTGAAAAGGGCAGGACATGAAAAGGCGTATATTGTCGAATCAGAAATTGACGCTTTATATTTGTGGTCACATGGATTCCCGGCAATTGCTTTAGGACGTGCCGGTATGTCGGAGAAGCAACGGGATCTTATTTTAGGAAGCGGAATTAAAACGTTGATTATCGCAACCGACAATGATAAAGCCGGGTGGCGTTGTGGTCTTCAAATCATTAAAGAGATTCACGGATTGTTGGAATGTAGAACAATTGATATGCCCCGTAACAAGAAGGATATGAACGATTTAGAACCTAATGAACTTCGTAACGTATGTAAGAATCACAGGGCTATTAAATTTAAGATACTAACTTAATTACTAATGTTTAACATAATGTAATTCATAATAAAAAGACGAATGGAGATAGATTCTTCAATCGTCTTTTTGTTTATAGTTGAGTTTCTATAATGTATGGTAGATCAACTACTATGTTCACAATCAAGTAAATAGCAATTAAAACGACAAGAAGTAAAATAACCAACCATGTTATTACTAGCTTTGGTACATTTTCGTTATCACGCAAAATCGGAAGCGGTTTGCAGATACGATAATGAACTAGCTTGTAGTAAAATAACGTGCGAAACGCTTCCCACACAGAATCCGGCTTTGCGACGTACACACGTCTATGTTTTCCTTTCTTGAAAGGAAGAAGGGCTAAACCTTTCATTACGGGGTCTTTCTCTATGATGTAAAGTCGCCGTGCTTCTCGAAACATTCCTATGATATACATAGTGAACATGCCTAAAAAGAAAATGGATATACGCTTCACATAGAAGTAGGATTCTATTCCGAACCACCCTACAAGGTGCGAAACAATTTCATCATTCATATTTGTATCAATCGCCTTTCTTATCAACGTCTTCAATGAACTTGCGATATAGGGCTACGATTTCGTGGTACAACTCTTGTTTCATTTTAGATGATAGTTTTTCGTTATTTTGAATTTGATATAAAGTGTTCAACAAGTCTTTATTCTTCCGTAATTCATCTGTTAAGTCAACCGGTATTGAATTAAAGGCGTCGAATACATCTATTTCCGATATTCCGTATACGTGTGCAATTGCAGAAAGTATTTTATCAGATGGTCTATGACCAACGCCCCGTTCAATTTCGCTTATGTAATTTTCTGATACGCCCACCAACTTTGCGTACTCTTTCATTGTATGTTTCCTACTTTTCCTAATTCCTCTAAGTCTATTTCCTAAATCCTCTAAATTATTCATTATAATATTATGCCCCTTGTCATTATTGTGACAACGTACCCGATATGTAAGTAAACTTTAAAATAGTATTTCAAAAATATTTCTCTTAGGGTTGAAGTCGTTTTCGAATTTTGGTAAATTAGTAAGTGTTCCCAAAAGGAAATGGTAATAAACATGGGTACATACGGAATCGAGGAAGCGACCTAACCGCCAACCTCACAAAAAAGGTTACGTTATAAGAAAGCTTTTGTAAATAGTCGGAAAGAAGCTTCGCACCTTCATGACCGGTTTTATTTTCCTAGTTTTCTAACCTATCTGATTAGTTTAGGACAAATAAAAAAAGTGGCTAGGTTCGCACGCCTAGACACCTTTCACGGTATTAGTTTGGATCTTAACCAGCACCACCCGGAAAAGAACTAATACCTACCTTATCCACACCGCAATACGTACACAAAGGTAAAGACGTAAGTACGGCGTTTATAGGAACAATATATCACGGTATGATAATTATTAAAAGTATAATTATCGTTTTTTCGTCATATATTTTACATTAATTCCTATTAAGCAATCGTCCTATGCGTTTTCGCATGGGGTTTTTTATTGCCTATTGATTACGTATATATGTATTACGGTAAGTTTCGCAGACCTACCATAATACACATACATAAGGTGTTCTAAAAACTTTATAAACTTTTTTGCGATGTTGTGTCACAAGTCGCTTCCCTTTTCCCAACAGAAAGTAAGTCGGGATTAAGGGAGAGAATTTGACATGAAAACACACACTAGCAAAAACGTAGAAAGAGTTAATGAAATCGCCGGGGTATTGCTTAACGTTCCTATGGAGAAAGAAGTTTATAACTTCATGTACACGGATCTTATCGCAGAAATGAAGCCGTGGATTGAACGGGCGGCAAGATACCACTACAAGCGATTCAGTAACTTCAATGGCGTACTTGAAGACTTTTACGGGTTCTACTATGACGCTATTGATAAAGTTTTGACCGGACAAAGTTTCGCAGACTTCGACCCGTCAAAAGGAGATTTCTACGCTTTGGTTAGTTCTGAAGCAAAAGGTAAGATTTCCGATTATCGTAAGTATTTGAACGCTGAAATGCGTAGCCGCAGATCAGAAGCTTCATCACTTGACGAAATGCACCCTACGGAAGATGACGCAACGTTCGCAGATGTTGTTTCATCACCGGAAGCACGTCGGATTGATGACCTTGTTTCATCAGACCTATATGTAAAGGAGTTGTTCGAAGCGTTTGAAGCCGCTACGAACGACGGAACACGGAAGGTAACTGTTTTGAAAATGCTTATGTACCCTAACGTGTTCGACACGGACGACATTGTACAAGTTTTCGGAAGTGAAAGTTATGATAACTCTACCCGTCAACGAGTACGTCGAATCCGCAAAGAATTTCAGGTTTTCAAGTCACAATTCGATTCCTAAATCCCTACTGTAAATGAAAGGGAAAGGGGGAAGACGTGATTGGTAAATAAAACCTATAACAAGTATATTAAGATCGCTTTAAACTTTCAATACTTTTTTCGGTAATACGTTAAAAATATTTTACAGGGTCTTGATAACGCCGGATCGTTTTCCTCTTTTCCCTTTACAAAAAACGTAAACAAAAGGGGAAAACAAATTATGGCGAACATTTTCACAAAACGAGGACAAGAAGCGAAAGAGAGTATGAATCAAGGCGGCGTTGATTTGAAGAAGATCTTCATTCGATTGAAAGAAGATGAATCAGTACGTGTGCGTGTGTTGGGGCTATTCGACTACGTAGAATATCTCGCAGTAGGTGATTTCAACTTAGGAATCTTTACGCAACCTTCACTTGTACCACTAGGCAAGCCGGACGCAATCGACGAAGCTTACCAACACGTTAAGGACTTCGACGACGAACACGAACTTGCAGACTTCAAACGACTTTACCCGAAAAAACGCTACGTGTTTGCGTTCGCAGACATTGATTCAAACGAAATTCGTGTATGGGAATGTTCGAAGAAACAGGCGAAAACACTTATCAAACAGATTGAACAGTACAAAGAAGACATTGAAGACACGGCGTTCAACTTCCTTCGTACAGGAACGAAAACAGATACTACGTATTCTCTTAACCCGATCTTGAAATTACGTGGTAACGACGTAGAGAAGTTCGAAGCCGCCGGTGAACTCGAAGTAACGGACGAATTGTTTAACAGTGTTATTGTTCCACGCACTTATGAACAACAGGTGGAAGCACTCAAAGCGGCAGGATTCCCGGTGGAACTCTTGTCGGGTGCTAAAGAAGAAACGGGTAACACCGTGGACGTTGACGAAGAGGATCTTCCTTTCTAATCGTCACAAATACAAACCTCTTTCCCAACTAAAAGGGAAGGGGGTTTTTCATTATGGAATTGAATATTTCGCTTTCAATGGAAGACGACACAAAGAAAAAAGAACGAGTAAAAGAAGCAACAAAGAAGAAGAAAGCGGCGGCGTATATTCCGACGTGGGAAGAAGTTTGGATTACCGGCTACACGTCACACACGGGGGCGTTCAAACCGGCAATCTTCAAAGCGAAGAACAGTGATTCCGACAAGCAGAAGTTGAAAGAAGTGTTCGACGCTATTAATAACGGTGAACTTACCGTTGGTGTAGAGGACTTACGTAAATTCACGAAGGCACACGCCTTACGTTTGTTCAAAGCACTTCAAGCAAACCGTAAAGACGCATTGATTGCGAAGATGATTGCGGAACGTCCGACTAACTACATTACCGTTCGGACGGAAGAAGAATTGCATAAGTTGAAACTTGTTATTCAAAAAGAATTAGAAATTGCAATTGATACCGAAACAACCGGACTTGATTACTTCACGGACGTTATCGTAGGTATTTCAATTACCGCACCGGAAGCAGATTTACATTACTACATTCCGGTAGACCATGAAGAAAATTCTACACAATTACCACGGGATTATGTATTAGAAACCCTTCGTGAAGAATTTGAATCAGATGACATTAAGAAGATCTACTTCAATGCCAAGTTCGATATTCATATGTTCCGACGACACGGCGTTAAGATGGGCGGCTTCTTGTTCGACGGCTTGATTGCTATGAAGCTATTGAATGAGAACGAAACAGGTTACGCACTCAAAGACCTTGCTACAAAGTACGGTAAGCATTTTGGATTTGAAGATAAATCGGCAACGTTCGAAGAGTTGTTCGGAAAGGGTGGCTTCGAAAGAATCCCTATCGACATAGGTAGTATCTATGCGTGTAAAGATACTCACTTAACGTACCGCTTCTATAAAGATTTCATCATGGTTCATTTCAAGAAGTTACCGGACGTAATGAAGTTGTACTTTGACATTGAAAGACCGATTACAGAAATCTGTATTGAGATGGAACAGAACGGGTTCGCTATCGACAAAGATTTCGCTAAACAATATGCGGCGGAATTGCAAGAAGAAGTAGACGAATTAGAACGTGAAGTACAAAAAGAGTTCGGCGGAATCAATCTTAATTCACCGAAACAGTTGCAGGAAATGTTGTATGACGAGTGGCGGTTAGATGACGTAAGCGGTAAACGAAGCACGGATAAGAAGACGTTGAAGAAATTGTCTTCACATAGCCCGGCTATTTCGAAGCTTCTTGAATATCGAGATTTGAACAAACTCTTATCTACGTATATTGCACCACTACCGGAAAAGGTGAAATCAGACGGACGACTACACGGACAGTTTAACCAAGTAGATACGGTAACAGGGCGATTCGCTTCTAAAGAACCTAACTTACAGAACTTGCCGCAACGTGCGAGAAGTATCATTGTCGCCCCTAAAGGTTACGTCTTGTTGGGTGCTGACTTCTCACAAATTGAACCACGGATCTTATCACACCTTGCAGAAGATGACACGATGATTGACGCATATGTAACCGGAAAAGACTTGTATACGGAAATGGCTTCCGGCGTGTTTAAGTTGCCTATTGAATATTGTCTTGATGGTCAATATGACCCGACAGGTAAGTTTCAACCACGAAAAGCGATTAAAGCCGTACTACTCGGAATTATGTACGGAATGGGTTCAAACACACTAGCCGGAAACATTGGTGTATCGACAGAAGAAGCAGACGGGATTATTGATGATTTCTATGAAACATATCCGAAAGTCAAAGCTTATATCGACGCACGACACCAACACGCATATGAACACGAATATGTAACTACGATGTATGGACGTAAACGCCGCTTCCCTAAACACCGACAGACGGCAAACGCCTATAAAGCGTCGGTGAAGAAGGCAGTAGCAATCTTAGGACGTGAACCGAAACAGTTCATTTGGGAAGAGAAACTTCCGTACAAGATGAAACGCACGATTTGGGATTATGGTAAACCGTATCACGCAGTCAATCGTCAATCAGTCAATGCAACTATTCAAGGTTCGGCGGCAGACGTGATGAAGATTGCGATGATTCATCTTGACGAATATTGCAAACAAAAGGGCTACAAAATGGTGGCACAAGTGCATGACGAAGTTTTGATTGAAGTTCCTAACACAATCACCCGTGAAGAAGTCGCAGAAGTTGAACGAATCATGCGTGAGTGTATTCAACTTTCAGTACCTATGAAGGTAGACGCAGAACTATCTGAAAGATGGGGCGAAGGTATGGACGTTGATACATGGTTTGAATTACAACAAACCGGAAATGTGACCCGGAACATCAAGGGCTACGAAGAGTATTACGACAAAGAAACAATGTTTTGGAAGGCGGTGTCTAAATGATTGTTTGGAAAGACATTGCCGGATATGAAGGGCTTTATCAAGTTTCTAACAGTGGTGAAATCAGAAGTTATGACCGTGTTGTATTGGCACGTAGTGGGAAGCCCACGCACAGAAAAGGGCGTGTTCTAAAACAAATCGTAAAGAAGAATGGATATTGCGTCGTAACACTAACTCGAAACAAACATGATCGTAAACAGATGACCGTTCATAGACTTGTGGCGAAGACATTTCTAGGTGAACCGGTTGAAGGTTTGCAAGTTAATCACATAGACGGCGACAAGACTAATAACGACGTAAGTAATCTTGAGTGGACGACACCGAAAGAGAACACAAGACATTCAATTCGAAACGGCTTACGGAAGACATGGGGCAATCAGTTTTATAAAAACATGGAGAAACGGAAGGCGGTTAAATAATGGGGGAACTATTCAACAGAGAAGGGGCAAGTGACTTACGACAATCCGTACTAAATACTATGGGGCGTGGTGAAGAACTTGCAGAAGCAATTGTAAAACACTTTGACGAAATCAATTCATTCGATTTTTGGGAAGATAAAGAAATTGAAAAACTACTTCTACGGCAGAAGGAATTTGAGATTTCACGAATGGGAAAAGGGTTGGACTATCCTAGAGAGTTCACACGGTTTACGCCGTCTAGTTCGGATTCGTGTAAACGTATGTTGTTCTTCAAACACTTGAAAGCACCGAAAGACGAAACGCAGATGACGCCGCAACAGAAGCGATGGGTTAAAAACTCAACGGGCGTACATGAATACCGACAACGTGATTTATTGTATGCGGAAAAGCTATTGAAGAATCCGGCGTTCAAAGTGGTTCGCATTGATGACCCGGACAACCCGGCAAGACATGGTTTGCCGTCATGGGAAAAGCCGCTTGAAACGTATCGTATTGTCGAACACAAAGGGGCGAAGATTTGTGTATCGGGAATGATGGACGGGATCTTAGAATATAAAGACGGTTCGAAAATTGGATTCGAGTTCAAAACGAAATCTAATTCGGTTGCAGATATTAAGGCATTAAAAGCACCTGCCCCGTCACACAAAAAGCAATGTATTGCTTACTCAATCTTGTTCGGTATTGATGAATTTGTAATCACATACGAATCAGTTGCTAAGGACAAGTGGGGGAAAGGTATTCTTGCCCGTGACGACATGAAGGCATTTTATATTAAAGTGACGGAACGACAACGAAAGCAATTACTTGATAAATGGACGGAAGTAGATGAAAACGTACAAACAGGGGAATTGCCGGACGGCGATACAACGAAGTGTTTGTTCTGCCCGTTCAAAGAAGTATGCGGAACGTATTCCGGGGGTATTGCTAAATGATTGTACTAGCGATGGATCTTTCACTAAGTAGCCCGGCGTTCGCTATCCTTGCCAAGAACGCTAAAGAAGAGAAGCCGCAACTACTTCACCTATCAAGTGTTCGAACGAATCCGAAACGGTCACACGGATTCCGACTTAAACAAATCTATGACCACTTAGAACAAGTTCTTCGAACAGAAGACATTGAGATTGACGCCGTGGTTAGCGAGAAGGGATTCAGTCGTCATGCCCGGACAACACAAATTCTATTCATGGTTCACGGCGTAGCCCGGTTGGGTTGCTTCGTCAAAGGTTATGAAGTGGAAGAAATGTCACCGACGACAGTTAAGAAGATCGTAGCCGGGAACGGTAAAGCAAGTAAAGAACAATTAGCAGATTCGGTTCGGGGTTATTTCGACGAAGAACTAACATTCAAGAACGATGATGAATCAGACGCAGTAAGCGTGGGCGTTGCCTACTTCATCGAAAAAGGTAAGTAACAATGGGAATCCTTCGGGATTCCTTTTCTTATTAGTAATACATAATGTAATTAAATTAGGAATTTATAATAAAAGGTGTTTACATTACTTATTCGTAATGGTATTATCAATTTGTAAGTTAATTCAAACATACAAAGGGGTAATCAAACATGGGTAAAGTAATCACAGTAGCAATGCACAAAGGCGGCGTAGGAAAGACGACACTACTTTCTAACATCGTAGGTTCGATTCGTAAGAACAAGCCGGAAGCTAAGGTTTTAATCATCGACACGGACGGACAAGGTAACGCCTTAATGTCATTCGGACTTTCCCCGGCGGATTGCGATACAGGACTTCACAACGTAATCTTAGACAACGAACCGTTGGAAGAATGTATCTATACTATTGAAGACAATCTTCATATCATTCCTTCTACGGAAGCTATGGACTTTATCGAAGTAGACGTTTTGTTAGACGACAAGTTGAAAGACAATGCGTTCGGACTTCTCGACAAAGCTATTGTAGAACTAAAAGAGAATTACGACTACATCTTCATTGATACGCCGCCGTCAATCAGTATTGTAACGGGTAACGCTTTGAAGGTATCAGACGAAGTTATCATTCCTTTCCAACCGGAAACATACGGCGTAAGTGGTGTTGAAAAGATTGTCGCTACAATTGACAACTTGAACGAATCACTAGGAAGCAAGATTCACGTACTCGGTATTGTTGGAATGATGGTTGACCGCCGCACGGATCTTCACAAGATTCTTTTACAGGACGCTAAGGCGTATTCTAAATCAGTCGGTATTCCTATGTTCGATACAGTCATTCCTAAATCAATCAAGTTTGCCAACGCTACGGCGTATGAAGGTGTTCCGGCTACGTTGCAAAAAGGTAGACGACATGAGATTGTAGAACATTATCACACACTCACGGAAGAGTTATTAGAGAAATTGGAAGCGAGGGGTTAAGATGTCAAAACGACAGTTAGACAAATTATCGAAGTTCAGTCAGAAACCGAAGGCGGAAGAATCTAAGGACACTACTATTGTAGAACCTACTGAAACTACTAATGAGGTTACTAATGAAGAATCTAGTGAGGTTACAACACCGGTAGGGGAAGAAACAGATTTTGCGGCAGAACTAGCCGGGGTTGTCGCTTCCTTCCACGAAGAACAGGCGAAGAAAGAATTGAAGTCGGAAGTGATGGGTAACTATACGTTGGTTATCCGTCACGACACGATGGATAGACTAGACAATCTAGCAGAACACTATCCACGGGGCTTTAAATCAGAGTTGGTGAACAAGGCACTTGAAGCGTTCATCGACTTGTACGAGAAGAAGCCGTTACCGGAAAAACGAAATAAACGTAAACGCTAAAGATGAAGGCGAAGACTTTAAACGGTCTTCGTCTTTTTTTGTGTCACAAGATCCATTGAAGTTCCCAACAGTAAGTGAAAGCAGTACAACAACAAATTACAGGGGGCTATTCAATGCACAAGAAGCTACAAAAGCAATTGAACCAAGCGACGTTACGCAGTAAGCAAGCGTCGGAAGTATTCGAATCAATGAAGAAAACACTTATTTCACAGAACGATGAAATCGCTAAAGCTATCGACGAAGCAGATTCAGAAATCATTCGACTTAACGAATTTAAAGAAGGTGCTTTGTCACAACACAAAGAAAATTCACGTCTTCTTGATGGTATTGCGGAGATCACGGGGGCTAACTAATGAAACCAAAGTTAGTTGTAAATTCCGGCGGAATGTTTAGCGGAAAATCAACCGAACTTCTACGGCAGGGGCAACGGCACTTGTATAAAAAACAACGTGTCGTCTACCTACGCCCGGAATCAGATAATCGCTATTCGGATTCTGAAATCGTCACACACGACGGCAGAAGCGTTCCGGCGGTTACGGTTGGAGATACATTCTTATTTAGCGAATCGTTCATTGATGAATACGACGTTTTCTTATTCGACGAAGTTCAATTCTATCTTCACCACACAATGAGGGCTATTCAACGAATCCTAGATAGTGGGAAGGTTGTCTATTGTTCCGGTCTTGATATGGATTATCGGGGCATACCGTTTGAGAATACGGCAATGCTTATGGCACAGGCAGACGAGGTGAACAAGCTACGTGCAGTATGTTCCGGTTGTGGGGCAGACGCTACGTTTTCATATCGTAATAAATCACTAGGAACAGAAACGGTATTACTCGGTTCGGAAGAAGCATACAAACCACTTTGCCGTTCATGTTACCAACAGGAAGGACGTAAACAATGAATCTATATGACTTAGAAGGCGAACGACGTTCCCTTATCTTCCAACTAGGGCAAGCCGTGGAAGGTGAAATGCACAACACCGTTATTTACCTTGCCGGGCGTCTAGTACAAATCGAAGAAATCATTCGAACAAAACAAGAACGAACTACATTCTAAAAACACTTAAAGGCGGTAACAATTATGTGGGATAACGATCTAAAAGAAAAGTTAATCAATTCTGAAATGCAACGTGCTAAGGAAATCAAATATAGCCGTGAACTTCAAGAAACAATTGAAAATCTTCGTAAATACAATCGTGAAATCTACGAAAAATTGGAACGAACACAAGAACGTTATATAGAACTTTCAAAGAGTAAAGAAAAGTTGCGTGAGTATAACAAAACAACTCAACACAACAATGAAGTTCTTCGTAAACAAAATGCCAACTTGAAGGCGGAACTTGAAGAAACAACACAATGCTTAGATATGGCAACCGGATCACTTGATTATATTAGACCTAAGATTGAAGAGTATGAACGCAGAATCAAGGATTTGACACTTGAAAATGAACGCCTTCTAAAGCAAAAAGAATCAATGTCAAACTTGATTAGTTACGCACAAGCAGAAAATTCACAAAAGCTTATTGCGGAAAATAAACGAATTACTCAAATGCACGAAGCCGCTATGAAGGTAATTGAAGAACAAGATTCAACTATCGAAAAACTTTCTAACGGTTGTTTAAATGCTATGGACGTAATCAAACAACAAGATTCGGACATTGATTTGATGAAACGTCAAATTAAGATTCTTAGAGAAGATAAATATGAAGCCCGTGACAAGGCGGAAACGTGGAAACAACGTGCCGCACACAAGGATTCACTTAATTCACATCTACACAGTGTAACCCGTGAATTACGTGAAGAGATTAAACACTTGCGTCAGAAGAAAGCTAAACGATTTTTAGGATTGTAAATCACACACAAATGAAATGAGGAAAGGGAAGTGGAGAAAATTATTACGATAGGCGGAATGATTGGACTAGGAAAGACGAGTGTAAGCGAACTATTAGGACGAGAACTTAACCTTCCCGTCTATTACGAATCAGTAGACGACAACCCCGTGTTAGCACGATTCTATACGGCTAGTGTGGAAGAACAGGAAGCAGAACGACTTCCGTTCCTACTTCAATTGTACTTCTTAGGTACACGCTTCAAATCAATCAAACAGAACATTCATGAGAAGCAAGGGATTCTTGACCGTTCGATCTTCGAAGACGTTTACTTTGCGAAACGTAATGCGGAGTTCGGGAAACTTAAAGGGGAAAACCGTATTTCTGATATGGAACTTCAAATCTATCTTCAATTGTTTGATGAAATGATGAAGGAAACGGAAGACTATTCGACGGCACACGGAACGAAAGCACCGGATTTGATGGTATACCTTAAAGCGTCATTCGAAACGGTCTTAGAACGTATCGGAAAGCGTGGGCGTGACTTCGAACAGGACGAAGCATTAGTTGAATATTACCGCTTCTTGTGGGAAGGGTACGACGAGTGGATTCACAAACACTACAAAGCAAGTAACGTCTTGATTGTCGATATGGATAACGTGGACGTGGTGAACAACCCGGAAGACGCTAAACGCTTAACAGAAGCCGTGAAAAGTATCTTAGAACAACAGGGGGAAAAATAATGACAATCTTATATGGTATTTTGGGAATCGTGGCGTTCTTAGGACTTGCGTTCCTTCTATCAAATGACAAAAAGAACATCAACTTTAAAGCAGTTGGGGTAATGCTAGGGCTTCAAGTCGCTACGACGTTGTTCCTTCTCAAAACATCAATCGGTATGAAAGTCATCGAAGCAGTAGCCGGGGCAATTGCTAAGGCAATGTCTTACGGTATGGACGGGGTAAACTTCGTTGTCGGTGGATTCGCATTTGTAGAAGGCGGTTCGGTGTTCTTCATCAACGTTCTTCTTATCATCGTCTTCACATCGACGTTACTTTCTATCCTAACGTACATCGGCGTTTTGCCGCTTCTCATTAAGTATCTAGGCGGATTCCTTTCTAAAGTGACGGGGCTTCCTAAGATCGAAACATTTAACGCCGCTAACTCGGTGTTCTTCGGACAATCAGAAGCATTGCTTGCCGTCAAATCACACTTGCCTAAACTCAACAACAACCGTATGTTCATCATTTCTACATCGGCTATGGCTAGTGTATCGGCTTCAATCATCGGTGCTTACATGACAATGTTAGAACCTAAATACGTTCTTGTTGCGATGATTCTTAATATGTTTAACGGGCTTATCATCGGTTCAATTATCGCCCCTGTTAAATCAGACAAAGAAGACGAAGAGATTGATATTAAATCAGTTCGTAAACAAGCCGGAACATCATTGTTCGACGCAATCGGTAACGGTGCTTTGGACGGCGGTAAAGTCGCACTTATCGTAGGTGCTATGCTTGTTGCCTTCATCGGTCTTGTGTCTATGGTCAATGCGGCGTTCATGGGTATGTTCGGAATCTCATTCCAAGAAGTATTAGGATTCGTATTCGCACCGATTGCTTTCTTGATGGGCGTACCTACGGGGGATCTTCTTACAGTTGGTAACTTGATGGGTACGAAACTTGTTGCTAACGAATTTGTAGCAATGCTTGACCTTCTCAACGTACAAGGAAACTTGACAGAAAAAGGACTTGCGATTGTTTCAGTATTCCTTACTAGCTTTGCGGCAGTCGGTTCAATCGGAATCATTTCCGGTACGGTTGCGGCAATCAACAAAGCGAAAGCACAAGTAGTAGCTTCATTCGGATTGAAAATGCTTCTTGCGGCTACATTGGTTTCATTGGTATCTGCTACGGTTGTAGGTATCTTCATCTAATAAAACTACTAATGGGGAATCCTTATGGATTCCTCTTTTTATTTGTAATGTAATTAGTAATGTATAATTTATTGATTTATCTTGTCACATCTAACACGGATCTTCCCAACAGTAAGTACAAAGGAAGAAAGGGGCTAAACAATGCGAGGTTATGACGAATGGAAACTTCGTGATGGTCACGAAACAAAAAAGAAATTAATCACTTATTGCGGCTTGTGTGAACAAGAACTGTATGAAGGTGATGACGCCGTTAATGACGGTGACGTTACGTTCTGTAACGACGATTGTTTTAAACAATATTACAACCATGTAGAGGTGACATTATGAAGAAGTTAATCATTGCCGGTGCGTTATCGGTTAGTATGTTGGGCTTAGGCGGTTGTGCCGCTTTGGATTCGACGGTTAAAACGCTTGAATCAGATACAAAGGGATTAGATCGTGTTGTTACTGTATATAGCAAGACAGGGGAAGTTCTTCACACATATGAAGGGATTATCCGCACCCGTGATAGTGGTTCATCAAATGCAGTAGTTTTCGAAGTTGATGGTAAGCGAATCAGTATCTACAATGCAGACGTTGTAGTAGAGGAACGATAACATGAACGCTAGTGTGCGTGAAGTATTAGATGAACTAATGACAAGCTATCAAAATATGCGGCGTGAGGGCGAAACGGATATGCGTTCGGTCATCATGCTATTAGATTGTGCGATTGATGAAATTGAAATGTTAGGGGCGGTGTCCGATGAATACAAATAATCAACAGTTGTATGAAACGGTGCGTGAACTAGGTGAAGATCTTCAATCACGTAAAGTAACGTTCGCACAAGCCGGACGTTGGTTCGATAAGAACGTAGAACAAATTCTAAATGCAATGGAATCCGGGTATCAAGAAGGATTTGACGACGGGTTCGACGTTGCAAAACAAATCTATTCGGAGTGGGATTGAATATGCTAACACACAAACAATTAGAACAACTATATATTGAACATGGTCTTGAATTAGAAGACGGAACGGAATACACCGTCATTGAAAAAGGTGATTGGGTTTCAGAACACAAATCAGAATCAATGGAATTGATCTTCACAGACGGTACGAAAACATACCGTGGGTTCATTGGTCGTAGTGGTTCATACTTTACGGAATACACATATGATTCCGACATTTACGGCGACGATTTAGCAGACATTGACGAAGTAGTTAAAGCAACAAAAGAAGTTGAATATTGGAAGGTGGTATAACTATGTTTACAATTATTGATTTTGAAACAACCGGACTTGACGCAAAAGAAGAACAGGTTATTGAAGTAGGGGCTATGAAGCTTGATAGCAAGTTCCGTGAAGTCGGTCGTATCAACTTCCTTGTACAGTTGGCAAAGGGGCGTAAGCTTAAACCTTTCATTACAGAACTTACAGGAATCACGGAAGCAGATTTAGTGAACGGCGTATCTTCGGAACGTGCGGCACTAGGGATCTTGCGTTCGTTCATCGGTAAAGACGTAATCGTAGCACAGTTCGCTTCATTCGATTTGTCGTACTTGTGGCGTGATGAAGAAATGGATAACCCGTTCATTTGTACACGTTCTATGTCACACGCACTAGACCCGAAAGAAAAGGCGTCACTTGTGAATCTAGTAGAACGGTATGGGGTTAAGACCGGGGAAGCACACCGGGCTATGTCAGACGTTGAAATGACCGCAGAAGTATTCCAAAAGATGGTGCTTCGTTTGTTCGTAGAAGGACAGATTGAAAGCATTGAAGATATTTATAACGTCATGGTTGAACATGAACGTGGATTACCGTTCGTACCGAAATCAGCGAACGTTGTAACAATGGACGAAATCGAAATGAACCGGGGGAACAAATAATATGAAAATCAAATTCGAAGGCACACAAACGGTAGAACAACTAGGACACAACACTAAAGAAATCGTTGAAGGCGTCTTAGGTAAAATGGGCGTTGAGGAAACACCGAAAATTTCACGGGTGATTGTACAACTTGCGTTCGATACAGAACAGGGTGAACAATACCTTGTCACGGAACATGATGAAATGCTTCAAATGACGGCAGATCTTAATGAACATGGTTTCGTCGATTCTACGAAGGATAACCAAGACGAACCGACGGAAGATAAACGCCTATGGTCGCACGATAAGCTTATGGGGTTAGAACCGACACCGACACCAACGGAAGCAATTCCTTCAATGTACTTTGACGAGGAACTAGAGTTTATCGAAGAGTTTCCTATCAATTCTTCACTAACTCAAAAAGTGTTCGCAATCAAAGGTGAAGAAGAAAAGCTTGTCCGTTACGTCAACACAGAACTTGACGTGATTGTTGCAGAAGAAATTGTCGCACCAAAAGACGGTGAAGCTTAATGCGTGGATTACTAGCCGGGTTGACCTTAGTAGCCGCCGTAATCGGTATGTTCGTATTAGGTATTGGAATTTCATTAGTATTGTGGTATCTAATTACATTACTAATTATTAATGTAATGCAGTTGCTATCTTTAGACGCTTCATTACTCGCAGACAACCAAGCAATGATTGTAGTATCATTGACAATTGCCGGTATTCTTCTTCGTGGAATTACTAAGCGATAAAAGAAAGTAGGGAATTTTCCCTACTTTTTTCTTGTAATAGGGTTGTAATATCTAACCTAATGGGTTATTATTAAAAATGTAGCAAGCAAACATTTACAGTAATGCGGAAGGGGTAATTACATAATGAAAAAATTCTTTAAGTTCATCTTAATGTCTTTGGGGGCGTTAGTTCTTCTAATTATCGCCGTTGCAATCTTCGCCGGCGGTGGGGAAGAGGAAAAAGCAGTCGAGAAGGTGGGCGGTAACAACACAGAAGAAACCGCTTCTACGGAAGAGGAAGCACCGGCAGAAGACGAGATCTTCAAAGTTGGTGATTCAGTAAAAGTTGAAGGTGTTGTAGTCACTGTTCAAAAAGCAGAATACATTCCGGCAAGCGAGTATTCAGCACCGGAAAAAGGTAAAGTGCTTCAATTGACAGTAAACGCCGTGAACGAATCGGATAGCGAAATCTACTTCGATAGTTCTTCATTCAATTTGTACGATTCAGAGGGTAATTCATTAGAACAATACTTTGGTATCGACGGAATGGACGTTAGCGGCGACGTTGATAAAGGACGTAAGATTACGGGAACGATCACTTACGATGTACCGGAAGCTACGAACTACGAATTGATTTACAAACCTACGTTCTCATGGAAAGACACAAAAGTTACATTTGACATTCAACCACAATAAGGAAGAGGGCTAACGCCTTCTTCTTTTTTTGTGTTCTTTTTTGAATATTAGGAATCAAATTTAGACAAAATAAAAAGCCCCGGTAAGGGCTTAATCATTCGAAGATAACATTTCAATGCGATCTTGTTTTTGTGATGGTGTCATCATGTTTGGAAACTCTTCTTCTTCCTTTTTCCACGCCTTAACCTGTTCTTCATCGAAAGAAATTTCAATTAGTTCCGACAAATCAGTGATTCGTAACGCCGCCATTATTACGGCTAAGTGGAACAAGTTGATTGAATGTTTCTTCGCTTTTCCTATCTCACTAATCGTTGCTAAACGAAGCCCCGTCATTTGATGTAATTCAAGTGGTGTAACACCCTTCTTCGCTAGAATGTCATTCAGATTAATAGACATTTCGCATGGATACTTTTCTAAAACTTTCATTGGTAATTCAGAAGTAGCAATTCGATCTAAATAAACTTTTGCCATTATTAAAACCCCTCTTCGCTTTTATAGGTTAATTACATAATACACATATCCGTAAACCGTGTCAAATACACAATGTCACAAACGCCTTTCCGCTTCCCAACAGTAAGTAAGAAGCGATTGAAAGGATTGAATCACAATGAATGAAATTAAAGTGGCAATCGTCGGAAAGATCCGTGCCGGTAAAGACACGGTGGGCGATGTATTCAAAGAAACACAACGTTGTAAGCAATTAGCGTTTGCAGACGCAATTGGTGACGTAATCGAAACTTACTTCCCGGAAGCCGCTAAGTTAGGCAAGCCCCGGAAGCACTATCAAACAATCGGACAAACGTTCCGTTCGCTTGATTCGGGCGTATGGGTCAAACAACTTCATAAGGCATATGTACAAGCAAAGCTAGAAGGACATATGAACTTCGTTGTAACGGACTTACGACAGATGAACGAATATGACTACTTGAAGGGTCATGGATTCCACATTATTAAAGTCGTCGCAGATGACGAAGTACGAATCGAACGTATGCGGAAATCCGGTGATGTATTCAACGAAGAAGATCTTCTTCACTCGACAGAAGCACACGTTGACGCAATGCCTTGTGATTACGTGATTACGAACAACACGTCACTTAAAGATTTATATATCCAAGTACAGAAAATCGTGAACGACATTAAGGGGGTTAGTAAATGATGAAACATTTAGAATCACGTCAAATTGAAAACTATGATTATATCCGTGCGGCACAAAGCTTACAGGATTCATTGTTCTATCAACAACAACGGCAGGAACAAGTATGTAATGTTGGTTCGGACGGAATGGTAACGATTGAAATGCAACAAATGAAAATGACTTGCCACATTTCAGACTTACCGGAATTACTAACCACGTTTACGAAGGTGTCTATGTAATGGGTGCGGTGGCAGTTGACGTTCACGCAAAAGAACGGGCGTTAGAACAACGCTTCGACATTTACACAGAAGATGGGATTGCAGAACTTCTTACTTCGGTACATGAGGTTGGGGAACGCCGCTTCTTCGAAGGTGATTACGGGGCGTGTGATTTACTTGTCGATTTGAATAAAGCTTTTCAAGAAATTGAAATGACGGATAAACAGAAATATTGTATTTACTTCTACTACATCAAAGATATGAACCAAGCAGACGTTGTTAAGAACTTACGTAAGGTAGGAATCACGCTTTCACAACAGGGCGTAAGTATTAATCTTCGTAACGTTCATCAAAAGCTTGCAGAATACTTCAAACGGGGGAACGTTACAAATGACTAATGAAGAGTTGGAACAGAAGGTTAAGGATCTCGAAAAAGAAGCAAAAAACATGACGCCGGAAGAACGTAATGATTCAGTGTCTACTATTACAGAAGACTATTACAAAGCACGGGGCAAAATGCCTAACACCGGTTATTTAACACGGTTGTCTAACGTCATTCTAATTGACGAACTTTCAGACAGAACACCGGACAAGATTACAAAGAACGAATATCCGTTTCTATCGGAACGACAGGAAGAAAAGCGTGTGAAGCGTGAATTGTCGTTAGAAGATGACACGATCAATTTTCTAAATATGAAGGAACGTAAGAAAATGCCTTCCGCATTTAAGAAGCGAACACGCAATAAGGAAGATTAAGAAAGGGCGATACTATCAAAACACTAATAGCGATAACGGTAATTTTGGGGCAACTTGTGCCGGTGAAAATCAACGCACCGGAAGCAAGCCCCGACTACTTACCGTTCCAAGAAGAAATAGGACGTATTGAAGTAGAAGAGGGAATCGAAGTCATTGTAGAAGATAACAAGATTGTTGTTCGAAAAGAGGAAGAACCGGTTGTAGAGGAAGAGGAAGAAGAACCGCTTCCCGAACCGGAAGAACCGAAAGTAGTTCCGCTTCCTGCTTCAAATGAAGAAGCAGAAGTTGTTCCTATCCCGAACGCAACAGAAGAACCGGAAGTAGTTCCGCTTGATGAAGTGGAAGAAGATCCGGTAGAAGAGAAGCCCGAACCGGTAAAAGAAGAATCGGGCAATTGGATTGATTACGAGTTCACGCATTACACGGCGACGTGTGAGGGTTGTAGTGGAATCACCGCTACGGGCTATGACGTTCGTAACACGGCTTTCTATAATGGTATGCGAGTTATTGCCGTCAATCCGGCTATTATTCCGTATAACACGGTTGTAAAGCTTCGTTATCCGAACGGAACGGAAGAAACGGCAATTGCTTTAGACACCGGTGGGGCAATCCGGGCTAGAAGTAACTTAATTGATGTATTGGTATCAACTAGAGAAGAAGCACTTTCTAAAGGACGAGTACACGGACAAATTCAAATCATGGGGGCTAACTAATATGAAAACTTATCTTGCGGCAGGATTCTTTAACGAACGTCAACTAGCAGACGTGAAGGCAGTAGAAGCGATTCTTGAAGAAAACGGAATGGATTACTTTTCACCACGACAACATCAATTCGAAGAACTAGAATTTGGTTCGCTTGAATGGAGATATGCGACATTTGATAATGACGTTGAACATATCCGTGAAGCAGACGTAATGGTTGCTATCATTGATGAAGCATACGACAGTGGTACAGTTTGGGAAATTGGATATGCGTACAGTATCGGCGTACCGATTATCCTTGTAGACGTGACGGGATCAAACAAAGCGAACCTAATGCTTACAGAATCAGTAACGGCATATCTACACGGATTAGCAGAACTTTCATTGTACGACTTTAGCAAACGCCACGCAGTACAATTTGAAGGAGAAGTTATTTAAAATACTTCTTGCAATTACGCATTACCGGATATATAATAAACTCATAAGGTGATAAATTCACTTTGTTCATGTGTTTTGTGCCGGAACATAAAACTATGAACCACATAAGGCGTTTAACGATTACCCCGTTTCGCCTAGTGTATCTTTAGGAAAGGTGAAGTGTAGTGGCTTCACCTTTTTCTTTTGTCTAAATTATACTATTTACAGTAATGCGTTTATTTGATAGAATAGACGTATCAACACATAGGGGGCTTCAATCATGGAGAACACACAATACGAATTAGAGTTTGTACTAACTAACGGCGAAACAGTGGCGACAACAACGGAAGCAGATTCTTACGAAGACGCCGTTAGCTTCATTCAGCAAAAAATGTCTAACTACCTTCTTATTGATTTAGGCGGAATCATCTTACTAAAAGATCACATTGTAGCAATCCGTGTCTATGAATTAGACGAAGACGGGGAACGAGTTTATCCAACAGATGAAGATGAAGAATGAACGGGCTTAACCGCCTGTTTTTCTTTATTTAAAAGTTGAAGATTATTTTTCAAATAGTATTGACGTATTACCGTAAATAGTGTAATATTATAAATGTAAGAGGGAAACACGAACCGCTTACAAAATACACTAAGGAACGGGGTAATCAAATTGGCAAAGAAGAACAACAAGAAGAAGGGCAATCAAAAATGGGGCGTCATGACGTGGAAGGAATTGAAGCGTTACGCAGAAGACCACGGTTGGTATCATGACCGCACACGGGGCGATGACTTCATCATGAAGCACCCGGAACTAAAGGGGCTAATCACTGTAACGTATGGTAAGACTTACGTTAGGGCGTTGCTTCTCGATAACATCAAAGCCGTACATAACGGTGGGCGTACAGGACGTAGAACACACTAAGGAACGGGGCGGAAACGCCCCTTTTCTTATGCAATTTATTAATCACATTCCCTTGTGTTTGTTATTTTTATCCTAGTTCCTTCATATAATATGTACTAAATCACACACCCTTGTGATTAATAAAAAGATCGAACGTGTCACAATCTAAAACCGCTTTCCCAACAGTAAGTATAAAAGGGAAAAGGGGTTATTTGATATGTACTATCGAAAACGGACTGTTACCATAACCGACACTAAGACAAACAAACTATTAGAACAAGATGACGTGTACTTACCGAACCTATCAAGCATTATCGGCTTTCTTCGTGGTTCATGGAATCTCAACACGTATAACGATTGCTTCGGCGGAAAGAATCGAATTGGTGACGTTGACGGAAGTATTGAAGTTGACGGAAAACATTTGATGATCGAATTTAAGAAGTCACCGGAAGCGATGAATATAGGGCAAACGTTGAAAGCGTTGCGACTTGCTAAGTATTCCAACACACCTACATTATTCGTATTCGGTGCAACTGATAAACCGACGCACCGCCTTTATATCACGAAGGAACATACGGAAGGCGTTATGCCTAAATTGGTTGAAACCGATGAAGACGAGTTGAAGGCGTTCTTCCAACGTTGGTACACGGAAGCGAAACTAAAGAACCGGATTGACCGAGAAGAGTTGAATAAAGATATGCAGATAGCGAATAAGATTACGGGGGAATTGTCATAATGGAAAATCACGTATTCGGTGTTCAATACATCGTGCCTAACGAACCTACAAATGTACCACAACAGGAATTGATGAAGTTTGCACGAAAACGACTTATTGAATCGTTGAAGCAGTCGATCAATGAGAAGGTGACAATCACGGAAGCGGAAACGCATTTAGGCACGGAACTGAAAGCGGAAGTCGTCGTTCTTTCCTTAGAAGAGTATGAACATATGAAACGACAAATAGATGAATTTAATCTAAAGACAATTGCTTCTATACTCATTTAAACGAATCCGGGTTGAATAAGGATTTTCAAGAAGCATTGCGTATTACCGTAAGTAATTGTATATTGAATGTAGTAAGAAACAATTACATGAAATGGGGTAATTAAGCATGACACCAACACTATTAAAGAAACTCTTTGAAGACCCGGAATTTTATAAGTACGCACTTGAAAAGATCGACGGTAAGTTAGTTCTTAGTGAGTTAGAACCGTGGGAAGAATCGGACAAGTTTTCTATGACCGGCACACTAAAAGAACTTTCTTCACACGTCAAAGAAATTATGCACACGGAAACAATCGTATATGACCAAACACAAGAAGCGGCTTATCTTATCTATAAAGGTGAAGCATATCTTGTTCCCGGAACTTACGAACGATACCCGGAACAGGAAGTTTGCGAAGCGTGGGCGTTGCGAGATTTAGAGAAATGAGGGGTTTCCGCCCCTCTTAATTTTTATTGAATTATTGAATATTATTTTTCAAATAGTGTTGACGTATTACCGTAAATGGTGTATTATTATAAATGTAGACGGGGTTACAACACACCGGCTAACAATACACTACAAAGGGGTAATCAATCATGACAAACTTACAAAACGCACTTAACAAAGAGGGCTTCACATTCGCCGCTAAGGAATTTAACATTCCTGCTAAGTTCTTCGATAAAGTCGAAGATATGTACTTAGAAGGTGATGACGAAGAAGAAGCGGCGGTCTTCACGATCCGCAACGGTGAACATTCTATCTCATTCTCGAAATTCTTCGAAGGTGAGTTCGCAATGTTCGACGGCGAATCTTCTTCTTACTCTTCTAAGAAGTCACTAGCACGTAAGGCGTTAAACGCTTTGCTAGAAGGTGACTTCGAGAAGTTCGAAGAATTAATGTAAGAGGGGCGGCGAAAGCCGCTTCCTTACTTTTATCAGATACCAACACTAAAGGGGAAAATCAAAATGACTAAATTCAATAAATACGACGTGTTAGGCAAGCCGCTTCCGATTATTAGCGTAGGAGAAACGGACGAAGGATTCATTGTAATTGAACAAGACGAAGACGACGATACAGGCAACATTATGGGCGTTCTTGATACATTGGAAGAAATGGTTGAGTTCGTCAAGCAAGGTTATAAATCAGACACAATGGTTATGGATCGTAGCGAGATTGCAACCTACGTCATTCACAATCACGAAGCGTATCTAATTTCACACCGTGAAGAAGGTATTAATCAATTTGTAATTGACGCATGGGAACTTCACGACTTAGAGGGAAACAAGCTTTAATTTGAAATAACCTTATCCAACACCAACAAACGCAAAGGGGCTTTTATTATGAAACAAACTTACCGATTCCGGGGCGGTTATTATAACGTTCCCCAACCACTACTACAATTGATTGTAGGCAGACCGTATGAAGCGGAAATTGCGAAAGATACGGCAGTCATTAAAGCCGGTTCAAATATTGTAATCTCGCTTGACGACTTCAAGAAGTATTTTGCGACAGAAGACGATTATTTACGCCGGACAATCGAACCTAGTTACATTACCGAACCTATCGTTAAAATGACGAAGAAAAAGGCGGCTTCTAACGAATCGACACGTACAACCATTCATAAAGTTGAAACTCAACGCAATACAGAAGGCAGGATTTCAACCGAAATTGACGAATTACAACAAATGACCCTGTTTTAACTAGAAAGGCGGCTATTCATTTAGTCGTCTTTTTAATGTCAGTGAACATGACAAATTTGTTAGAAAAGTTTAATGTCATATCTACTTGTAAAGATCCCTTTCAGTTAGCTTATTTACTGTAAACATAACAGTTACTTAAACGTATATCTAAACTTAATATATAATCCCCTACCGTTAAGAACGTCCACTTAACTATCCCTAACGTTCCTTAACGATTCCTAAACTCACTAACGTAATTGACGTAATAAGCGTTAAATATAAACGTTATGTTTAATCGTTAATGAATAGTTATGGATATAAGGGGATCTTTTTTTATGCCTATTTTTACACATTCCCTTGTGATTAATAACGGGTTATTTGACGTTAAATATAGGGGTTATTTTATAGGGTATATGACATTACGTTAAGGACTGTTATTTACGTTATATTATTGTAATAAAAGTACATTAGTAATTAGTGTTGAATCGCTTTGTTAATATGATCCGTGCGTTAGGTACTGTATATTAGCGAAGACTAAAAAATTTTAAAGGAAGGTGTCACAAACTACCATGAAACGAGGATTAAGCACGACGCAGAAAAAAGTATGTTTAGAGTTGGTGCAACAAGATATTACAGGGAAGAGTATTGCGGACATTGCAGAAGAGTACGGCGTTAATGAACGCACTATTTACCGGTGGAAGAATGATGTAGAGTTTGCACGGGAATTAGAGAAGCAGACAGACATTGCTATGAAGGCGTTCTATGCAGAATCTACACATAAGCTTAAATCCCTTGTACGACACGGCAATAGTGAACAAGCAGTATTAGGGGCTATTAAGTTAGTCATGCAATCACAAGGCAAGCTACGTGACGTTACGGAGATTGACGCAACAGTGAAGCAGGACATTAAGAACGCAGGACTTACTAAGGAAGACTTGGACGCATTAGAAGACTTACTGAAATGATCGAATACTCTTGACGTTATGAATCCATTGTGATTTGTAGCGTCTTTTTTATTTGTCTACACATTCCCTAAAACATTGGTTAAAGGGAAGATTGAACAGGGAAATTAGAACCGCATAGCATAGCCGTTTATTTTTCCCTTAAACCCTTCCCAAAAGTAAACGGGAATTTAGGGCAGATTTCTTTAAATTGTCAGAATCTTTTGTACAATCAGACCCCGGTACAGGGGGAAGGGGGTAGCACCCCACCACACACAAGCCCCGAAATAAATTTGTGTCGGTTAAAATCCATACCGGAAATTATTCCCAACGAAAAGGACGGTAAAATAAAATGAAAAATATTATTCAAAAAGTATTGACGTATTACCGTAATTACTGTAATATATTAATTGTAAGGCAGTCACTTACAACCACTACAAATTACAAGAAACGGGGTAATCAGAAATGACACAATTTGAATCACGCAACGGACGGACAATCACAGAGGGGCAACGGGTTAAGGTTTACCGGAATCTTCATAACGGTAAGTTCTCCATACAGGACGCTAAGACAGGGTTGGTTCTCGGATATTCGGACAAGGTGAAGTTGACAGACGTTAAATTTAAAGTCAACGAAGCAGGACGCCGCCGGGTCATACAGGAACAACGGAAAAACGTCCACGCCTTCTTAGTCGGAAACTTCGCAGGACACGACACGGAAGAACGTAGCGAACCGATTTACTACAATCCTTACAAGGTATCGAAGTTCACCAAGCCGGACGGCAACGCAATAGAGGAAGCCGGGCAAGCGGTACTAGACGAAGGAAGAATATACGCATGACGGAAGGGGGCTAACGCCCCTTTCTTTTTTTGTCTGAAATGATCGAGTCCTTTCCGATATGTCAAGGGATATTTTCAATAAAATAAATTGAATATTATTTTTCAAATATGCTTGACGTATTACCGTAAATGATGTACCATTATAAATGTAGAAGGGGTTAGCAAACGCCGCTACAAATACACTAAAGTAAAAGGGGTAATCAAGCATGACAAAGACATTCAAGGTAGAACTTACGGCAGGTAACACGGTAGAGGTTGAACCGGTATTGAAGGTATGTGTAAATGGGAATTGGTCATATGAGTTCTTCACACAACCGATTGCAGACGTGGACGGGCAGGAATACGACACATTCCGAGTGTTCGACAACGGACAAGTAAGCGGCACACTTTCAGAATCATATTACGTATACGATGAAATCTCACACGAATTTGTAGACAGTGACAAGCTTTATCGTGAAGCGGTTGAACGTGATGACGAGTTCGAAGACCATACAGAATTTGCACTTGCAGAGTTTGCAAGCGAAGAGGATTGACCGGAAGGGGGCTGACGCCCCTTTCTTTTTTTGCGTTCCCCTCGATCCCTTCGCAGTCTAGTTTGTCAAGGGATTTCAACTAAAAAAGAAATTGAAAAATATTATTCAAATATGCTTGACGTATTACCGTAAAGGGTGTAATATAATAGATGTAAGGCAGTTACTTACACCACTACAAAACAACGAAACGGGGTAATCAGAAATGTTCAACATTTACGTAACAAACTTAGCGAAATACAATCAAGGAATCTCTTCCGGGAAGTGGTTAGAACTTCCGATGGACGAAGACGAACTTCAAATGGAATTGAAATTGATTCTAGGCGAAGATGAAGAATATGCGATTCACGATTATGAAGCACCGTTCCACATCGGGGAATATGAAAGCATTTCACGAATCAACGAGATTGCGGAAGAGGTTGAGAGAAGCGGCGTTGATTCGGAAGTATTGGACGCAATCGCCGGGGCGTTAGGGTCAATCTTCGACGCAATCGAAACGGTGAATAACGGTGATTATCACATTTGGGAAGCGGAAAGCATGGAAGAGGTAGCACGGCAACATTACGAAGAAACCGGAATGGTGCGAGAGATTGAAGAGAAGCTTCCCCACCTTGTGAACCACATCGACTATGAATCAATCGGGCAAGAAATGGATTCAGTCGGAACATATATCGAGTTCGGTAAGAAAATCATTCAAATCAATAACTAAAGGCACGGGGCTAAATGCCCCGGCTTTTTTTGTACCTCGATCAATTTTCTTTTGTATTTTTGAATATTATTTTTCAAATATACTTGACGTATTACCGTAATTAGTGTAATATAGTAATTGTAAGAGGGAAACACAAACCACTTACAATACACTACATGAAACGGGGTTCACAACATGGCAATCACAACATTTAATCACGAAGCATACCGGAAACGGGGCGGATTCAAGGGAACGGAATATCTCGAATATCTCGAAGCCCAACACGCACACTACCAAAAGCAGTTCGACGAGATAACGGCAAACGGCGAAGCAGGGATAGAAAACCCTAGCGACTACTTCACACTAGGGAAGCGGCTACGGCGGTTAGAAGCGGACATAGCGAAGCAGAAGCGGCAGTAAGAAGCGGACGGGGCTAACCGCCCCGGCTTCCCTTCTGAAATGATCGAAATGAATTGAAAATAATTATTCAAAAACTATTGACGCATTACCGTAAATAGTATACAATTATATTTGTAAGGTAGTTAAACACTTTACAAACCACTACATGAAACGGGGTAATCACAATGTTAGAAACGATCAAAAAGCAGTCAGTATTGAAAGCGGTACGGGATAACGGGGAATGGACGGGCTACATAGCACCGGATAAGGTAGCGGCTTACCAAGTGAATAACGGTTGGTGTATCGGTCATCAAATCACAATCACAACATTACCGGACGGACGCTACGCCGTCGTACAGTTCCAAACGGAAAGCTTCACGCTATTAGAAGACTTCCTAGACGGGTACAAGCATTGGAATTGTAACTATAATCTAGGTTATCGGGTTCGCTTTTGGCAGGAAGCGGAAGCGGCTTGACCGGGAACGGGGCAGAAATGCCCCGGCTTCTTTTTAAAAATAAATTGAAAAAGATTATTCAAAAAGTATTGACGTATTACTGTAAACGGGTTATACTTAGTATAGAAAGTCAGACAAGGAAGGGAAGCGGCGGTTCATGAGAGAGTTATACAAAGCATTGTCAGCGTTAGGAGATCTTACAACATTGTTTAACAAAGGTGTTGGGGCGTTCGCTAAACGTCAAGTAAACAAGCAAGCACACAAGGCAACGGCTAAAGCTATGCGGAAGTTTTGGGGCTAACCACTACTAAGAGAAACGGGGTAATTAAAAATGACATATCCAAAACCGATTGAAGCGGACAAGTTACCGGAAGAAGTTAAGAAATCATTGCGGATTCAGAACGTCCGGGGTTGGACGAAAAACAACCGTGTCAAATGGACGCCTAAAGGGAACAAGTCATGGTTAGATACAAACGTCGCAATCATCGTTCACCAACTAGAGAACGGAAGCTATGTGATACTAGATAGATATAACTTTTAAAAGTCGGGGAATGATCCCGGCTTCTTTTTTTGTTTATCGTGTCACAATTTTCTGTCAATTTCCCAACTGTAAATGAAGACTACTTTAGGGGGAATGATTAGACGATGTACACCGAATCAATTACACATTATGATTCGCCGCTAGATGAACCGGTTATTGAAGTCGTGTCTTATAAGCTACGTAAGGACGGTACGAGATACAAGCGTCCGCACTCTTCGATAGCGTACACACAAAACGTTCGTGTGAAGCGGTGTTCTAAGTGTGACAAGTGGAAAGGGTTTTATGTGGGCTTCCGTGATGATCGCTATACAAAGGACGGCAAGCACGGTTCTTGTAAATCATGTGAAGCGGCTTATTTCGCAAAGTATGACCGCACCGAACAGGGGCAGAAGCGGTTCAAGAAGCGGCTTAAACTTGAACAGTCAGTTGAGAAAGCCGCACCGGAATACAAAGAAGAGTTACGCCGCCGTTTCGGATATGCTTGTGCCTTCACCGGGGAAAGTGGGGATATTGTCTTAGACCACGTTCTACCTATTTCGTCGGTCATGGTTACAAAAGAGGTGGGGAACTTACTTCCGATTTCTGCAAAGCTAAACCGACAGAAGCGGAATAGAAGTGTTTTTGAATTTGTCGAAGAGTTAGATCCCTTCTTACAACACCGATTCTATACGTTCATTCTGCCGTTCCTAGCGAGTGAAAACGGAATGACGGAAGCGGAATATATCGAACACATGAGAGAAGCCGTAAAATAATTTGCGGTTTCTTTTCTTTTTGTGTTGATTTTGGGAATCCTTTTTGGTACTATACTTATAGAAGGTAATTACAGTAAAACGTAAACGAAAGAAACGGGGTAATTAATCATGACTGTATACGGATATGCACGGGTAAGTACGAAAGATCAAAACTTAGGACGACAAACACACGCATTAGCGGAAGCCGGTTGTGAACGGATCTTCGAAGAGAAGAAGACCGGAACGAACCGAAACCGGGAAGCGTTAAAGGAACTACTTGAAACGTTACAACCGGGCGACAGTGTTATTGTTTTGGAAATCAGTCGTGTGTCACGTTCTACGAAAGACTTGCTAGACATTGTAAACGAAATAACCAACGCCGGGGCGAACTTCAAATCAATTAAAGAAGCGTGGTTAGATACGACTTCCGCACAAGGCAAGTTCTTACTTACGGTATTCGCCGGTTTGTCGGAACTCGAACGGGATCTAATCAGTGAACGCACCGTAGAGGGGTTGAACAATGCCCGTCGTGAAGGTAAGGAACTAGGACGCCGCCGCACGTCGAAGGCGAAAAAGGATTTAGCGGTCAAACTTTGGTTAGAGAAAGAACACACTATCCCACAAATCACGGAAGCAACCGGCGTTAGTAAGTCGGTATTGTACCGGGAATTGAAAGAACGGGGCTTGAAATAAAGCCCCTTGCCACTTACGGTAATATGTATTATAATCTAGTTATCAATTACATTAGTAATTTAATTAGTAATTCCGGCACGAACTACACTACGAATGAAAAGGGGTTATCATCATGCTATCAAAAGTTTACCACGGTCTACACAACTATTTCGGGTTGGAAGAGGGAAGCGGTGACGCCGCATTATACTTCTTCACCACCGGCTTTATGTCGGTTGTCATCTTCTTTCAAATCTTGTTTCGTTTTGTGGACGGGTATTGATCCCCGTTCTTTTTTATTTCAAAAATAATTGAAAAAGATTATTCAAAAACTATTGACGGATTACAGTAAAGAGTTTATTATAATAAATGTAAGGCAGATCAAAACCACTACAAACACACTAAAGGGGTAATCACAAATGACAAACGTAATGAAAATGACTAACGAACTTCATAAACTATTCGACGGATTTAACAATCACATCTTCGGCGGCGAACTTCCAACACCGGCAATCACAATCGAATCTAAGAACAACAAGAACGCTTACGGTTGGTGTTCGG
>NZ_JACSKE010000007.1:0-115554 GCF_018617435.1 Exiguobacterium sp. s34 | reverse complement strand
GTTCCCATGCCGAACACGGAAGTTAAGCGTCTCAGCGCCGAAAGTAGTTGGGGGATCTCCCCCTGTGAGGATAGGACGTTGCCAGGCAACAACGCAGAGGACGACCGAGCATAACGCTCGGTCGTTTTTTTGTTTCATTGAAACTTTATCCCTTCTTTTTCGTACAAAGTATGAGAAAGTGGGGATTGTTTTGTATATTCGATTAGCCACTATAAAAGACGTTTAACTGCAAGCTTTCGACAAGAGGCAGACACCTTGCAGTTACCAGTAAGAGATGTGAATGTCGAGACTCCTGGATACGAAAATGAACCAATGCCTTATTGAATCCGATGTATGAAACGAAAGGGGAAAACCAATGAAAGATTTTCAAGATGTGCAATTAGAGTTGCAACAGCGTCTTGCCGAGCGTGACCGACTTGTCCGTAAGCAAAAGACAATTGAAACGCAGTTGAAAGAGCACGAAACCGTACGAAAAGAGTTACTCAATACATTTACAAGGGAACAGCGTGATGTTTACGATCTTGAAAGCTTTTCACTCGTGAATACATGGCGAAAGTGGAGAGGGACATTTGATGAACAGCGTACAAAAGAGGTAGAGGAAGCTGCTCGAGCCGAACTGAAGTTACGTGAACATGAGGCGATGATTGACGAATTGACGCTTGAACATCGAGATTTACGAGAAAAACTGGAAGCCTATGAAACGATTGATGATGAATGGGAGACATTCTTAGAAACCAAAGAGGCACATCTTACTAAAGACCCGGCCGTTCGAAAAGATCTTCACCGTCTGACACATCAACAAGCGGAGATGAATGAACTTCTTATTGAATATCGGGAAGCGATTGAGGCGGGAAGATTCGCAAGAGCAACAATTGCGAAAACACTGAAGCATTTAGACAGCGCGAAGGGATGGTCGACGTACGATACGTTCTTTGGTGGAGGATTGATTGCGACTGCGATGAAGCATGATGCATTGGATGCTTCCGAACAGACGATGCATGAACTTCAATCTGCATTGGAACGTTTTTCCCGTGAATTAGCCGACGTGCAAGGAGTTGTCGAAGAGTTACATGTTCAACGTGGTTCCCTCATTCAGTTTGCGGATTACTTCTTAGATGACATTTTCTCCGAGTGGACCATGCACGGTAGAATCAATGAATCGCTTGATCATGTAAATGAACTTAATCAGGAAATCAATCGGTTGATTGCACGTATGACCATACAAGTAGAAAATCTCGAACAGCGACTCGAAGAGACTGATGAAAAAAGAAGACAGCTCATCCTCACGCGATGAGCTGCTTATTTACTCCGGTCGTTTTAACCAGTGGCGAAGTCCTTTCCCCGCATGAGGTCCTGCCTCGTAACGAGGAATGACGTGTAGATGAGCGTGAGGTACGGTTTGGTTCGAAGCCGTGCCGACGTTCCAACCGAGTGTGTATCCGTCAGGTTGAAAGGTTCGATCAAGATGTTCTTTTGCTATGTGAAGCAATTCGTTAGTATGCTGCCATTCTAACGATGTTAAGTCGAATGTCGTCGTGCGGTGCGCTTTCGGGACGATGACGCCTGAGCCGACGAGAACGTCCTGCTCGAGGTCGTGCATGAGAAAATAACAAGAGTCATTCTCAGCAACGATTGTTTGATGTGGATCGAGCGTGGGATGGCAAAATGGACAAGTAGACATGAGATTGATACACTTCCTTTCTATTATCTAGTGTACCAAAGGGGGAGAATCATGGAACGACTCATCGATGAAATCGAACAAAGGGTGAGACCGGGGCAACGAACGTTGATTGCCATCTCGGGGCATGGAGCGGCCGGTAAATCTACATTGGCTGAACGATTACGAGAAAGATTAGGGGATGTAAACCTGCTTCATACCGACCCGTACATCACAGATTCACAGTTACGGAAACAAACATTACTCACGTATGAACACGATGGAATACCCCATCACTATAAGATGACGGCTTGTCATCCGTCTGCGCATCATCTGCTTTCACTCGAGCGTGATGTCCGTATGATTCGGGAAGGGATTGGATTTTATACGATTGACGTCCCATATTTAGAGCGGACATGGATTGATCCCGAGAAGCCGATTACGATTGTTGAGGGCATGAGTGTCGCTTTTCTTGATCTCACTTCTTTTGACCAGTCGATTTATCTTTATACCGACGGAGAAACAGAATTTAGACGCAGAGCGAATCGTGATATCCAGGAACGGGGAATGGAACTGGATTACTTACGCGCCTCCCATGACGAGCGACGTCTTCAATATGAGTTGTTCATGCATCCGTATCGCCATCACTTCCAAACCATCGTCAATACGAGTGGGGATATCATTCAAATTGAAAAAACCGCTCACGAGGAGCGGTGACTGCGTAGCGTATCTTGAATACCGAGACCGAGCTGTTCTTGTTCACGTTCGAGTTGTTCCCACGTGAGGGAACGATGACGCAATTCGACGTCGTTCGCCATCGACTCAAGCGTGCGCTGAGTCTCGATGTTGTCGAGCCAATAGTAGAGGTCGATCCCGTCTTCGTGGAGGCGCCAAAACGATTTGACGACCTCAAACTCGTCGGCCCATTCACCGATTGGCTTGAATCCATACTTCTCAACGAATGGGTAAGGACGCTCTTCCCCAAGCGGGTCAATCACGTTACGAACAAACATTGGTTCAAGTCCAGCATGAGCAGTTGCGTCGAGCAGTCGTTTCAGTTCAGGCATCGGTTCGATTTCAATGTGTTCAATCACGTCAAACCAGACACGTTTCATGTCCTTGTCCCATAACGTCGCCTCCACGCTATAAGGGGCACCTGCGGAAGAAGGGGCATACATCGTCAATTCAAATGAAAATGGAACATCCTCCTTCGCACCGGGTTCTAGTACGACAGACAGCGGAATCGGTACTTCTTGAATGTCGGCTTCCCGATTGAATTCATTTCCTTCCATGGTGATGTCTTTAAAGGTCGTCAAAAAATTGAGTGTCAGTTCTTGTAGTCGAACGACGGTTGTCGTCGGGTTCGATACGTGCAGGGTTCCGGTCACTACCTGCTTCGGAATGAGTGCTGCCGGGTCAAAGGTGATATCGGCTTCGATCTCCGAAAAGAACCATTTCTTGAATCGGTTTCCCCATTTGGACATGGCGGTCGCGCCCCTTTTCTCTAAATTCTATACTGTTATATGTGTTCCCGATTCCATTTTTCAAAAAACATTGAGAAAAAGGTTGCTTTTTATAACTGTCTCGCTTATTATAGAGGATGTCGAAACAATTCAAACCATCGCGGGGTGGAGCAGTCTGGTAGCTCGTCGGGCTCATAACCCGAAGGTCGTCGGTTCAAATCCGGCCCCCGCAACCAATTTTTATTTAATTTCATATGTCGTCGCGGGGTGGAGCAGTCTGGTAGCTCGTCGGGCTCATAACCCGAAGGTCGTTGGTTCAAATCCAGCCCCCGCAACCAATTTTTAAATGAGATAGCGAAACGATAGCGTTTCGTGTTTTTTTTTGCTTAAAATGAAGTGTACAATGAGTACGTATGAGAAGTGATAAAAGGAGAACCATTCATGTATACATTGATTACGCATTCTGCGGCGGAGACGCAAGCGGTGGCAGAACGTTTGGCTACGCTCGTCGAAGCAGGAACGGTCATCACATTAAACGGTGACCTCGGCGCGGGCAAGACGACGTTCACACAAGGGTTCGCAAAAGGACTCGGTGTCACGCGGAACGTCAACAGTCCGACGTTTACGATTATGAAACAATACAAAGGGCGTTTGCCGCTCTATCATATGGATGTCTATCGTCTCGAAGATACGGGGGATGACATCGGTCTTGAGGAATACATCAACGGTGACGGTGTTGCCATCGTGGAGTGGTCGAACTTGATTGAGTCTTCTCTTCCGGAAGAACGCCTGGCCATCACAATTGAACGGGTCAGTGACGAGGAACGGAAATTGACGCTCGCTCCAACAGGTGACCGTTACGTTCGAATTGCCAAGGAGGTGCTCGCATGAAGCAATTAATGATCGATACCGCAACGACACGTTTGTCTGTCGCATTAAGTGAAGCTGGAGAAATTCAAGCTGAAGCGACAGTCATGGTCTCGAAAAATCATGCGGTCACACTCATGCCGATGATTGAACAGCTCATGGCAGCGGTCAAGTGGACACCGAATATGCTTGAACGGATCATTGTTACGACAGGACCTGGGTCGTACACAGGAATTCGGATTGGAGTGACGACAGCGAAGACACTCTCTTATACGCTGAACATTCCACTAATCGGGGTATCTGCCCTTCAACTCATGGCAGCGGCACCGAATACGTACTTGCCGGTCGTCTCGTTAATTGACGCGCGACGTGGCAACGCCTATATCGGATATTATCAGCACAACAAGGCACTGACGCACGATCAACATGCGTCAGTCGCCGACTGGTTGCGACTCAATAGTCAAGGACGTTTCCTCGTCGTTGGAGACGTCGAACCGTTCCGTGAGGAGTTGAGCGAATATGAGTATGTCGAAGCACCGGCTGCTCATCGTTACGGTCGTGCGAGCGATTTGGTTGTTTTCAGTGATGAGACGAATGACGTCCATGCGTTTGAACCAGAGTATTTGCGACTCGCCGAAGCGGAAGCAAAATGGTTAGAGGGACAAAACAATGGCTGACGTGAAAATTCGTCGAATGACGTGGCTCGATGTCGAGGAAGTGACGAAAGTCGAAGAGGCGTCGTTCTCGATTCCGTGGACAAAAGAAGCATTTATGAATGAGATGCTTCGGAATGAACAGGCCATTTATTTTGTCGCGGTCTATGACAAACGGGTTATCGGTTTTGTAGGGGTATGGCAAATCGTCGATGAAGGACATATTACAAACATTGCCGTCTTACCCGAATTTCGTGGACAAGGGATCGGGAATCAACTGTTAGCGGAGCTTGTTGCGTTCGCCAAGTCAAAGGGGCTTGTCGGATTGACGTTAGAAGTCCGCGTGTCGAACGTAGGGGCGCAAAAACTGTATGAGCAGTTTGGATTTATGCAAGCCGGACGAAGAAGACGTTACTATCAGGATAATAATGAAGACGCCTATATTTATTGGGCGAAGTTAGGAAGTGACTCAGAATGAACACATCACTGATTCTCTCGATCGAGTCGAGCTGTGACGAGACGTCTGTTGCGCTCGTCAAAGACGGAAAGACGCTCTTGTCGAACGTCGTCTCTTCTCAAATCGAGAGTCATAAACGATTTGGTGGCGTCGTCCCTGAAGTGGCGTCTCGTCATCATGTCGAGCGGATCACGTATGTCATTGACGATGCGTTGAGCGAAGCAGGCGTGACGATGGAAGACGTCGATGCGGTCGCGGTCACACAAGGACCGGGTCTCGTCGGTGCCCTTCTCGTCGGCATCAGTGCGGCCAAAGCATTGTCGTTCGCCCATCAAAAACCACTCATCGGCGTCCATCATATCGCGGGACATATTTACGCGAACGAACTCGTCGAAGAGATGCAGTTCCCACTCATCTGTCTCGTCGTCTCAGGTGGACATACAGAGCTCGTTTATATGCCAGAACACGGTGTATTCGAAGTAATCGGTGAGACACGTGATGACGCGGCAGGGGAGGCGTACGATAAAGTCGCACGCACACTCAGTCTTCCATATCCGGGAGGTCCGGCGATCGATCGTTTGGCAGCGGTCGGGGAAGACACGTACAATTTCCCACGCGTCCGTCTTGAACCAGGTAGCTTCGACTTCAGTTTCAGTGGCTTGAAGTCATCGGTCATCAACGCAGTACACAATGCGGAGCAACGTGGAGAGACGGTCATCCCGGAAAACTTGGCAGCGAGTTTCCAAGCGAGTGTCGTCGAAGTACTCGTTGAGAAAGCGATTCGTGCCGTGAAAGAAAAAGGGGCGAAGCAATTGCTCGTCGCTGGTGGTGTCGCGGCAAACCGTGGACTTCGTGCTGCGCTTCAGGAAGCTGCTACAGTTGAAGGGATTCAACTCGTCATCCCACCACTTGACCTGTGTGGGGATAACGCTGGCATGATCGGGGTTGCGGCACATCACGCGTATGTGCGCGGCAAGCGCGATACACTAGCGATGAATGCGGTTCCTGGGTTATCCTTAGAAGAGAGCATGACAGTCTAGGGGGAAATAGAGACATGACGAAACGCATCATCATCGGAGGACTTATCGTATTGCTCGTCGTTGCGACGTTCTTACAAGTACGAGAGATCATCCGCGCTTACAATATCGCCTATCAAGAGGAGATTGTCCCAGAAGAGACGCGAGTGAAGTCGTTGACTGGAGAAGAGTCATTAGAGGGCATTGGTCGTGTGACCGGAGAAAACACGCTGATTGAGTCATTATATGGCTACGCGAGTGTCGTCGATCAAAAGCCAGACCGTGTGATCGTCGTTGATCGCAATCTTGGTGTACAGCCGAAGGCGAGCGATGCTTATTATGAAATCGAGCGAGGTCGCGAGGCAACGGAAGAAGAGGCTGCGAAGTTTGACGCTTTGATCGAGGAACTCGATGAACAGCAACTGTTCGCACAAGTCATCTCGACACATGAGGCACGCTATGTGACGAATGACGAAAAATCGATGACGTTCTACAAAGTGTTCACACGTGACGTTGATACGAACGAGGCTGTCTTCTTTATTGCAGAAGACGGGACGAAGCTCGACTTCCATACGATTGGATTCCAACCGTTGCGATACTTCTAACTATAAAGAGAGGCCAGCGTATGATGATACGCTGACCTCTTTTTTCATGCCTTCAAGTTGGCAACGATTTTCCCGACGACGTGTCGGTCTGACAGTTCGACCAATTTCTTCGGGATGTCCGCGAACGGAATCGTCTCTTGAATCATCGGTCGAATCTCACCCGCTGCAAGCAGTTCGAGCATGTGCGTACCGATGCGGACGATGTTCGCCTCGCTCACGCGGTCCTGTTGATGATGGATTGCATTGAGCGCGACCTCATGGTAGGAGATGACGCGTGTGAACGGTTTGATGACACTCATGTCAGGGGCTCCTGCGATATGGGCGATGTGTCCGTTATAGGCGATGACGTGAAGGGAAGCGGTCGCCGTCTCCCGACCGACGGGATCGATGACGGCATTGACACCGTGACCACTCGTCAGTTCCATCACCCGTTGTTGCCAATCTTCCGTGTTGTAGTCGATCGCCTCGTCAGCTCCGAGTTGTTTGACCCAGTCATGGTTGCGCGCTGAAGCGGTCGTGATGACGCGTTTCCCAAGATACTTCGCGAGCTGAATCGCGAATCCGCCGACACCACCGGCCCCGGCGTGAATGAGGATCGTATCGATCGCATTCATCGGGAGTTTTTCAAAGATGGCTTGGTATGCTGTGAATCCTGCTGTCGGTAACGCGACCGCGTCAGCGAACGAGATGGATTCAGGGATTGGGACGACCATGTGTGCTTTGGCACGGGTGAATTCAGCGAAGCCGCCCCATTCATTCCAGTTGCCGTGATAGAGGACGCGGTCACCGACTTGTACATTCGTCACGTCATCCGCGACAGCGGCAATCTTACCGGCAACATCGAGCCCGAGCACGTGAGGATATGACCATTCGGGTTTGCCGTTGGTCGCGGTTTTATAGTCGACCGGGTTGAGGCCGGCGTATTCCCCTTCAATCAATACTTCGCCGGAACGAAGTGTCGGTGCGTCGACCTCCTCGATTTGCATCGTCTGCCATGCGTTCGGTTCATGTAGTAATAAAGCTTTCATGTTCAATCCACTCCTTATAAATTTATTTATCGATGTATCCTTTAAACGTTATTTGTCTTATGATTTACTCCCTTTTATACTGAAGGTAACGAATACAAAAGGAGTTTACACAGATGATTGATTTTGAATGGTATCGCAGTTTTATCCACGTGTACCAACAGCGTTCTGTATCGGCTGCGGCGCGTGTCCGATTTTTAACACAGCCGGCTGTCAGCCAACATATCGCCGCACTTGAAGCGGAACTCGAGACGTCCCTCTTCACACGTGCACCACGTCAGATGATTCCGACGGATGCGGGGAAGGAACTGTACACGCAAGTGGTCGGGTTGATCGACCGTCTCGAAGAGTTGTCACTTGAGATGAAATATGTCTCAGGGGAGCAACCGCGTCCGGTCCTCAAGTTCGGTGGACCGACGGAGTTCGTCACACATGAGATTATACCCGCTTTACCGTTTGATATTGCACAGTACATCGCAGATTTTGGGATGACCGCGGACTTGATTAAGCGCTTGGCGGACGGGGAACTCGACTTCGTCATCGCGACGAAGCGGATGGAGGAGCCAGGGATTCAATACGTTCCGATTGCCGACGAATCATTTCTATTAGTGGCACCGAACGATTGGGAAGTCCCGATCGACGAGTTGAAAGACTGGATGGACCGCCAGCCGTGGATCAGTTACGGATTGGAGCTGCCCATCATCCGTCGTTACTACCAGACGCAGTTCGGGGAACGTCCAGACATCCGTCCGGAGATGATTTTACCAAACGTCGACGCAATCCTTGCGGCGATCGAATCGAAGTGTGGCATCAGCATCTTGCCGAACTATTTAATTCGACATGCACTCGAGCGAGGAACGGTTCAAGTCGTGTCGCCTGAGCGTTTTGCGACGAACGTTATTTACCTCGCGCACCGGACCGAGTCGAAGCATGACCCCGTCATCAACCAAGTCATCAAAGCGTTGCAGGAGGCAAAATGAAGTAGGACCCACGTGGGCCCTACTTTTTATAATGCATTTGTTAAGATAGTCGCTACGTCTTGTTGACGGAGTGGGACGTACTGGCCGATCTGTTCAGCGACCATCGCCCGTTCTGCCATCAATTCGAGGTGTGTGGCGTCAATCTCATAATCACTCAGACGTGACGGGGCACCGATTGATGTCCAGAAGTCTTGTAAAGCCTGAACCGTCTCCTCGACGAGCACGTCATCCGACTTGCCATTCACGTCAATACCAAAGACGCGTTCACCGAGTTGAATGATGCGCTCGGGGCGTGTCTTCCCAACGTAGCGAAGCCATTCCGGGAAAAGGATGGCGAGACCGCCACCGTGCGGGATATCGTAGACGGCAGAGACCGCATGCTCAATCATATGGGTCGCCCAATCCGTCTTCACGCCCATCGATAACGTCCCGTTTAAGGCGAACGTTCCATTCAACAACATCGTTTCGCGTGCGTCGAAATCATTCAAGTTTTCAACGAGACGAGGCGCCGTCTCCATCATGGTCCGTAAAATCGATTCTCCGAAGCGTTCCTGGAGTAAAGCGTTCTCTGAAGCATGGAAGTATTGTTCGAAGACGTGCGACATGATATCGACGATTCCGTAAACGGTTTGGTTCGCCGGTACACTCAACGTGTACGTTGGGTCGAGCACGCTGAATTTCGGATAAGTGAGTGGTGAACCGAACGAGCGCTTGTCCTGTGCCTCCCAGTTTGTGATGACGGCTCCACCATTCATTTCCGATCCCGTGGCCGCCAATGTCAAGACGGTCCCAATCGGTACCGCATCTGTGACGGGGACTTGTCGTGTCACAATGTCCCACGGATTCCCGTCATATTTTGCACCGGCTGCGATTCCTTTCGCACAGTCGATGACGCTACCTCCACCGACAGCAAGGATGAGGTCGATGTGATGTTCATGGACTAAGTCGATCCCTGTTTGAACTGTCGTCAGACGTGGATTTGGTTCGACGCCAGAGAGTTCGACGACGGTTGCTCCCATGTCGGATAAAAGAGCAGTCACTTCATCATAAAGTCCGTTTGCTTTGACGCTCCCGCCACCGTATAAAAGAAGGACGCGGTCCCCGTATTGTGGAATTTCGGTACGGAGTGATTCCAGTTGTCCTTTCCCGAATAAGAGTTTAGTCGGGTTGTGATAGTGAAAACGTTCCATCGGTTAGTCTACCTCCTTGATTTCTTCTAAGTATTGAACATCGCGACGAGCAAGCAATGCTTCTGCTTCTTTGCGATACGTTTGATAGTGGGGTGAGGCGATATGCGCATCGAGTGCCGCCTTGTCGGCCCACTTCTCGTAAAAGACGAACGCGTCCGAGTTGCCTTCGACACGATGTAACGTATAGAAGACGCAACCTGCCTCGGCGCGTGATGGGGCGACGACTTTTCGTAAATGTGTCTCAAGCGCGGACCCGAGACCGGGCTTCGCTTGAATCTGAGCTAAAATGGTAATCATCTTCATTCCTCCTCATCTATAAAACCCGCCTGTTCGAGAACAGGCGGGTCGTCCTCTTTCATCGATTGGCAACGAGAAAGAATCGATTAGTTTAACGTGTTGATGACGGCTTTTGCGACAGCAACCGTCGACTGTGGATTTTGGCCTGTTACCAAGTTTCCATCGACTTGAACGTTTTCTGTGAAGTTGTCTGCGAGCACGATGTTCGCACCGAGTTCACGAAGACGCGTTTCAAGTAGGAACGGCATGTAGATATCAAGACCTGTCGCACGTTCTTCTTCATCCGTGAACGTCGCAATCGTTTTACCGTTCACTAGTGGTGTCCCGTCAGACAATGTCGCACCGACAAGACCAGCGGGACCGTGGCAGACGGCAGCAACCGTTTTACCTGCTTCAAATAGTGAACGGATGGCAACATTCAACGCTTCACTTTGTGGAAGGTCGAACATTGTTCCGTGACCACCTGGCATGAAGATGGCATCGAATTGATCGAAGTTGGTGATCGTCTTCAAATCAATCGTATCTTCGAGAAGAGGAGCCGTCGCTTGAATGTCAGCCGGTACTTCTCCTTCTAAACTGCGTGCGTCGATTGGAGATTGACCACCGTTCGGGCTAGCGACCGTGATGTCATATCCTTGTTGTTTGAACTCGACGTATGCCTCACCAAATTCGGATAACCAAAGTCCAGTCGTGTGACCGTCCTTCATTTCTTTTGCGTTCGTCACGACCGTTAATACATGTTTACTCATCTGTCATTCCTCCTAAGAAATACTCCGTTGTTTCGGTACGTGACTAGAATAACGCGCACTCTAACGAAAAACAAATTAAGAAAAAACGCCTAATCTATAAAAAAAATTATACATAAATCAAAAAGCCGTCCTCTCGCAAAAAAGAGGACGGATGGTTCACGCTTTAGGCTGTCGATAGTTCTCGCGATGCCATGTATTGATGCGGCTCACGATAAACACGAGGAGGGCGAGAATCCACATGAAGAGCGTCTCTTCATAGAAGTGGGCCCACACCGAGCCGGGCGCATAGAACGTATGAACGGTCACATCGACCGGCCAGACGACGATACGGATGAAGAGCGTACTCATGAGAAGGCCACTGAAAAGACTGAGTAGAATCCCTGGCCACGTCTGAATGATGAAGCCAATCACGACCGGTAAAAAGTAAAAGAGAATAGACGGGACGATTGTCGATTCGCCTCGGATGAGTTCAGACACGAACTCGGTTCCGGTCGGCACAATGTAGGCCAGTCCCGTGAGGAACGCTTGGATGAACTCGATTCGCATGGCACGGGTACGCATCATGTATGGAGTTCCTCCCATTCCGCATAGAGAGCTGTGATCGATTCTTTCGCTGCGTCTGATTCGGTTGACAACTCCTGGGCGCGGGCGAAGTCGTTGAAGACATCCGGTTCACAGAGCAATTGTTCAATTTCATCAAGGCGGTTCTCATGTTGCTCAATCGCAAGTTCGATCTCTTCGATGCGCTGTTTGATCCGACGCTCTTCCCGTTGTTGCTCTTTGTCGGCACGCTGTTTCTTCACAACGACCTGCTTCGTCTCTTCACGAGCGAGACGCGCGAGTTCTTCGAGTTCTTCTTTCTTCTCGACGTAATACGAGTAGTCCCCGAGATACTCGTCGATGCCGTTCGGCGTGATTTCTAACACACGTGTCGCGAGTCGGTCAATGAAGTATCGGTCGTGTGAGACAAAGAGGATTGTACCTGGGTAGTCGAGGAGCGCATTCTCTAAAATCATCTTCGAGTCGAGGTCCAAGTGGTTCGTCGGCTCATCTAAGATGAGCAGGTTCGGCTGCTCGAGCTTTAATTTGGCCAACGTGAGACGTGCCCGTTCGCCACCAGAGAGTTCGTGGACGCGCTTCATGACATCATCGCCGCTGAAGAGGAATTGTCCGAGAAGACTCCGGACTTCCTGTTCGCGCATGAGTGGCCAGTCATTCCAAATCTCGTCGATGACACGGTTCGCGTCGGACAAGTTTTGTTGTTCCTGATCGTAGTAGCCGATCTCGACGCCGGTCCCGTAGCGAATCTCGCCAGTGAGGGCGGCTTGCTGTTTCGTCAACACTTTAAGTAATGTCGACTTTCCGACCCCGTTCGGACCGACGAGGGCGACCGATTCACCGCGTTGTAGCTGGAAGCGAAGATGTTGGGCGATTGCGTCCTCATATCCGATGGCGAGGTCACTCGCGCTCAATACATCGTTTCCGCTTTGGCGTTTGATGGAGAAGGAAAGGACGGCACTGCGCTCGTCACCATCTGGAGCATCGAGGCGGTCGACTTTCTCGAGACGCTTCCGCACGCTTTGCGCACGTTTCGTCGTTGTCGCCCGAGCGATGTTTCGCTGAATGAAGTCCTGCATCTTGGCAATCTCTTCTTGCTGCGACTCAAACTGCTTCTTTTCTTGTTCGTAGAGGGCGGCCTTCTGCTCGAGATACTTCGTATAGTTCCCGACGAAACGGCGGCTGCGGTGACGCGACAGCTCATAGACGACCGAGACGACACGGTCGAGGAAGTACCGGTCGTGGGAGACGATGAGGACGGCGCCTTTATAGCCGCTCAAGTACTTCTCAAGCCAGGCGAGCGTCTCGATGTCCAAATGGTTCGTCGGCTCGTCCAAGATGAGTAGGTCGGGACTTTGAAGGAGCATCTTCGCCAAGGCGAGGCGTGTCCGTTGTCCACCGGAGAGTGTGTCGATGCGACGTTCGAAATCGTCCGGATAGAAACGCATTCCATGGAGGACCGAGCGGATCGTTGCTTCATATTGATATCCGCCACGTTCTTTGAACGTATGCTGCTCTTCATCATAAGAAGAGAGGAGACGTTCGTACGCCGCAGCGTCATTTAAAATCCGTTCCGAGCCCATATCTGCTTCCATGCGACGGAGCGTCTTTTCTTGCTCGATTAAGCCCGTGAAGACGGTGAGCATCTCGTTCCAAATGGTCTCATCGGATTCTAGCCCTGAGTCTTGGGCGAGATAGCCGATCGTGACGTCTTTCGGCTTCATGATGTCCCCAGAGTCATAGTTATATTCACCAGCGATGACCTTCAAAAGCGTCGACTTACCGGCCCCGTTACGACCGACGAGGGCGACGCGTTCGCCTTCTTGGATTTCGAGTTTTACGTTTTCTAAAATCGGCTCAACGCCGAAGGATTTGGATAAGTTATTGACTTGCAGTAGGATCAAGTGAAAAAACCCCTTTCTCTCTATTTAGTATACTGTATTTTTCAGCGATTTTAGGTATATTCGTTGAGTGGTCATGTGAATTCGTTTACAATCAAGGTGTATGAAATTCAGATTCGTTTGTAACGTGTCGTAAAAAGGAGGCTCTTTCCGTTGAGTCAAAACGAACCAAAGATTCCACAAGCGACAGCCAAACGGTTGCCACTATACTATCGATTTATTCAAAGCCTGCATGCGTCAGGGAAACAACGTGTCTCTTCAGCAGAACTGAGTGAGGCGGTCAAGGTCGATTCGGCTACGATTCGCCGTGATTTCTCGTACTTCGGTGCGCTCGGTAAAAAGGGATATGGCTATAACGTGCAGTATCTGTTAGACTTTTTCCGAAAGACACTGAATCAGGACGAGATTACGAATGTCGCCTTGGTCGGGGTCGGTCACCTTGGGACGGCATTCGTCAACTATAACTTCCTTAAAAACAATAACACACATATCGTCGTCGGGTTCGACGCAGACGAGACAAAAGTCGGCACGACGATGTCAGGCGTCCCAATTCATCACGTCGATGAGATGGAACAGATTATGGAGCAAAACAAGATTGACGTCGCGATTTTGACGGTACCTTCTGCCTATGCGCAGTCCGTCGCAGACGACTTGGTGCGTTTCGGCATCAAGGGCATCTTGAACTTCACACCGGCACGACTTACCGTACCGGACACGGTTCGCGTTCATCACATCGATTTGTCGATTGAGCTGCAGTCACTCATTTACTTTATGCAACACTATCCAACCGCTGAGGGGGTCCATCAATAATGGAATTACTAGCATCATCACTCGTCGTCGGAATTCCGGGTGGGGCGAGTCTATTCATCATCGCCATCATCGCGCTCATCATCTTCGGACCGAAGAAATTACCGGAGTTTGGTCGCGCGGCCGGACAGACGCTTCGTGAGTTCAAAAATGCAACGAACGGCATGATGAACGAGCACGACGAGAACGACAAGAAAGCTATCGAAAAGAAAGAGCAGTAAGCCATGAATCATCAACCTGATCAAGAGCGGGAACTTACCGATCACTTGACAGAGCTGCGAAGACGACTGATGCTATCTGCATTTGTCGTCTTTGCCTTCTTTTTGATGGCTTTGCCGAGTGTCAAATATGTACTCGCGTACTTGCAAGAAGATCTCGTCGAACGCGGGCTCGAACTGAACGCCTTTGGGGTCGCGGACCCGCTCATGATTTACTTGAACTTGGCGCTCATCATCGGCCTGATTGCGGCGAGCCCATTCCTACTGTATCAAGTGTGGGCGTTTGTCGCACCCGGTCTGCATCCGAATGAACGGAAAGGCACCCTTGCCTATATCCCGATCATCTTCGGATTGTTCTTGATCGGTCTTGCGTTCGCCTACTATTGGTTGTTCCCGCTCGTCCTCGATATCTCGACGGACCTCGGGCAAGACCTCGGACTCGAACAAATCATCGGAGCCAACAATTACTTCACGTTCTTGTTGCAACTGACGATCCCGTTCGGTCTATTGTTCCAATTGCCGGTCGTGACGATGTTCTTGACCCGGATTGGTGTCGTGACACCATACTTCTTATCGAAGATTCGTAAGTATGCGTACTTCGCGCTATTCGTAGTCGCGGCATTCATCACACCGCCGGATTTGACATCGCACCTCATGGTATCATTGCCACTCTTCTTCCTATATGAAATCAGTTTATCGATTTCACGCGTCGCCTACAAAGGAGTGCTACGTCGGGAGAAAGAAGCGATGGTGCAAGAACAGATGGATTTAATGAAACAGATGAATGAGAAATAAGCATCGTTCCGTAAATGGGACGATGCTTTTTTATGTGCACTACACTATAGTTCAATTGGAAGTTCATACTGTTCAAATTTTAGACACTTTTACGTGAAATAGTGAGCATAGTCATTGAATCCTATATTGTGAAATAGTACACTAAGGTCAAGAATTAAATGTGATATTTATCACAATGTGAAAAGAAACGTACGGTCTAACATAAAAGGAGAGACGACTCATATGAAAATCGCAGTCATCGGATGTACACACGCAGGAACAGCAGCTGTCAAAGGGTTACTCGCAAAGCACGACAATCTCGACATCACCGTTTACGAGCGGAACGACAACGTCAGCTTCCTCTCATGTGGGATTGCGCTCCACGTCGGTGGGGTCGTCCAACGTGCAGAAGAATTATTCTACTCATCTCCACGTGAACTTGAAGAACTCGGAGCGACAATGCGGATGAAACATGACGTCTTATCCATCGATGTCGAAGCGAAGACGGTCCACGCCAAAAATCTCGAGACGGGAGAAGACGTGCATGACACGTATGACCGCTTGATCGTCACGACAGGTTCATGGCCGATCGTCCCGACGCTCCCAGGAATCGAAATGAATGGAATCGAACTTTGTAAAAACTATGCGCACGCACAACGCATTATCGAGCGGGCGACAGACGCGACGAAGATTGCCGTCATCGGGGCGGGGTATATCGGGGTCGAACTCGTCGAGGCGTTTGAAGCATACGGTAAACATGTCACATTCATCGACAGTGCCGACCGTATCTTGAACAAATATCTCGACAAGTCGTTCACGGATCAATTGGAAGCGGATATGACAAGTCGCGGAATCGACCTCGAACTTGGTCAGACGGTCGAGGCATTCCGTGGAACGAGCGGAAACGTCACACATGTCGTGACGGACAAAGGTGAATTCGAGGCGGACCTCGTCATCTTGTGTGTCGGATTTCGTCCGAACACAGGACTCTTAGAAGGACAGGTCGACATGCTCGGAAACGGTGCCATCATCGTCGATGAATATATGCGCACGAGCAACCCGGACATCTTTGCGGCAGGCGACAGCTGTGCCGTCTACTACAACCCGGCGCGTACACACGCCTATATCCCACTTGCGACGAATGCGGTCCGGATGGGAACGCTCGTCGCAGAAAACATGATGCAGCCTCGTGTCCGCTATCAAGGGACACAAGGAACGTCAGGACTACGACTCTATGACTGGAACATCGCGTCGTCTGGGTTAACGGAAGAAGCGGCAACACTCTTCGGACTCGACGTAGAAAGTGTCGTCATCGAGGATGCGTATCGTCCGGAGTTCATGCCGACCGCAGAGAAAGTTGAATTCAAACTCGTCTACGAAAAAGAGACGCATCGCATTGTCGGAGGACAAGTGTTGTCGAAAGCGGATTTGACACAAGCGGTCAACACGCTCTCTCTTGCGATCCAAAACGAGATGACGATCGAAGAGCTCGCATATGTCGACTTCTTCTTCCAACCGCACTACAACAAACCATGGCACTTCCTGAACAGCGGTGCGCTTGAAGCGATGAAAGACAAAGTGAATGCCTAACAAAAAAACGCGGAAGCTAACAGCTTTCGCGTTTTCTTATAGATAGTGCGGTTCATCCTTCATCAAATTGGCAAGTAAGATGTAAATGAGAAAGTTTGCTGGCAAAAAGACGAATAAGAGACGAATCCCAAAAGAAGAGATATTCACATATTCAGCAATCCCGCCACATACTCCGGCAATGGAACGGTCGGTCGCCGACTTTCGAAAGGTACGTTGCATAGCAAATCTCCTTATGAGTTGATATGAAAATTTTACCATATGAGCTCACGAAAAAGCGCACCGAATCAATTGGTGCGCTATTGTTTATTTTAGAATGTCGACGAGTTCATCAAGTACTTGGTTGGCAGAAAGGACACCACCTGATGTGTTCCAAATGTCATCACTGACCTCTGTCACTTCACCTGATTTGACGGCATCGAGGTCTTTCCATAACTGGTTCGACTGCCATTCTTCTGCTGTTTTTGATCCGTCTGCTCCGCCGTATGTGAAGTAGACGATATGGTCGCCAGCCATCTCTGGAATGCGTTCCATCGTGATTTCTTCAGCAAACTCGGTACGATCTTGCGAAGCTGGGCGTTTTACCCCGACATCTCCTAAGATGACACCCGAGAAGCTATCCGTGAAGTAAATACGTGACGCGCCAGGAAGGAAGCGGACGACAGAGAGTTCTTTGTTCACGGCGTCTCCGAGTTCAGCTTTCGTATCTTCGACGTGCTGATCGTAAGCAGCTAACACTTCATTTCCTTCTTCTTCAAGGTTGAGTGCGTTCGCATAAAGGGCGAAGTTTTCTTGCCAATCTCCTTTGAGTGTTTCTGACATGACTGTTGGCGCAATGGCGTTCAATTTGTCGTAGATGTTCTCTTGACGAAGTTTTGTTCCGATGATGAGGTCTGGCTTGAGTTTCGCGATGGCCTCTAAGTTGACTTCACTTTCTGTCCCGACTTCTGTGACATCTGTCATCTCGGATTCGATGTGTGGATACCACGGGTCACCGTTCCAAGATTTGACGGCTCCGACCGGTTTGACGCCAAGGGCGAGAAGGGCCTCTGTCCCTTCATTCGTCAAAACAACGATGCGTTCCGGATTTTCAGGTACGTCGGCCGTTCCCATTGCGTGCTCGATCGAGCGCGTCGCCGCATCTGAACTTGTATCGTTATCTGTATCGTCTGATCCACCGCAAGCGGCGAGGACGACAGTTAAGCAAAGCGTAAGTAACGCAAGCATCCACTTTTTCATTTAAAATTCTCCTCTATGTAAGTGATTTTCCTACCTGACTATAAATGATAATGATTCTCACTGTCAACCCCTTTTTCTGGAACGTAATATTTGCTATGGTAGGAAAGGAAAGAAGTGAGGACATGAAAAAACCTTGGATCAAATTACTCTTCTTGATCATTTGCCTACCAATTTTAAGTTATGTCAGCTTACGTGTCGGTGTCATCGTAGTCAGTCATGAAGATGTGATGACATTTCAAGCGAACGGTTCATCACAGGCGATGATTGCATTGGCAGACAATCGCATCCCACGTACAATCGTGGCGTTACTCGTTGGCAGTGTGCTCGGTCTTGCCGGTCTCATCTTTCAACTCGTGACGCGTAACCCGCTCGCATCCCCCGATATCTTGGCCGTGAACGCAGGTGCGAGTTTGGCCATCGTGCTTGTGACCCTTTTTGGGTTCAGCAGTATCGCCTCATTCACGACAGCCTCGCTCATCGGAGCGTTTATCGCTGGTGTGATTGTATATCTGCTCAGTGCGAACGGTGGAAACGTCATGTATATGACACTTGCTGGTGCATCACTAGCGGCTTTATTTAGCTCATTCACTCAGTCGATTATCGCTTATGAGGAAGGCGCACTCGATGAGGTACTGTTCTGGTTGACCGGATCGGTCGCCGGGCGATCACTCATGCTCGTCGAAACCTTGTTACCGTGGATGATGGGTGCAGTCGTGCTCGTGCTCTTGATCAGTAAAGAACTCGAGACGTTATCGCTCGGAGACCAAGTGGCGCGTTCGCTTGGACAAAACGTCGGTGTCATCAAGTTTGTTGCGGTGACGCTTGCCGTCGTGCTCTCCGCATTCGGAGTGGCGCTCGCTGGACCGATTGCATTTGTCGGTCTGCTCGCACCCCATTTGGCGAAATATCTGTTCGGGACGGCCTTTTTCGCTCGTCTCGCAGGAAGTGCACTCATCGGAAGCGTTCTGTTGCTTTCGGCCGATATTTTAGGACGCGTCATCCTGTTCCCACGCGAAGTGACGGTGGGCGTCGTGCTCGCGGTCGTCGGTGGGGCATTCTTCATCTATCTCGTCAGTGTCAGACAAGGAGTCTTTAAATCATGAAAACATACCGCTTTCGAAAAGGTCCCGTCTCGTTCACGCTCCGAAAGCGTGAAATCGAGTTGGCGCTGCTACTCATCGTCGGATTACTCCTATCGATTTATTTCGGGCTCGCCATCGGTGACACGTTCCTCAGTCCAGCTTCACTCGCTGCCTTGTTCGTCGGGGCAGGAGATGCGTTCGAACAGCTCGTCGTCTTTGAGTTCCGAATGCCCCGCGTGTTGATGGCAATGACTGCCGGGGCGAGTCTCGCCGTCAGTGGACATTTGTTACAACTGACAATCAAAAATGAATTGGCATCCCCGGAGATTTTCGGGATTGTCGGTGGCGCAGGAGTCGCGACGGCCACGTTTTTTACAGTTTTCACGGATGAGCGAACGAATCAACTGTCGGTCCCGCTCGCCTATATCCCGATTGCCTCATTCCTCGGGGCGATTGTTGTTGGGATGTTCCTCTTCTATTTATTAAAACGTGGAGTTCCACCGGTCCGTCTTGCACTCGTCGGAATCGGAATCAGCATTTTCTCGCAAGGGATTGTTCAGTTCATGATGCTCGCTTCGAACGTCTACCGGAAGAATGATATTCAGCAATGGCTCACTGGTACCGTGTACGCTGCGACGTGGAATCAATTGAAGATCATGGTGCCGTTCGTACTCCTCTTTTTATTGGCTGCTTTTTTGATTGAACGTCACGTGCGTCCGCTACACATCAGTGAGGCGACGGCGACAAGTATCGGTGTTCCGGTTCGCGGGATTCAGCGTGGCACGCTATTGTTATCGTGTTTACTCGCCGGAATTGGTGTCGCTTTTGTCGGCGCGATTGGATTTGTCGGGTTGATGGCACCTCATATCGCTCGTCAAGGATTGAAGCTCCCTTACGTATGGGCAACGCTTCTCGTTGGGGCGACGATTGTGGTGTTGGCGGATGTACTCGCACGAACCATTTTTTATCCGTACGAGTTACGGACTGGCGTGATGACAGCCGTCATCGGAGCACCGTATTTCTTCTATTTACTTCGACGGATGATGAAAGGAAGCATGAGATGAACACATTTGATTTAAAAGAAGTGACCATCGGATATGAACAGAAGCCGGTGCTCGATCATTTGTCGTTTTCCATTCCCCATGGAAAAATCACCGTCCTTCTCGGGGCGAATGGCTGCGGGAAGTCGACGCTTCTCTCGACGCTCGCACGACAGCGAGATGCACTGGGCGGAGAAATCACATTTCGGGAAAAACCGCTTAATTCGTATCGCGCCAAAGAGGCAGCTCGGCTCATGGCGTTCATGCCACAAGTGAACGTGGCACCGGATGGATTGACCGTCGAACAGCTTGTCCGCTTCGGTCGTTATCCGTATCAGACGTTCTTCAAACGATACTCAGAAGATGATGAACGAGCCGTGGAGAGGGCGCTCGCCTTCACGGATACGGTTTCGCTCCGTGACACGCTTGTCAGCAATCTTTCAGGTGGACAAAAGCAACGGGTATGGATTGCGTTGGCACTCGCCCAAGAGTCGGAGACGATCCTGCTCGATGAACCGACGACATACTTGGATATGTCGCACCAAATTGAGATTTTGGATTTGATGTATCGTTTGAACCGATTAGAAGGCAAAACGATTATCATGGTACTCCATGATCTCCATCTCGCCTGTCGCTATGCCGATCATGTCATCGCCCTCGCAGGTGGTAACGTGTATTGCGAAGGCAGTCCGAACGACGTTGTCGACGAGACGTTCATGAAAGACGTGTTTGGCCTAAAAGTCGTGGTGACAGAAGACCCGTTATACGGGACACCGCTCTGTGTACCGTATTCGCACTACGAGTTGAATGAAAAACGACCGACCTGAACCTAGTCTACGGACTAGGTTTTTTTACGGGAAAGCAGGGAAAAAGAGTAGGGTAAGTGCTCGTCATGCTTTCTACCTTAAAGGAGGAATTTTTCATGGCTAAAAAGGAAAAACAACCGTATCACATCGTCACGTTCACGTTCCCGGAAGAGGCCATCTCGTATCAGGCGTTCAGTAAACTGAAAAAGTATCATTCGGATGGACTCGTCGGATTCGAACAATTGGTCATCATCAAGCGTGAAGAAAACGGGGCGTTCTCGTTCGAGGATGCGGCGCAACTCGCACCCGTCAACAAGTCGACGAAAGGTGCGCTCATCGGGATGGCGGTTGGAATCCTCGGTGGACCGTTCGGAATTTTATTCGGAACACTCACAGGTGGTCTCATCGGCGGCACGAAAGACGTGAAGCATATGCAAGGTATTCAAGATACATTCAAACGGACGGTCGGTAACATCGAACCAGGTCAGACCGGAGTCATGGCCATCGGGGAAGAATTCGACCCATCGATTTTAGACGGACTCGCAGAAGAGTATGGAGGAACGGTCACGCGGACAGACGAGGAGTTGTGAGTCATGAAACTCGGAATCTTAGGTGCCGGGAAGGTCGGACGCACGCTCGGGGAGCAGTTCGAACAGGCCGATTATGAGGTGTTGTACGGAACACGGACGGAGCGGGAAGGAACGTTGACGTTACAAGAAGTCGCCTCAGCGAGTGATGTGCTCCTGCTCTGTACGCCATTTGCGGCAGCGGTCGATCTATTGCCGACACTCGACGGACTGGATGGAAAAGTAGTGATTGATGTGACGAATCCGATTGCCATCGAGTTTAACGAAGTCGAGCGACCGGACGGGGTGTCGGGCGCGGAGTATTTGCAGCGACTCGTTCCCGATACGAAAGTTGTCAAAGCGTTCAACCAGACGGGCGTCGAGAATTTAGGCAATCCGAATGGGTCTGTCATGTTCGTTGCAGGGGATGATGAAGAGGCGGTGCGGCTTGTCGTTGAGCTATCGAACAAGATCGGTTTCGATACGCACCCACTACACGGTCTGAAACTCGCCCGTGAACTAGAAGGGTTGGCGTGGCTATGGATTCATTACGCGGTGAAAGAACGGAAGACACGAGATTTTGCATTCTACTTAAATGAACTCTAAAAGACGATCGGGGCAAGATGCCTCGATCGTCTTTTTTGATTAGAATCCTGTGTAGCGGTCAGATCGTGTTTGGAGCAGTTCAATCGTCTCACGTTCGATTTGTTCGACTTCGCGCTGTTGCCAACCAGGCATGAGGAATGCATCGACGAGTGCCCAAATTCCTGTAATGATGGCACCGAAACCGAGCGTCAAGACGACGAGGAGGACCATGGCGATCCCTGACCCAATCTTTTTGAAATAAAAGCGATGTGCACCGAGTGCACCGACGAAAAACCAAAGTAAGTACGCAACGAGTAAGCTGCGTTTCCGCTTCTCGACTTCGCTGTTGACGAGTTGCATTTCTTCCGTCGTCAAATCCATACGTGAAACATTCATCGGATTTCAACTCCCTATTCATTATTGTTATAATAAGTTCGGATTCTAGTATATCGGAAAATGGATTTGTTTCCATGATTTCCTAAAAAGAAAAGAGGTTCTCTATGCTTTTTCCGATTTTGACGTTCATCGTCGCGTTCGTACACGTCGTTGGCGGTGCGATTGCGTTATATCAATACCCACAATATAAACGAATGGCCATCAGTGCGATTGTCCTCGGATTCGTCTACGGTGGATTGACCGTGGCAGTGATTGGATTATGAAGTGGGGCGAACAATCACGCTCGTCATGTCACTCGACAAAAAACCATCCGTTCTATTGAGAAGGGATGGTTTTGATTTAGGACGCCGCTCGTCGTAGGACGAGCTTTTCTTTTACATAGATGCCGCTATAGACGAGGAAACAGCCGAAGCTGACCAACAGTCCGATGTAGACGCTCATCATGAACGGGGTGAGAAGTGAACCAATCAAGATCGTCGAGCGTGATAAGAAATCGGCACCAGCAAATGAGGTTCCCGCAAATGCCGAGTACGCACCACGTCGGTCTTCTGGCATCATGTTCGCCTTCTCCGTATTCAATACTGGCGAGTACAACAATTCGCCGAACGTAGCGATGAGCATGAAACCGAGGAGAAGCATCATCGAGTTCGCGCTCGTGATGACGGCGTATCCGATTGTGTACAACGCGAGCCCACCGAGGAGCGTATGCTTGTTTGAGAAACGTGAGGCGAGACGTTGGATGAAGAACGTCAATGCGACGACGATGAGCGTGTTCTCGATTTGAATGAGACTCATCATCCGCACCCCGTTGATTGTCCAGTCTTCAAACGAGAGCGGTTCGAACGAATCGGCGAGCCTTACCGCGACATAACTACCCATCGAGAACTCGGCAGCGAGGATACACATTGAGCCGAAGACGACTTTGACGAACGGGCGGTCACGCCAGGCGATTTGATAACTTTGGAATACGTCGACGAAGACGAGGCGGAGCTTCTGTGAGGTCCACGTCCGTTTCGTATCTTCGAGAAAAATGGCGTACGCGATCGGCAACATGCTTGATGTGAATGTCAAAATCCAAAACAGTAACAGCTGGTTACTGACATAGAGCCAGCCTCCGAGCGCCGTCCCAATCGTGATCGATAAGTTGATCAACCAGTAATCGAGCGCGTACACGGCTTTTCGATTCTCAGGCGTCGTCGCATCGATGATGATGGCGCTCATCGCCGGACGACCAAGGTTGTTCGTGACCGTAAAGATCGTATAGGCAATCATGAAGACGATCATCTGGTCGAACTGGAGACTGAGCGTCATGACGAGAAACATGGATGCTGTGAGACTTGCCGTCAACACGAGAAGTCTCTTCCGTGAAAATTTATCAGCGAGGTATCCTCCAATCAACCCAATCACATATCCGAGACAAACGAGCGAGACTAAGAAGACGCCCGCGATCCATTCGTTAAATGCTTTGACAAAGAGAAGTGCCATGAACGGCATGATTGCGAATGAGACCGAACGATTGAAAAATGAGGTTACGAGTCGAACTTTTATTGGTTTAGGTATATCTTTCCATTTCATCTTGTCACCTTCCATTCTGTACCTGTATGATAAACAAGACAATGGATTTGAAAAATGGACGACATGGGGAAATGATGTCCACTTTTAAGGGGGAATGCGAGGTGGATGCGTATTTATTTCGATTATGGAAAGAGTGTCGGGACGGGGCGTACACGATTTCCGATATGGCGGAAGCCATTCATTTAAGCCCGAAACAAACGAAGCGCCATTTGGCACGGTGGCAGGAAGAAGGATGGCTCACGTATACGAGCGGACGCGGACGGGGAAACTTAACGCGACTCGAATGGCTGCGACACGTTGAGCGCGATTTGGCAAAACAGCTACTCGAACGCATGGAGAAAGAGTCGGTCGAAGCGGTGACGAGTCAGTTGGAGTGGGACTGGTCGCCTGCACAGGCAGGGCGGTTCATGCGCCAGCTTGAGAAGAAGTTCGGATATGTCCAGACATCGAGCGATGCGCTCATCATTCCGCGCCGTCGTCACTTTTTAACGACACATCCACTCGAGGCGGCTGACATCCACAGTGCCCACCTCGTCCAAAACGTCTTCAATCGTCTCTTTATGATCGATGCGTCCGGAGTGGTCACAGGGGAGCTCGCCCATCATTACGAATGGCAGGGAAGTACGCTCGTCTTGTTTCTTCGGAAAGGGGTCCGTTTCCATGACGGGTCGCTCATGACGAGTAAAGATGTGACGAAAAGTTTGCGTATGCTCGTTCAGTCGGATGCGTATCGGTATATGTATCGGCACGTCCGGCATATCGCATCGAACGGCACATATCGCGTCGACGTCACGCTCGACAGGCGTCGAAATTCGTACATCCCGAAACTGTCGATGATTCATACGAGTGTCGCCAAAGGAAGTGTCGGGACGGGACCGTTTCAATTGGATCGCCATGACAAGGAGAAGACGGTTCTTCTCGCCTTCGAGAATTATTTTGGGGTCCGAGCACTTTTAGATCGGGTCGAGTTCATCAAAGTGCCAGACGGATATGATCCGACGTATCGCATCTCATCAAGGGATTCCAAAGAAACCGGACACATCTCGACACCGTCTGGGTTCGGGCTTGTCATCTTGAACAGTCATCCGAATAGTGTGTTCGCACACGAAGAGGCGCGCCATTACATGCATCGGTTGATTGCGGAGATTCGACCGGAAATCGGGACGTTGCATGAGCGAAGAACGCCGAACGATCAAGGGTTTCTCGGCTTGCTGAGTGAGACGTATGATGTTCCAGAAGGGCCACCTGTCACGCTCGATCGTCCGATACGGATCAAACAGACAGACTACACGAACGATACGACCGATTGGATTGCCGAGATGTTGACGCGTCACGGGATTGCCTATGAGTTCGTGCCCATCAGTTTCAAAGATTCGATTCATGACAAATCGTATTATGAATATGTCGATTTGGTCGTTCACGGGGAAGTGTTCGAACGGAACGTGACGCTCGGCTTTGAACAGTTCATGACGAACGAATACTCGCCGCCACATAAAGTATTGCCTTACATGGAGGAAATCGCGGAACGTATTGAACGGTACGATGACTTGCCGTTTGAGGACTGGTTACCCCTTCACCGGGAAATCGAACGCGAGTTGAAAGAAAAGTCGTACTTCATCCCGCTCTATAATGAGGAGCGGACGATTCCGTTCCCGGTCGAGTTGAAGGATGTCTGTGTCGACTTGTTCGGCTATTTTGATTTTGCAAAACTATGGATTCCGTCGTAAGGAGGGGTATGGTGCGTAAGAAGTTACTCATTGGGTTCATGATCTTTTTTGTAGGACTGTTTTTATTCGCGCTATGGGATGGTGTGTTTCTTAGCATCACAATCGTGGGTCTAGGATTCACCATCTACGGCTATCGACACGAAGAAATTGAAAAGCTTGAGGAAAAGGTGAGCAAGAGAATCATGAGACAAGTCGATGCGACACTCATGAACATCATGATTTACGGTTTGCTGGTCATTGGAGTGGTCATCAATTTCTTCTTGGATGAATCACAAATCCTACTGATCGATGCCATTTATATCGTATTAGGTGTATCGTTTGGTCTGCGTGGACTGCTCATTCGAAGTGTCTATCAAGAAGTAATACAAGAGCAATCGAAAGTTGCAACGATAAGAAAAACCCCGAGCTCGTAAGACTCGGGGTTTCATTATGCGGATTTGTCCGTGCCTTCTTTTTTGACTTTTCGAGCGAGTGCCAAGATTTGATACACTTTGAAAAAGTCGTAAGCGGCGACGGCGATGATGAAGTATGTCCAGAAGCTGAACCCATACTCTTGTACCGAGAAGTACGCGAGGACGGTGAACAACACACCGAACGAAAGACTGAAGAGCATCATCACTTTTAATTGTCGCGGCATAACTGCCACCTCATTTCTACATTAAAAATAGTACGAGCATCACGAGCGCGTTGTTGAACGCATGAATCGCGATTGGGACGATCAAGCGTCTCGTCTTCGCATAAGCGTATGAGAACGCAAAGCTCATCGCGATATAGACGAGGAAGCGATTGTCTTGATGGATGAGCGCGAATAGGATCGAACTGACCGCGAAGGCAATCCAGAATCCGAAGCGCACGTTCAAGTTCCCGAACAAAATATGACGGAAGAGAATCTCTTCGATAATCGGTCCGAGCAAAATGACAGGCAAAATCATGAGTGGGATGACTTCCACCATATCGGCGATGGTTTGTGTATTCATCGATTCGACAAGTTCGCCTGAAATGGCTGTTTCAATCAAATTCGCGACGATGACGAGCCCATATTGCATCAAAATCCCGAGTCCGATCCATTTTACCGTGTCATTCAAGTTAGATTGAACACCTTGTGCCTTATATTGCTTCAAGTCCGGCCAAATGAGTAATAACGACAATACAATCGTCACGGTAAACCCGATGGCCATCCAGAGCCCGATGAACGTTTCGGTTAACCATTCCGGTCGTACTTCACGGATGACGAGCGGGAACAGTTGGACGAACGCATATAATAAAATCGGGGTGAGGTGCCGGAGACGAATGTTAGGCGCCATCGAAAAACGGGTATTTATCGATTGGTTTGAGTTTAATGTAGCCAATTCAACACGTCCTTAATTTTAAGAATGAACCTACCTTTTTCTCATTGTAACAAATAAGTTCTCTTGACCGCGAGTGAGAGCATTTTTTGATGTTCCCCACTTGATTTTTTAATCGTTGCATACTACACTTATCAATGTTAGCACTCCTTTTAACTGAGTGCTAAAACCTTACGATACACATTACATCATTCATATTCGGAGGAGGGTTTTTCCATGTTAAAACCACTAGGCGATCGTGTCATCATCGAAGTCGTGGAGAAAGAAGAAAAGACGATCGGGGGCATCGTGCTTCCTGATACGGCGAAAGAAAAGCCGCAACAAGGGAAAGTCATCGCAGTCGGAACGGGCCGTGTGACAGACCAAGGCGAGCGTATCGCTCTCGACGTGAAAGAAAATGATTTGGTCATCTACTCGAAGTACGCAGGTACCGAAGTGAAGCATGATGGAAAAGAGTACTTAATCGTTCGCGAGAGCGACATTCTCGCAATCGTAGGCTAAGCACCATTATTCAAAAACTTTTTTAGGGGGAAATGAACGATGGCAAAAGATATCAAATTCTCAGAAGATGCACGTCATGCGATGCTTCGCGGCGTCGACGCACTCGCTGACGCAGTCAAAGTAACGATTGGACCAAAAGGACGTAACGTCGTCCTTGAGAAGAAATTCGGTTCACCACTCATCACAAACGATGGTGTGACAATCGCGAAAGAAATCGAACTCGAAGACCGCTTCGAAAACATGGGCGCGAAACTCGTTGCTGAAGTCGCGTCGAAGACGAACGAAGTCGCAGGGGACGGTACGACAACAGCGACAGTCCTCGCACAAGCGATGATTCGTGAAGGGCTCAAGAACGTCACAGCGGGCGCGAACCCGATGATCCTTCGTAAAGGGATCGACAAAGCGGTTCGTCGTGCACTCGAAGAATTGAAATTGATTTCAAAACCAATCGAATCAAAAGAAGCGATCGCACAAGTCGCGGCTATCTCGGCAGCGGACGAGGAAGTCGGCGAATTGATCGCAGAAGCGATGGAGCGCGTCGGTAACGACGGTGTCATCACAATCGAAGAATCACGTGGCTTCACGACAGAACTCGATGTTGTCGAAGGGATGCAGTTCGACCGCGGATACCTTTCACCTTACATGATTTCAGATTCTGACAAGATGGAAGCGTCACTCGACAATCCATACATCTTGATCACAGACAAGAAGATCTCAAACATTCAAGAAATCATCCCAGTGCTCGAGCAAGTCGTGCAACAAGGGAAGCCAATCTTGATCGTCGCAGAAGATATCGAAGGCGATGCCCTCGCGACACTCGTTTTGAACAAACTCCGTGGTACGTTCAATGCGGTAGCCGTCAAAGCACCAGGATTCGGTGACCGTCGTAAAGCGATGCTTGAAGACCTCGCGACACTTACAGGTGGTCAAGTCATCACAGAAGACCTCGGTCTCGACCTCAAATCAGCATCACTCGACATGCTCGGTCGCGCATCGAAAGTCGTCGTCACAAAAGACACAACGACTGTCGTCGAAGGTGCAGGGAACGAAGAAACAATCAAAGCACGCGTTCAAACGATTCGTAACCAAATCGAAGAGACAACGTCTGACTTCGATCGTGAAAAACTCCAAGAGCGTCTCGCGAAACTAGCAGGTGGCGTAGCCGTCGTCAAAGTCGGTGCAGCTACGGAGACAGAGCTCAAAGAGCGTAAACTCCGCATCGAAGACGCACTCAACGCGACACGTGCGGCCGTCGAAGAAGGAATCGTTGCGGGTGGTGGTACATCACTCATCAACGTCATCCCAGCCGTTCGTGCGTTGCTTGCAGAAGTGACAGCAGATGAAGCAACGGGTGTCAAACTTGTCCTTCGTGCTCTTGAAGCACCGGTCCGTCAAATCGCGGAAAACGCGGGTGAAGAAGGTTCGGTCATCGTCGAGAAACTCAAGAACGAATCAGTCGGTGTCGGGTACAACGCGGCAACTGGCGAATACGTCGATATGATCGCACACGGGATCGTCGACCCAGCGAAAGTGACGCGTTCAGCACTCCAAAACGCAGCATCTGTCTCAGCGATGTTCCTCACAACAGAGGCCGTTATCGCAGACAAGCCAGAAAAAGATGCTCCTGCAATGCCTGACATGGGCGGCATGGGTGGAATGGGCGGTATGATGTAAGTCATACACCTTAACGAGAACCATCCATCAGCGAAAGCTGGTGGGTGGTTTTTTTGTTGTCAGTGATGATTCAAAATAATTAAAGGTAGTTAATTACTTCTCTTCTCTACCGAATATATTTTTTTAAAGCGATATAAATGTTATATAATGGAATTAATTAAATTTAAAAGTAATATAATGTATTTAGAGAACCCATTTTAATTAGGGAGGGATTGATTTTGCAAGAAGCGATATATGAAGGGGAAAACATAACTTTATCAGTTTTATTAGATGAAAAGCTGGAAATTCGTGAACTGAAAAAAAGTTCGGATAAAGGAGCGTTTAGCTGTCCTTATTGTAAGGAAACACTTGTTATTAAATCTGGAGATAAGCGGAAATTTCATTTTTCTCATAAGAAGTCAAAGTCATGTGAACTTTCTATTGAGAGTGACAAATATCAGGAGCAGATTAGACGAGAGTCAAAGCAGCATTCGGTTATAAAGAACTTTATTCATGATGAACTAAAAGTTCAACAAAAATTAAATAAAGAACTCGAAGTTGAATACGGTTTTGTAGCAAAAGCGACTGAAAAGTGGCGTTACTATCCTGATATTATCGTAAAAAATGTGGATAAAGAAATTGCGATTACGGTGCTTACAAACGTGACACAAAATCGAGATGAAAAATTGGCTAATCAAATTATTAAAAGGAATACATACTTCAAAGAAAATGGGCTTATACCGATTTGGTTCATCGAAAATACAGAACAGTCGATTGATTTAGGTCGTCATGTGATCCATCTTTGGGAAGCTGAGTTAAATCTTGCTATGAAGACGCCTGAAGATTTAATGTGGGAAACATTATTGAATGAAACAACGCGTGATCAATCCTTATTTGAACTATTCGATTACCATCATCAAAAAACGCCGAATCTTTATAAGGTTCGAAGTCTTTACTATATCCAATCTAAAGAAGATCGTATTCAATTCTCTGTTCGACGCTTTATTGAAGATGAGCAAAAAAGTCCATTTCGAGCATTTGCCTTAAATGGAGGATATGAAATCAGCCTATCCACTGCCCTGTTGACTACTCAAACATTACAACTAAGCGATCCGAAAATCGAAATGCAACTAAGGAATTCCTTTTTACAAGAATTGCAGCAGAAGAAAAATGAATACATGGAGAAACAAAAAGAAATCGCAGACGCAAATAGAACTGAATTACTAAACAAGCGTTACGATTCATCAAAACGTCAAGTAAGCTCGAAGAATTTGCTAACAAAAAGTCATTTTCGAACGGCAATTTTGGAATATATCAAAACTTGTAGGTTAAGATTGATAAATGCTGACGATGTAGCAGAGTATCTAGTGCTCAATGGTGCTTCAAATAAGTCTTACAATACAGGACGCTACAAAATTTATTCAGACGTCTGTGCTTGTCTTGATCAATTAGTCGAAGAGAACGTAATTGAACTTTCGTCAACGGGCGGGCAACGAGATAGAACGTATGCTGTAAAAACTATATAAAATCATTAAAATGCCTAGAAAGAGCAAAGTACCGAAGCGAATCCGAAATGACGTGTTTGATAACAGACTCTGTTTGTTTGAGGGTATTAAATGAAAATTCAAATCACCTATACATTTCAATGTTGAGATGTATAGGTGACTTATCGTGCAAAAGATTACTGGGCTTGTCTTCCTTCGAACAGGCGTTGTAGGAAAAAGTTTTTCTTCTCTGAGCGAAGACCTTCAAGATACTCCAAGCAGTCAATTTTTTGGATTGAACCAACGGAACGCTTTTTTGTTCCTGGCATTTCAGTGATGATTTCCATCACGTCGACCGTGGTCGAACCGCCAGGCATTACTAGATATCTTGCTACACTAATTTCTTTTCCTTTCCCTACATGTCCATAACGTACAACAGCTTTCCAATAGGTCCACTCTGTAATCGCCTCATCAGTATTCATAACATCTCATCCCTTCTTCTATTGCTCATCGAATTGAAAACGAATATTTAACCAAGTCATTAAGTTGATTGTAGAAAAGAACGAGAATAAGGTATGTAATAAAATTGACTAAGGTTAATATTTTATGAGGTTTATTTGTAAGTGCAACATCCCATGTAGTCAACGCTGTTAAAATCCCTTATATCAACGTATTAAAAATCCCTCAAATTAACGGATAATGATTCTGACAACCTGAAAATGGAGTGTGAGACATGATCCGAAGTGAGGGATTTTTTATGATTCGTGAGTTAAGAAGCAAGGGATGGACAATCAGAGCCATCTCTGACGAGACGGGATATGATCCTAAGACAATCCGAAAGTATTTGAAGATGGAAAATGCACCTACGAAAGTGAAAAGGAAAAAGAGGAAAGGAAAACTTGAACCCTACAAAGACTACATAAACGAACGTATAAAAGAAGGTACAACCAATTGCGAGGTTCTGTTCGATGAGATTCAAAAGCTAGGTTATGAAGGGAAAATGACGATTCTGAGGGAGTATGTGAGACCTTACAGACTTCAGCATAAAAAGCAGGCTACCGTCAGGTTTGAGACGCCGCCTGGACGACAGGGACAGATGGACTGGAGTGATGTCGGGACGTATGAAGTAAACGGTGAAATGCGTGTGGTGTATGCCTTCTCCATCATCCTCGGGTATTCAAGGATGCGATACATCGAGTTCACGACCGACATGACGCTGGAGACTCTGATGAAGTGCCATATGAATGCGTTCGCCTTCTTCAATGGCGTACCGCAACAGATTCTCTATGACAATATGAAAACTGCGGTCATCAGCCACAATCCCAACGGCATCAAGTTCAATCAGAAGTTCGAAGATTTCTTGGCCTATTATGGGATCACGCCGAAGGCGTGCAAGCCCAGACGGGCACAGACGAAAGGGAAGATCGAGCGCTCATTCGGCTATATGAAACAGAACTTCTTCAAACGACGTATCGGAAAGACATTGGAACAATTAAATCGTGACGTCTTGGATTGGCTACAAAGCACGGCCAATAAGAAGAAAAACGATACGACGAAAGAGTCACCTGAGAAACGCTTCGAGGTCGAACAAGGTTTTCTAGCTCCAGGACATTTGAAGCCGCATTATCCGGTCCATCGCTGGGAAACACGTCAAGTAAGCAAAGACTGTTTTGTGTCCTACCAAGGACGACAGTATTCAGTTCCGTTCCGGTTCGTCGGACAGCATGTACGAATTAGAATCACCCTTGACCATCATCTCGAGGTCTACGCTGATGGCGAACAAATCGCCCAACATCCGAATGCCTCCGGGAACTTGAAGTCTCAGTTGAATTTAGAGCATTACAAAGGGCTAGAAACGACTCAAAAAGGTTTGCCGACCCGTCGTCTCCAGCCCGATATTCCTGAAGTGGAACGTCGTTCCCTTCAAGTGTACGAACAGTTCGAAAGGAGCGATCACGAATGAACACGGACCTTCTCACTGAACGCTTAGAAAAAGTTGGATGGCAATTGTCGGCCAACCAGCTTGAAGGAATCCTTGAAGATGCCTCCAAGAATAATGTAGCATATTCGGACTTTCTAAACAGTATTCTGATGACGGAAATCGAGCACCGTGAGTCGACAGAGCTATCGAAACGAATAAAACGTGCCAGACTCCCCTATTTTAAGACGCTAGAAGACTTCGACTTTTCGTTTCAGCCGAGCATCAATGAAAAGCGCGTCAGGGAGGTAATGACCTGTCGGTTCATCGATAACGGCTTCAATGTATTATTATTGGGCCCGCCGGGTGTGGGGAAGACACACTTGGCGATTTCAATCGCTGCGGAAGCTGTCACGAAAGGTTATCGGACTTCGTTCATTACCGCGAACGATTTTGTCGAGGAGTGTCAAAAAGCAGAAAAATCTGGCCTCCTTCCGCGTATCATCAAAAGGTACTGTCGATCCGAGCTACTCATTCTAGATGAAATCGGTTATTTTTCGTTCGACCCCATCAGTGCGAATGCGCTGTTTCAAATCATCTCGAAGAGATATGAGAGAGGCTCGATCATCCTGACTTCAAACAAGTCATATATTGAATGGGGAAAAATATTCGGTGACGAGGTTTTGGCAACCGCAATTTTAGATCGCCTTCTTCATCATGCGACCACTTTTAACATTCGGGGAGATTCATATCGGATGAGGGAAAAGAAACGGGCCGGCATCCAGCCGACCCGTGTCGATAGTTTCCAAGAGTAACGAGTAAAAAAGGGATTTTTAATCCGTTATTAAGAGGGAATTTTAAACCGCTGTTGACACTTCTACGGAGCAGTTTTATTAAGTGGTTTTAATAATAGTGCGATTTTCAATTTAATTTACAAATAAATATGTGATAAACTATTTTTAGTAACTAATAGAAAAATGAGGATGTGATTCTGATGAGTATAAACTATCAAGAAATTCTGCAAAGCTATCCTTGGATACTTGAAAGAGATCAAAAAATTATTTTAAGTCCAGATAGTGATGGAATCCTATGTGGAATACTATTCACCAATTTTTTAGATGCTGAGGTAGTGGGATATTATGACGGTAAAGTTCTTGCAGTAAAAAATGATATTAATCCTGAAGAATGTACATTTTTGGATATTGAAATTTTTAAAGAAAATGTTAAAAGTTGCGGACATCATATGGTTCTTTATAACAAAACTATATTAACGCGTAATCCTCAACTTCTAGATCACTTTTCTAATTGTATTCAGCCAAATATTTTCAGAGGTTTTGATGCTAAAAAAAATTTTCAGAGCAAATATCCGTTTGCAACAATACACTTTCTATTAGGTTTGTTACAAGAAGGCGGAGTTATTTCTCGTAATCAGTTAGCTAACACTTCTGTATGGCCTTTATTATTCACTGATGGAACATGGATTAATTTATTTGGATATACTGAAAATTGTTTAGACTGGCTACATTATCTTAATATAGACGATGAAGATCATATACTACATGATGTATTTTACTCTGAACGCAGTGTGATTAGCATTATGCATAATATCAATGCACTTTTGAGAGAAAGGGATAGTCGGAATGCTGTTGGGTTCTTTGACGGAGATACATATGTAGTAGGTGGAAGAAACAAAAGAACTGGAGATAAATTTAAGCTAAGTGCTAGTAACGGACAGGCAATAAATTTAGTACCTTCATCGACTTTGGAAGGTGTCTATGATGTACATGAATTGGAAAAAAATAGAATGATAGATTTTTATTCGTATATTAGTAATCAAATGGGATGGAGATTTATCGAAGAAAGATGGAATTTCGAAAACTTAGATGTTCATGTTTTCAGAAAAAGTAATACAAAAGCGGATGGGTATTCAGGTCTTACTAACAGAAATTATAGTATGATAATGGAAAACCCTTTGCTTCTCTCGTTTGCGATTACTTCTGGTACTGGCATAGAGTATACAATAGATGAAGAAGGAGTAATCAAGGATAATATTACTGAAAATGAATATTTGTATTAAAGGGTGGAGTTTGCTAAAAAAACTAACAGTCGCAAAGGCTTAAATAAGCCTTTGCGACTGTTAGTTTTAATTTGTAAAAGTTAAATTTTGCTGAGTGGATGTCACTTCTTTTAGTCTTGAGTAAGAGATTTCAACATATTCTTCGCTTAAATCAAATCCTATAAAATTTCGATTAAGTTTTTTTGCTGCGACAGCAGTACTTCCACTCCCCATGAAAGGATCTAAAACAACTCCATCTTCTGGACAAAAAGTTTCAATGAAATCTAGAGGGATTTGATCAGGAAAAGTAGCGGGATGTTTTCTTTTTAATGGATTTTTATCGCCAGCCATGAGGTATTCAAATACGGTTCCACGACATTTTAAATTATTTATAGGTCTTTTAACTGTGTTAGTTGTTTCGCCATTTGTTTTTCTATTCCCACTACCGCTTAAAACTTTCCCACCATGTTTAGTAGGGATTTTCAAATGTTCTTTATAAAAGTATTGTGGCTTTTTCCCTTTAAAGAAAATCGGTATATATTCATGGTCAACTCTGAATCGTCTTTTCCACCAAGCTCCCTCAGTTCCATGTTTTCTATAAATTACGGTTTCAAATAATTTAAATCCTATGTTGTCAACCCAATCCACTATTGTTCTAAAACTAGTTAGGGTTTTAGCGAAATCTTTCGTTTGATCTTGTATAACCATGACGCATACCCCACCTTCTTTCAATATGCGGTATATCTCTTGGCCGGTTTGGTGCAAGTCGATATTAAATCCTTGATAATCTCTTAAATTATCATAAGGAGGTGAGGTCACAATCATATCAATACTATTATCGGGTATATTTTTCATACCCTCTATGCAATCCATTGCGTATATATTATTAATTTCAATTTTCATTTAAAAAACCTCCTTATATATCACATAAATAATAACATATAGTTAAAACATATTCTTAATATGAAATTATAAAGTAATCATATTTTTGAAGTATCAAGTCAACACAGGTTCAATCCCCATCTCATCAAGCAATGTCCATAGCGGCTCCATTGCTTGATCCGCATCACGGTAGAAATGGCGACCCCGAACGCGCCAGAATGTCCAACCAGCTCGTTCGAGCACTTTTTGTCGGAACATGTCTTGCTCGTAAACATCTGGTCCGTGCCAACGTTCGCCGTCACATTCGACAGCAAGACGATTCGATTCACCTTCGACGACGAGGTCGATGCGATACCCGTTCACTTGAACTTGTGGGCGGACGAGATAGCCACGGTTCGTCAAACGTTTATACACTTCTTCTTCAAATGGAGAATCGAACAAGTGTTGAACCGCTTCGAACGACTCTTGATCACCGAGCGGATTCTGGCAGTAGTTGACGAGTTTATAGCGCATACAGTTTTGATTGCCGATGTCTTGCAGCGTCACAGAGTGGAACAAAATCATTTGGTCTCGAGCTCGGCTTGCCGCAACGTTGAAGCGTTGGCTGTCGGTCTCTTTCGTAAGTGCCGTAAAGCGACGGTTCGGTGCAACGACGAGTGATAGCAACATGACGTCACGCTCATCACCCTGGAACGTATAGGCGTCACCGAAGCGGACGTTGTGCTCAATCAGCTTATCAATACCAATCAAGTCAGTCGCCATTCGCTCGATTTGATCCGTCTGGGCCTTTCCAAGAAGTGAAATCACCCCGAATGTCCGCTTCGCGTAGCGAGGGTCGTCAATCAACTGCTTCAAGTGAGCGACGAGTGCTTTCGCTTCCGGAACGTTGAACTTGTCTTTTGTCGTTTCAGCGACATTCCCGTCTTCTACAAAGACGCTCTGTACCGCCGGTGTCAATCGTTCGGCGCGTTGCGGTAGTCGGAGCGGCACGATCCGACCTTCGTACACATGAGCATTACTAAACCCGATGATTTCTGGTACGCAACGGAAGTGTTCACGGAGGCCGACCGTCGCACTGAACTTGACGGAGGCAAGATCGTATAGGCTTGATGAACCGTCGAATAACGTCATCGTCGTATCGTTACCAAAGTATGTCTTTTTCTTCTCTTGAATTGCGTTTTGATCTTGGAACGTCGTCGGACTGATTTGGCGGTCATCCCCGACAATGATGGCTTTTCGAGCACGCGACAGGAGCGAAATCGCATCCATCGTGCTTTGTGAGCTTTCGTCGAAGATAATGACGTCGAATAGTTCATCGATTTCTTTGAACGATTCGAGTACGCGGTTCACTGGCATGATCCAAACTGGGATGGCGTCTTGGGCTGCAGCCATTTGACGGGCGGCTTCCCGCTTGTGACGCGCCGCATGTTTCCCAGTGCCTTTCCCGATTTGGCGAATCAACTTCGCCCAACTGTTCAAGCGTTCTTGTTTCGATGGCGTCATCCGCGTCAGTTGTTCTTTCCACGCATATGTCGCACACAAGTCCGCTGTCGCTCTTCCTTCCTCTTTCTCTAACCGTTTCATTTTCTCTCGATAATCATCATCACTAAGTGCTTCGAGCAGCGTCAAGACACGTGCCACTTTCCAATCGAGTTCGAACGTCTGAAGCTGAAGTGTCGGGGCAGTTCCGTCGTAAAATGCGTTCAACCAACCCGGAGCAACTTGTTTGATACGCTCTGTCAGTTCTTTTAGGCGAGTCGCCTTCGTGTTTTGTTCTTCAAGCAACTTAAGTTCTTCAAGTGAAGTAGTGTAGAGTCCTTCATCCCAAGTCATAACTGCTTGTTTCAGACGGAGTGCAGCTTGATGAGTGTGTGACGCCGTGAACAATTGTAATGTCTTCTCTTTTGTTTGTTGAAGTTGCTTTAACTCATCAAGCACAAAAGATTGTTCAAGATCCTCTTTGGCTTGGCGTAACCACTTCTCATCGTAACGGAATGCACGTGTTCCATACACTTGAATCACTGGAACGATGGATTCAATATAATTTGGTAGGATGGAATGCGATTCACGGAATGCTTGTCGTACCATACGATAAGACGTGAACGTCGGTGTTTCGAGTTCAAACTGGTAATGACCACATATATAGCTGAACTGCCTTGTAAGTTTCGTCAAGTTACGTTTGTATTCATCAAGTTGTTTCAAAAGCATCAAATCTTTGGATGATTTAGGTGCTTTTCCATCAATCTTTACTTCATCAAGAATAAGGGTATATCGCTTTCGTTGCATGAGTTTAAAGAAGAATCCATTGGTCTTCCCTTGATCGAGTAGTGGTCCTAATTCTTCAACAAGTGCCCAAAAGTTTTCCGGTAAAGTAGATGGCATAATTACCTCGTGGAGGGTAATTTGACGTTCTATTTCTTCAAGAGAAAGAGCATCGGATTCAAACTGTTTCAAATCTTGCTCACATTGATCATAATCATCTCGGTGAGTGACCCAGTGTTGATAGATGTTTCGTACCCATCCTGGCGATTCTTCCACCGTGAATAGTAGCTTTTCAATATGTTGAAGCAATTCTTGACGAGTCGTAATTGGTTTTTTAAATAACCATTCAAGCGAAGCGTATTGATCTGCTAAATTTGAATAATGATGATACATTTTAGCTTTTTTTGCATAAGAATCACTATCTAAAAATTGTTGTGTACTTGGATACGAATCTGTATCGATACCATTATTAATTTCACTTCTCTCCGCCATAAGTTGATAAAAGTCAGCCAACTCATCAGCCGTCATCGGACAAGTATCTGTCAGTACGGGGAGTGGAAGTTGCATCGTCACTTTTTGTTCGCTCGTCCATTTAGCCCAATCGGTAGGGGAACGAGTCTCGTCAAGATATTGGATCTCTGTGTGTTCACTAGCAGCTTGTTCGATCATTTTTCGGCGTAGACGAGAAATTTCTTCTCGTGTCTCATACAATTTTTGCTGCTTCTGTTTCCCTTCATTCTCTAACTCTAATGCAGTCGTACGGCTTAAGTACGAGGCGATTTCTTGGAGTGAACTCTCTGTCTGCTTCGTCGTCTTTGAATCGGACCCGAGGACGGATACCGCGAGCTGGCGAATTTGGACAGGGAGTTTATCGCGCAAGACGTGTAACGCATGTTCTTTTTCACTAGTGACGAGAACGCGTTTTCCGTGAGCAAGCAAATGTGAGATTAAGTTAGAAATCGTGTGACTTTTCCCCGTTCCAGGAGGACCTTGTACAACCACGCCGGCATGATTACTGAGTTGACTTAAAATTCGTTTTTGTTCTTCGTTGTATGGGAGTGGGAACAGAATTTCTTCTCCGACAGGTTTCCACGCGTCACGATCGAGCGCATCAAGTGCATGAATTTCTTCATCGTTTGATGTTAGGAATTGCTGCAGGGCAGGTGAGGGAGATAATCCCTCTTCAATCAATGAGGCCAAATTCTCATGCTCTTCGACCCATGCATGGGCTGACTTTTTGCGAAGGTATAAGCGCATACCTGGCATCGCATAGACGGTCGCGACTTCTCCATAAGCGTGATCGTCGTGTAACAGTTTCAGTACGCGATCGGACTGATCCTTTAGTTCTGTCTCAATCCACGGTTTAAAGTCAAAAGTGAGTTCTTCTTTGAAATCGACTTCATATCGGGATAGTTCAGATGACATCCAAACGTGGTCACGGTCGAGCATATCGAGTTCAAGTTTTGTCGGTATGGCTGACGCTTCAATGCGGAACAGACTCTTCTCTTGATCAAATTCAAGTACGGCAGCTCTTGTAAATAGTGGACGCTCGACTTTGTCATTCGGCCAGTGCAGCATTCCGAAGGAGTAGACGAGTTCGTATGTATCGCTCTCGGTTGATAAAAGTTGCATCGTCCGATACATCGTATCGTATAGTTTCCGAGCAGATTCGTGTGCTGTTTTCTTTTGTTCCCAATTTTCAATTGAAGCTAAAAAATCATTGAAGGTCTTATCTAGCTTTTCAGGGAACAATTCGGTACGTTTATATGTTTCGCCTTCTTGAAGGACGTATGCATAGAGTTCTCGCGGTAAACTCGGTCGTTTCTCTGCGAATGGCGAGAGAAAATGCACTTCGATAGAGAGTTCTTCATCTCGGGTGACGTGAACGTTTGGATAGGCTAACGTTTCTGGAGATAAAAGAAGTTCATAGCTTTTTGTATCGGTTTCAGTACGGATATCCATCCGTTTAACAGCGGCTAAGAATTTAAATAAGTCAGCTGTTTTTTGTTGAGTTGTTGGATTCATGATGTAGTCCTTCCTTCTTAAAACGATAATGTAGCATTCGTCTCATTCCAAACAAAGGGAATGTTTCCCGTTAATTTAGGAATCAACTAACATTATAACGTCCGTTTTAAAAGAAAGGGAGATAAAAATTATAATAGGTGGTATGTGTTTCTAACTTCAATTAAAAAATTTACCCCTTTAAATAAAAACGTAATTTCTCGTCTGGAATATTTGGTAAAATGAGGATATATAATAATGTGGGAGTGCAGATTATGAAAGTGATTTTAGAAAATGAACAGCAACGACTTGATAACTTTTGTATGGTAATCGAGTCTCATCTAAATGGGAAGACAGCAGGAGGCAAACCAGATCTTGAATCAAGCGACTATGAAATGATAGACATGCGAGGACATTCACGTCAATCGGAAAGCGCACAGGAACGCCAAAAATATGAGGACGCCCTGAAAGAACTGTATTCGTTTACATTCGTAATTGAGGACGAAGGTGAAGAAGAGGTTTATCCGGTCGGGAAGTTCGGAGTGGCGCACCCTCGCTCACCTGAAATCCCGCTTGTCCTAGATTGGCGGAGTGAGATGGCGATGCGTGCGTCCATGTTTAACGGAGAGACAATTGAGACGCCAGGTGGTGACATCATCGGGATGACACAGCTCGAGCTTGATCGAAGACAGCGACGTGTCGTTCAGGCAAATCATCGCCGTGCTCCAAAACGGCAACCGAGCTCACTGACAAAGCGATTTACCGAGCAAATCAAATCGACATTCAAAAAGCCGTCGACGGTGCCTGACGTCCCACAAGATAGTTTTATGGAGAAAGAGTTGACGAAGAAGCAAAAGGATCGTTCTATTGATGGATTCATTGCAACACGGCAAGCCGAACAAAACCACATTATCCAGGCACCAGTGGATACATATATGATTGTCCAAGGTGCGGCCGGGACTGGGAAATCGTTAACTGCGTTGCACCGTATGTCTTATTTGCAGTATCAAGATGAACGCCGAAAGATGCTTTATTTAGCTCCGAACGAAGCGACGATTCATCAACTGTTGAAGGATGCGGAGCATTTACAAATTCAATCAGTTTCTACAATATGGCATTTGATGATTTTGCGGTTCAATTGAACAAAAAGTTTTTAAATCAGAATGGCCATTTGGAATTACTTCCGCTGTACGAATCGAGCCATTTAATCAAGTGGGTTGATGAGGCACTGGCAGAATGGAACGAGGACATCTGTGAAACGCTTTTTAGTTATGAACCGATGGATGAATTGGTCAACGTGCACGAAAAAGCAATTGATATGTGGATGTCGGGAAAAGGGACGTTTCACGAAAAGAGATTGCGGATCCTTCAAACGATTCGAAGTGAACTTGAAAAAATACATATTTTAAATAAAAAGGACTATGAACAAGAATATATTGAAACAGCCTCGATTTGGACAAAATACTTGTATGATGAAAAACGTCAAAAATTAAGTGAATTGATGAAAGAGAATTTTGAAAATCGATTACTATCAGAAAAGAAAAAGCGAGAAGCGTTTTTGAACTTTTGGAGTGAAATCTTACGAATTGATGCCGAAACGGTTTGGAAGATGCTAAAAAATCCATTGATGCTTGAACACATGAAAGTAGATGTGGATGAGACTCTATTGAAAGCATGGCATAAATATAAATCTCCGACTAGATTAGATCTCTTCCTCTGGATGTATCTTCACTATGAAACTAATGGGTATCCTGAAAAATGGAGCCATCTCTTTGTTGATGAAGCCCAGACACTTCGTCCGCTCGATTTAATGGTGCTCGAAAAAATCTGTCATGGGATGACGGTATTCGGAGATACGCTACAAAGCTATCAAGCGTTTGACATGGAGTCATGGGATTCAATTCAAACTCATGGAAAGTCAAAATGGCGCATCGAGTATTTAACGAAAGCATTCCGAACGACGAAACCTATTATTAATTTTGCTAAAGAAATACTGTATGACTCAGATCACGATACAACATGGATTGATCCATTTAACCGAGAAGGGCAACCTATCGAATTTCTAGTGACAAAGAAAAGTAGAGAAATAAAAGACGTACTAGCTCATTGGCGAAAACAACAATTTACGATTTGTATAATCACACCAACATTAGAACGTGCACAGTTCTTACACGCAAAACTTAATTTACGTACTCAACTCATTGTATCTGATACTACTAAAGTTGGAGAAGAAATTGTTATTTCTACAGTAGACTACTTGCGCGGTATGGAATTTGATGCAGTGCTTTTAATGGACGTCGATCAAGAAAGCTATCCTGAATTTCCACAGGAAGCGCGGCGATTATATGTCTCATTGACACGAGCCTTACATGAAGTAGTTGTTCATACGACAGAAGACTATTCATTGCTATTCCGCAGCATACAATTCAGAAAATAGAAAATCGAATTACATGATATGAAAAAACAAAGTGTGAGTAGTTTTTGACAAAATCAAGCGTAGTAAAATCTTATGTCGTTGAAAAGCGGAGATAGAAAATATAAGATGTAAGACCCCATCAATGAACCAATTACTTATAGCCTTTTTAAATTGAGATACTTGGATAATAAATGAAAGACCTATACATTTTTTGTACATCCCTATCTTCAAGACTTTTTGTATAGTGAATGCATATGATGTATGAAAGGTTGGAGAATGATTGGGGATTTATTATACACATCAGCATGAAGACGCTTGGAAAGTAGCATTGGAGCGAGGGTATCTACAAGGTGATCCTCAGTACGCTTTTTTCAACGACGAAGGGTTTGAATTTTTTAAACCAGCCTATGATTGGATGGTTGAACAATATGAGCAACGAATTGGAATTTCGTTATGTGGGAACTATCCGGTCTGGTGTTGGGATGAGTTTCCTGACTTGAGCAGGGGTGGACATATCGGACAAGGAAACAAAGGTGTTGTGTTGACAGTTGAATTACCGGATGATCAAGTACTAGCTTCAGAAATTTCATTTTGGGAGTTTGTTCCGTATCACTCTACTTTTTGCGATACAGCCGAGGCCTTTGATCACAGGGAGAATATTGATCCGGCCTATACCCGAAAGTCATGGGAAAAAATCTTTGATAAAAAATGGTGTGAGGAGATGGCGATTCATCGGTCTATCGAGGCACCAGACTATCAATACGTGATTCATCGGATTGAACTGCATCAGGTTCGGGCTGTCATGCCTTTTCGGGACTTGGATGATTGTTTGATGGATCGGGTTCGAGGATTAGCCTGGCAACTCAGTTATAACCTTGGATTCAAGAAGTCGATTCCGTTTAGTTTAGAAAAGCAGAAACGCTAAGCGATATTATGTTTTCCATCAAGCCTTCCACCGTGAAGGCTTTTTCTTATTCTCAAGTAAAGGAGCAAGTTGTGTTGCCATCGCATTTACGATTTGTTTGCCTGTCCTAGAAGCCGATTGACTTTCCTAAACATACCTTGTGTTGCACATATGTTCAATTAGGTGTACATTTGTGCAAAGGGGTGTGGCTGTATGTCAGAAGAACTGAAGAGGTTTTACGAAGTAGCACACTTGTATTACGAACAGAATCAAACACAACACCAGATTGCAGAGGCGCTCGATGTCAATCGGGCGACCATCAGTCGCATGTTGAAACGGATTCGGGAATTAGGGATCGTGAAGTTTCAAATCGATTATGATCGCTTTCAATCAATTGACGTGGCAGCCCAACTGAAAGAGCGGTTCGGTCTAAAACATGTCATCCTTGTACCTGAAAAGTCAGGACAACGCGAAGAGACGTTACAGCGTATGGGGGAAGCGTGCGCAACATACGTCGAGTCGATGGTGACCGATGACGATGTGATCGGCTTTTCTTGGGGGACAGCACTCGCTGCCGTTGTGGAAGCACTCACGCCGAAAGAAGCATATTCGAGTATCCAATGTGTGCCACTCATCGGTGGGCCGGACGGAAAGCTCGAAAGTCGTTTTCATGCGAACACGTTAGCGTATGAAGCCTCACGAAAATGGCGTGGACGTTCTAAATTAATCGATGTTCCTGCTATTTTACCGAATGCCGCTATCAAGCAAGCATTAACCCAGTCGACACATGCTCAAGAAGTCATGGAGCTTTGGGGTCGGATGAACATTGCTCTCTTTGGGATTGGGTCATCCCAACTGAACCAAGAAACCAACTGGTTGGCCTTCTATGGCCAGACGTTCACCGAGGAAATGAACGACCTCCAAATTGTCGGGGATATTTGTTCGAATTTTTATAATCAAAACGGGGAACTCATGACGACGTCCTTATCAGATAGGACGGTCCATATCGAGCACCAACAGCTCGCAAAGGTCCCACTTAAAATCGGGGTAGCCTATGGAAGTGAGAAAGTAGATGCGATTCGAGTCGCCGCCGAGCATCAGTTAATTGATGTCATCGTGACAACCGATCGTACAGCCCAACAACTGTTACAGGGGGAATGAACGGATGGATGTAAAAGAGAAGTGTGCGGAAGCCGCGCTCCCTTGGATTGAGTCAGGGATGACAATCGGTCTTGGGGGTGGCAGTACGATTCAACACCTAATTAATAGGATTCATGCGAATCAACTGGACGTGACAATCGTGACACCTTCATTTGTGACACGACGCGCTTGTTTGGAAAAAGGACTTCGGGTTGTCGAGACAGGGGATGTCACGCTGATTGACCTTGCCTTTGACGGTTGTGACCAAGTCGATGCTCGACACCACGCCCTGAAAAGCGGAGGTGGGATTCATACAGAAGAAAAACTCATCGCGACGATGGCGAAGCGATATGTATTACTGGTGGATGACTCTAAATTTGTGGAACGATTGACGTTCGATCATCCGGTTGTCTTAGAAGTTCTTCCACAAGCATTTACCTATGTTAGCGAGAAAGTCCAAGAGCTCCCATGGGTGGAATCTCTACAAGTTCGTCAAAGTTTGAACAGTGATGGAGCACTAGTGACGGTGAACGGAAACCGATTACTCGACGTGGTCGTCCACCCGTCTAAAGATTCGATTGAGATGCAACACCAACTATCTCAAGTACGTGGTGTGGTCGATACGTCCTTGTTCACAGATGTCGTCACGCACATCATCGTCGCATCGAATCAGGATATAGTCGTCTATTCAACAGAAACGGGGGAAGTGGAATGAAGCAATGGGGAATCATTGGACCTGGAACGATTGCGACAGAATTCGCTCAAGCACTCGCACAATCAGAGGGGATTGCCTACGGAGTGTGGGGACGAGATGTTGAAAAGTCCGAACAATTTGCGCAAGAACATGGTGTGAAACATGTGTACCAGACGTTAGACGAGATGTTGTCGTCACCTGACATCGACATCGTCTATGTGGCGACGCCTCATCACCTCCACTATTCGATGATGGAACAAGCGATTGCTCATGGGAAGCATGTCCTTTGCGAAAAAGCCATCACTTTAAATAGTGAGGAACTCGAGAACATTCATCGTCTGGCTGACAATCAAGGGGTGGTTGTGCTCGAAGCGATGACGATTTATCATATGCCACTCTTTGAAGAGTTGAGACGGCGTGTGCAGGCAGGTGCAATCGGACGAGTCAATATGATTCATGTGACGTTCGGCAGTTATAAAGAAGATGATCCGTCTAATCGTTTCTTCAATCCGGAATTGGCTGGGGGTGCGATGCTCGATATCGGAACGTACGCTTTATCGTTCGCTAGAAGTTTCTTAGATGAAGAAGTAGTGGAAGTGATGACGACGATGAAACCTTATAGGACCGGGGTTGATGAACAATCGAGTACGATCCTTCGAACAAGCTCAAATCAAATGGTGAACATCACATTGGCGATGCGGACAAAGTTACCGAAGCAAGGAGTGATCGCGGGAGAAGACGGGTACATTACCGTCAATGCGTTTCCTCGTGCAACGGAGGCGACCATCACGTATACGAAAGATGGCTCGGTCGAGACCGTTCAGCTTGGGGAGACGGAGCAGGCTTTACGCTATGAAATCGACGCGATGCACCGTGTCATTTCTGGTGAATCTGACGAGACTCGACTTTATTCACGGGATGTCATGACGTGGATGGATCGGATTCGTCAACAATGGAAGGGGACTCATCATGAACAGAGGAATTGATCACATCGGAATGACAGTGCCTTCTATTGAGGAGGCAACTACTTTTTTGAAGGACGCGTTCGACGCTGAGATTTGTTATGACGTGCAGCGTCCAGAAGATGAACCGATGCAAGGAGAAGAGGCGGAGCAGCAACTGGACTTACCAAACGGACAACAAATTATCCATATGCGGCTGCTTCAAATCAAATCGGGACCATCGATTGAATTATTTCAAGTCGCTCATGTGAAAGAAACCGAACCGACTGGAATTTCATCGTACGGTTTACATCACTTCGCGATTTATGTGGACGATATGCAAGAGGCGGCTCAGCGCTTTGAACGTGCTGGAGGACAGTTGTTGTCGAAACCGCATCCGTTAGCCGACGTCGAAGACAATGGAGATAATCAAGGTGTATACGGGAAGGCACCGTGGGGATCACTCATCGAGCTGATCGCCTATCCGGATGGAATTGATTACCCTGCGTCGAGTGAACAGGAGCGTTGGACACCGGCGAAACATAAATAAGTGTATATGAAAAGAATCGCCCTTTCTCAGGCGATTCTTTTTTAGTCCGTATCATTTGTCATTCACAAGAATGTATTAGGGGCATATGTGAACAGATAAAAGCGTATTATAAGTGCCATCTTTTGGTAATATGGAATTATGTTTAATGAGAACAAAATTGTGAATGAGGACGTGACGAGTATGAACGAAGTACAACGATTAATGGACGAGATCATTAAATTCCGTGATGAGCGTGACTGGGCGTTCCATCATAACCCGAAAGATTTGGCACTTTCCCTGTCGCTCGAGGCGAGTGAGTTACTTGAAGTGTTTCAGTGGATCTCCAGTGAAGAAGCGCTTGAGACGAAAAAGACGGAGATGGAAGAAGAACTTGCTGACGTGTTGATCTATGCGCTGACGTTCGCACATGCTGCTGACATCGATGTGTCAAAAGCGATTGAAGACAAGCTCGTGAAAAACGCAGTGAAGTATCCGATTTTGAGTGCGGAAGATTCAAGATGAAATCGAATCACCGATTGCTATTCGTCATGTATCTCGTAGCAGGTATATTGAACTTGGCTCTTTTTCTTGTGATTCCTTTGTTCCACATTGAACGTGCGAACTGGATGAACATCATGTTCCCGCTGTTGACAGTCATCTGGTTTGCGAATGCGTTTGTGCACTGGAGACAGATGAAACGAAAAGTTATGTCGTGAGGTGAATGCATCAGTGAAATTAAATGAGCGCTTCAATCATATGTACGCATCTGGAAAACGCTCGACCCGTCTTGCGATTCAAGTAGGGCTCTTGATTGTCTTCAGTGGTGCTTTGTTTTACTGGGGTGGTCATCAACAGTTAGCCGAAATCACTTGGTTCATCGTCTTATTTCCCATCACAGCGTGTATCAAGATTGCGTTTCGGACGAATGTTCTTTTGACATTTAACGAAAGCGTGCGATATCGACGACTCGTCTGGTATGAGTGTGCTCTAGGTCTTGGAATGATTGGAACGTTTGTACTATTGAGTACGATGATTTTATATAGAGACGAATACAGTTCGGGATTGCTGTTGGCTTGTAGTCTCGTTTTATTTGTCATCGTTGCATCCGAGAGCCTTGATTACAAATTGAAGCAAGTCGACGCATGTCATGTGACGCATCGATTGTACAGTCGGGGAAAAGCCGGCCAGATTGATTGAAAAACGCAAGATTAGAAAAGGAGAAGGGCATCTAACATTACTTGAATGACATATAACCTTGCATACGTTTACTGCCCTTTGATTTGTCCTACACGATATCGGCAAGAATACCTGGACGAATGTTGACGTTTGTTTATGCGCTTCAAGATCAAGCAGGATGACATCAAAGAAGTACAGCCTTCATGAAAAGGGCTGTACTTCTTTTTGTTGAATGAATTGGAGCGTCGATTCCGTCGTTTGAATCGATGCAAATTCTTCATTTAGACTAGCGAGCGACACGTCATGGATGACGTCTGCGGGGATCCATGACCCGCTGATCGATTGACGGTCGAACGTCGCCGTCGCATCGGATACGACGATTGGATTGAAACCCAGGTTACCCGCCATCCGTGCGGTGGTTTCGACACAATGGTTCGTAATTAATCCGGTGATGACGATCTGTGTCGCACCAAGTGCTTCGAGTCGTTCTTGTAAGTCTGTTCCAATGAAGGCGCTGTTCACCTGTTTCGTCAGGATGACATCTTGTTCGCGAGGTTGTATAAAGTCTTGGAACAAATGACCGTCTTTTTTGAAATAGAAAAGTGAGGTCGGAACATTGGTGACATGTTGGACATAGATGATGGGTTGATTTTGCGCTTCCCACGCTTCAATTAACCGTGCGATATTCTCTTCACACTGTGGATTGTTGCGGCTTCCCCAACTTGGATCATGAAAGGCTTGTTGGACATCGATGATGAGTAATGGAATGACTGGTGTTGGCATAGATATTCCCCCTTGAATTGGTTACTTCAAGTGTATGCAACAGTGGAGTATAGATACATAAAGGTTTGACGGAAGTTTCAGCGAATGACTTAAGAAAGAACGGATTATGTACCGTTTCACTTTATTTTTGAAAGGTGAATGCCAAATGGATGAAATTGATCGTCATATTCTTGAAGTGATGCAACAACAGGGCCGAATCTCGATGACCGAATTAGGACGACAGGTTGGATTGTCCACGCCCGCTACGACCGAACGGGTGAAGCGACTCGAAGAACGCGGAGTCATTACAGGATACCGGGCAATCGTCAATCCCGAAAAGATGGATAAACATATGACTGCCTTTATTCTTTATGACACACATCGGTGCGAGGCGTTCCGTGAATTTTGTCGTCAACAGCCGGCTGTTATCGAGTGTCATCGCTTAGCCGGGCAGTATAGCTACCTTGTCAAAGTGGTGACGGAGAACGTGCGCACGTTAGAGACGTTCATCGACGAATCGATGGAGTATGGCCGTCCTTCATCTCTGATCAATCTATCTTCTCCTGTCTCATTCCGACCCATCATATAAAATGACCAGGTTATTTTTTTATCGCGGTACTTCTGCTGAAATCTTTTAAACTAGCAGAAGAGGAACGATGAAAGGATTGAAAGGTTTTGGGTATCTACTACACATATCAACGAGAAGAAGCGTGGCAGCAAGCTTTGAAAAAAGGATATCTTGAAGCGAGTGGAGAATATGCGTTGTTCAGTGAAGGCGGATTGGAAGAGTTCAAGCCTGCCTATGATTGGATGGTCGAACAATACGAGAAGCGTATTGGTATTTCATTAAATGGGAACTATCCAATCTGGTGTTGGGATGAGTTCCCCGACTTAGGACGAGATGGACATATTGGCGAGGGGAACCGAGGTGTCGTCTTGACCGTTGAGATACCCGATGAAGAAGTGTTAGCATCCGAGTTTTCCTATTGGCATCATGTGCTTAGTAACTTTCCATTGTATGAGACGTTAGAAGAATATGACCGAGAAGACGAACCGGACGAACTGTTCGTGCGTCAATCGTGGGAGCGTATCTTTGACAAAGCATGGTGTGAAGCGTCCGTCGCGGACCAACCAAATGTCGGGTTGATCTATCAGTATGTCACCCATCGTATTAAGCTTACGCAAGTGCGAGCGATCATGCCATTTGTAGGACGAGGTAACAATTGGTTGGATCGAGTAACGGGGATGGGATGGCGAATCGGGCATAAACTCGGACTCATTCGATCTAAACCGTTTGAATGGAAAGTGTGATAAGACGAAACGCAGCTAACATGAGTCAGCTGCGTTTTGTGTTCGAATCTAATTGTTGTTCGATGCGATCAAGACGTTCAATTAATACCCTAAACTGTTCAGCGTTTTGACGCTCGAGTTCAAGGTTCTCCGCTGCGCGTTTTTCAAATCGATTGACCACTTTGACAAGCCAAACAATTCCGAACACAATGGCGATGATTGGTAAGAAAAATGCAAGGCTTGCAAACAATGAACTGATGATGATATTCACGAATACTTCCCCCTTTGTCTATACCCTATTATACTTCCAAATCCATCCATCATGACAAGGGTAACAGTAGCATTTTATATTAAACATTCGTTAGGCTAAACATAAAGAATCGAAAAGAGGTCTCAATTAGGATGAATTCAACAAATCGACAGCGTTCTATAAAGTGTCCGACCCGTCTTGGAACGGACGAGGATGGTTACGTCATCAACCAAACGTCCATCCGTCATATACAGCCTGAGTTTGAAACCGTCCTTTTCAAAGCAATCGAATTGGTGAAAGAAGCATTCGGTGAACAGTTACATAGCATATACCTATACGGAAGCATCGGTCGCGGGACGGCCGTTGCTGGACAATCGGATTTAGATTTGACGGTGCTCGTGCATGAGGATGTCGATGCGACGGAATTGGTGGAGCAGACGGAGCGATTGCTAACGGAGCATCCGGAAGTCATTAAAATCGACTATGATATCGGGCGTCTGGATGCGGCGCTCGATCCTGCGAACCGTTTTGAATGGGGATTTTGGCTAAGACATCTATGTACGTGTGTCGACGGGGAAGATGTTTCGACTCAATTCCCGCGCATGAAGCCGGATGCTCGCGTTAGTGAGGCGTTGAACCAAGACTTGGTTTCCTCGATTGAAGCAGCCAAATCGAAATTGCTTCGTGGACAGATGTCTCATCTGGAGAAACGCTCCATCGTGAAGCGCGTCATCCGAGGTTGGTATTTGACGATTAACGTGAAGGACGAGAGTTTTGTGTCGACCGTAGTTGGATGCTTGGAAATTTTGAGACGTTACTACCCTGAAAATCAACAAGTGGTTCAGGGAAAGACATTATTAATGCAAAGCGATATTTCGAATCAACAGCTTTTTAATTACTTGAATGATGTGGATTGGATGTGAATATGATGAAAAAACAAATCGCCATCATCGGAGCTGGTGTCAGTGGACTTTATGCCGCGACCCAACTTCATCAAAAAGGATATGACGTCACAGTCTTTGAGGCACGTGACCGAGTCGGTGGACGTATCTTCACGAAGGACGGCTATGACCTCGGTCCGACGTGGTTTTGGCCGGATACGGAGAAGACAATCTCTGAACTCGTGGATACACTCGGACTCAAGTCATTCGTTCAACATACGACAGGACAAATGGTACTCGAACGTCAAACGACGACTGCACCGGAACGACATGTACTACCGGAGGAAAGCATCGTCTTATCCAAACGTTTAGTCGGTGGGATGACAAGTCTAGTGGAAGCTCTGCATGTGCAGTTGCCCGATGACAGCGTTCGGTTTGCACACCGGCTTACCTCGATCGAACGACAGTCAGACCGAGTCCAACTGACATTTCAAAATGGTACGGTGCATCACACAGACGACGTGATCCTTGCGATTCCACCACGTCTCGTTGCAGATATAGCAATTGCACCTACGCTGTCCGCTTCAACACGCAATGCGCTCAAGACGACCCCGACCTGGATGGCGTCTCAAGCGAAGGCGCTCATCGTATACAAGACACCGTTTTGGCGAGAAGAAGGTCTGTCTGGATTTGGGATGAGTTGGGTCGGCCCGCTCCAAGAGATTCATGACGCCTCGCCAATGAACGGACAAGGTGCGCTGTTCGGATTCTTCCGCCTGTCACCGGATGAACGGACAGCGTTAGGGGAAGGACAGGTAAAGACGCGTGTCATCGAACAGCTGGAGAAGTTATACGGTCCGAAAGCAAATGACTTCGTGCGATTTCATTACATGGATTGGTCGACAGAATCAGAGACGGCGACATCGGATGACCTCATGCCGCTCACGGCATTCCCGGCTTACGGTCCGATCGAACTCGGAGACCGACTCCATTTGATTGGTTCGGAGACAGATGCCCAGTTCGGCGGACATATCGAAGGGGCGTTGCGGTCGGCAAATCGAATCGTACAAGTGTTGGCATAAAGAAAAGACAAATCGTCCGACTAGAGACGATTTGTCTTTTTCATTTAAACTTCTGAATCATCAACGCGAGCGAGCGATTGATCATCTTCATCTCGTCATCCTCGAGGACCGAAAACATCTCTTCGGCGAGGCGCTCTTCAATCGCATCGATTTGTTTCGAGTACGCCAGACCGTTCGGACCGAGCCGGATGAAGCTTTCCCGAAGGTTCTCGGGGTTTTTTTCCCGAACGACGAAATCACGTTGTTCGAGCACTTTGAGCACCTGGCTGACGGCACTTTTGGAGATGGACATCTTCGTCGCGATCTCTGTCGTCGTCCACGTCTCTTGGCGCTTGAAGAGAAGAAGCATCTGTTCTTGTTGATAACTCAACTCGAATTCGTTCAGTTCCGTAAAATATTTCGTGAACAGCAAGTCGAGCTCATCGATTTGGCGGTACATCGTGAGGAATTGTTGTTTTCGTGTTTCATTCAACGTGTCATTCATCCTTTCTTTACGGTGTCTGTCGGAACGTTTCGCTCCGGAGGTATAAGAGAACACCACACACTAGTCCGATTATACCAAATGCCAATAAGAGCGTTTGAATCGGTACAGATAAGGCGACGAGCACCGATAAAATGGCGAACGCAATCGGTTCAAGCCCCGAGGCGGCGAGCGACATGATGCTCATGACGCGTCCAATTTTGTCAGGGTCGCTTTGTTCCTGCATGATGGTGACGGTCGGCAAATACACGAGCATGATCATAAATCCGCTCATGGAAGCTGCGACGGCAAGCAGGGGAATCGATTGGACTTGCGTGTAGAGGAAGAATGCACCGAGTGTCAGGAATAGGGCGCGGAAGACGAAGCGTCCACGATGAACCGACCTTAACAATAGAATCAGGAAGCTTGCGACGAACGTTCCTACAGCGAGACCGCCTTCGATGATACTCAAATCAAATGCTGTTCCTCCGACCGAGCCAACGAGAATCGGGATACTCATGATGAGTGGTCCCATGACGAACAAGTTGACGATGGCGATGGCAAACGTTCCACTTCGTAAAACAGGTGTCTTGGATACGTAACGAATCCCTTCTTTCAAATCAACGAGTACATCTTTTGGTGAGAGTGGAGCGACCTCGGGAATGTTGTCTTGAATCAGCCGTGGCATAATCAAGATTGCGGAGAGAAAGATCAATGCAGCGGCCGTCCCAAAACTGAGCCCGAAGCTTCCCCACGTCAGTAGGATTCCTGCAAGGAACGGACCGATGACGAACATCAGCTCGAGTGACCCTTGGAAGAGGGAGTTTGCCCGTTGCAACTGTTGACCTGATACGATTGAAGGCATGAGTGATGACAGTGCTGGGTAACACATGCCGTCTAAAAGACCAAACAATACGGAGATGATCAAGAGTGCTGCCACCGAATATGCGTCTGCAAAATGGAGCGAGACGACAATTAACATCAACACTCCTTGCCCGATATTCGTTAAACATAACAAGCGACTCTTTTGGAACCGATCGGCGAACACACCACCGAACACCATCATGACAACGCGAGGTAACGAAACTGCGGTCAAAATGATTCCGAGTAGCGTCGGTTGTTTCAACACATCAATGGTTAACCACGAGACGCTCAAGAAGAAAATTGAAAACCCGAGCGTGAGCGTCATCCCGGATAACCAGGTAAACACAAATCGGGAATTGCTTAATAAACTCATGTTGATAACCTCTTACTTTCTTTTTTAAGATATAGTTAAGTTAACTAAACTATAAGCCGAGACAGTCATATCGTCAAGAAACATGACTTTGGTACGAAAATGTAAAATAACGGAACTTTTCTCATGCTCATCCCGTATAGTGAAACAAGAGGTGAACGAGATGAATAAACAAGAACGACTACATACAATCAAACAATCAAATCGAAAGCGACTCCTGCAACGCTTACTTTTAGCGCTTCCGGCAGGTCTTGCAGTTTACTTCCTCATGCGAACTGACGGGAACATCTGGATCGGGTTCGCCATCATCGGCGGGGTGTTACTTGCGACGCGTTACTTTTTTTCGAATGAAGCAGAGGCAATCAGTCAATTGTCGGAGCAAGAACAGGTGAAACGTGTCGTGACACTGCAGTATCATCTGGACTTCCTCTTTATCGCATTGCTCGGACTCGTCAATCCGCTAGCCATCCGAATCATAGACTGGTCTTGGATTCCTGTGGTCCTCATCGGTGGGGCATTGCTTTATATTTTATGGGCGCAAGAGAAGCTCGATCAACAAATCCGCTGGCTCGACCCGGAACAACCGACACGTCGCGAGATTCGACGATTCTGAAAGGATGAATGAGATGAATAAACAAGAACGAATCAATACGATTTATCGTTATCAGCAGCGTTGGCTTTTTTGGAGAATGGGGCTGGCAGGTCTGACCGGGATGTTTGTCTTTCTGGCACTCCAGTCAGACGGTGCGTCAAGATATATCATTCCATTAGGGATCACATTAGCGGGTATGTTGTTCGCAATCGGACGAGAGCGTCGCTTCGTCAGAAAGTTGACGAATGTGGAACAAGCCAAACGGATCATCGATTGGCAGTATGTATCAGAAATGGGGCTACTCGTCTTGTTGGCGATTCTCTTCCCATTCATCGTTCTGATCAATTGGCCGGAATGGTCGCTATTCGTCGTCTTCTTAGGCGGAGTCATCTTATTGCAAGTCGCACAGAAAAAGCTCGACCGACAGATTCCTGAGTATGACGAAGAACAGCCAATGCGTCACGAAATCAAACTCGACTTCGTGAAAGATTGAGGTGACACCGTGGATAAAGCGGAACGACTTCAACGAATTGAACAGTTTGAGAAGCGATTCACCCGTCTCAACATCATCGTGAGTGTAGTCATGCTAGGCGTATTCATCTATTTTCTGTCGACATGGAGCCTATATAGCATTCTCCTACCAGGTGCCGCACTTCTTTACACGACATGGCTTGAATGGAACAAGATGAGATTGCAACAATCCTTCAATCCCTCAACACGCTATCATCGTCTATTGCGAATCGATTTTGCTGTCATGTTGATCAGTTTAATATGGTTCATGATTTTGATTGCTATGCATTTCATTGGAATCAATATCTTACCGTGGATAAGTTGGGCGCTCCTCATCGGCGGACCGTGTCTCATATTGATTCCACGTTGGATTGACCGAAAGCAGTCCGCGCTTGACGAGCACCACGTCACATCGGGCGAATGGACTCGGACAAACCGGGAACGTTTGAAACATGCGTTAGATGATTTTTCAAGGAAAGGTCGTAAAGAGTCATGACGAAACAAGAACGAATTCAATATATCGGGGCATATCGGAAAATGCATCAAAATACGAGCATCTGGCTTACAGCGGTCCTCGTTGTCTGCAACAGTTTCGTGCTCGGTTTTGACACATGGTGGATATGGGGAATCGGATCGACGTTAGCAGCGACTGGACTCATTTATCTAACACGTCAAGAAAGTAAACAGTTGCAAACCATGACGTCCGGAAAAGCCAAGTCACTCACGAAGCGTTTGTACCGCCTCTACTCTTACTGGATCGGAGCGATCACAGGAATGGTCCTTCTCAGTCGCCTTGAGGTTTCATCAATCGGTCTAGGTTTCATCGTACTGGGCATCATTGGTCTAGGCATCGTCATGTTAGCATGGATCCACTATCAGACCGTCCGGCAATTACGACATTCCGACCCGGATCAACCGACACGGGATGAGGTGACGAAGCACTATCGATCTTACGAAAGGAGTACATATGCTGACGAAAGAAAAGCGAATTGAACGGTTACTCGAGCAGGATGACAGTCATTGGCGTTGGGGATGGGGCGTCGCCATCGCGACTGTCGTGATGACATTCCTCATCGCTGCGCAGTCCAAACTATACGCCCCCCTCATCGTCTTTATTAGTTTTTTCCCGTATCTCTGTTTCGAGTGGCGGAAGACAAAACTGCTCCTCACCTTTAACGAGAATGCGCGTTATCAACGTGTGGTATATACAGATTTCGGGATCCAGTGGCTCTGCTTCGTCTCGACCATCTGCCTATTGGCCGCCTATTATGCCGATTTGTTATCTCCTATTTTAGCGATTGCCGGGTTATTCGGAATCGGTGCCCTATCGATTCTTGGACCATATGTCATCAATCGCTACTTGCACACCCTCGATCCCCATCATGTACGAGGGAAAGAATTGCGTGAAGCGCGTGATCAACGCCTCCATGAGTCTAAAACGAACACCTGAAAAGGGTTCGTTTTTTATTTGAGGACATCGGTCCTTTTCTTCTTCGGTACGGAGGCGTAAGCTGACAATGTACGTAGAACTAGTAGAAGAATCGAGGAAGACATTCATGTTGGCTATTTTGATTGGATTGACGATTGGGATTTTGTTGCCGATTCAGACGAGTGTGAACTCTCGTTTGCGTCAGGTGGTCGGCTCCCCATTCGTCGCATCATTTTTATCGTTTACCGTCGGGACCATCTTTTTGTCCTTGTTGCTCCTTTTGACCGGGCAGTCATTCGGGTTTGACAGCTCGGTCAATCAGCAAGGTCCCACTTGGATGTGGGTTGGCGGATTGTTAGGTGTCTTGTTCTTAACAGGAAATATCTTGCTGTTCCCGAGGCTTGGAAGTGTCCAGACGGTCATCATGCCAATCTTTGGACAGATTTTAATGGGACTGTTGATTGACCATTTTGGTTGGTTCAACTCCGTTGAGCATCCGATCACGGTATTGCGCTTCTTCGGGGTCGTGCTCGTCTTACTAGGCGTCATCGGAACGGTCGCCTTATCCGACTGGCTCAATCGTCGGAGAGGAAAACTTGTTGTCTCCATGGAAACGGACACGGGGAACTTGAACCTCTGGCGACTGTTCGGAATTTTCACGGGAATGATGAGTGCCACGCAAACGGCCATTAATGGCTATTTGGGAACGGTGCTCGAATCGGCACTGAAAGGGGCACTCGTCTCCTTCGTTGTCGGGACGATGGCGCTATTGCTCATCTTGCTCGTCTCGCGCCAACCGGTTCCGCTCGGACGATTGAAAGGTCAACCATGGTGGATCTGGCTCGGTGGGATCATTGGGGCGCTCTTCATCGGAGGAAACGTCCTTATCGTTCCGATTGTCGGGACGGGGATTGCTGTCATTATCGTCATTGTCGGACTGTTATGTGGTAGCTTGCTAATCGATCGCTTCGGTTGGTTCGGAGCGAAGAAGAACCCGGTCACCGGTGTTCAACTCGTGAGCCTGATCGTCATGGTACTTGGGATTGTATTGATTCGTTTGTCATAAAGGGGGAGAAAGATGAGAGGTGTGTTGTTTGCAATCAGTGGAGGCTTCTTTCTGACGCTACAAAGTGTGGCAAATGCGCGAATCAGTTCACAGATTGGGACGTGGCAAGCGGCGACGTTGACGCAGTTCACGGGATTCGCTGTCGCCCTTCTCGTCATGTTAGTACTGCGAGATCGCACGTATGCACAGATGCGTCATGTGAACCCGCTTTATTTATCGGGTGGTGCGTTTGCGGCGCTCATCTTGTTCAGTAATATGACGGCCGTTCATGAGCTCGGAGTCACACTGACGATTTCCCTGTTTCTCATCGCACAGTTGGCACTCGCGCTCGTCATCGACTGGCGCGGCTGGTTCGGGATGGTACGTCGGAACTTAAACGCGGCGCAGTTGTTCGGGGTGTTCATGATGATTGCGGGCGTCATCTTATTAAAATGGTAAGGGGAGACGGAAATGGTTGATGCATACGTGAAACGATTTGAATTAGACGTTTTGCCCGTTGCTGCGCAACAAAAATTGCAACTCGTCCATTACGAAGCGGGCGACGTCATCTGTACACAAGGTGATGAAGCGGAGCACCTCCGTTTCTTAGTGAAAGGAAAGATTCGCGTTTCACACACTTCCGCTACCGGCAAGCGACTCGTCCTTTCTTTCAAATATCCGCTCGATTTGATTGGGGATATCGAATATATTCAACGAACTCCTTATTTGAATACGGTTGAGGCGGTCACAGAAGTCGAGATGCTCGTCATCCGGTTCGAGGACTTGGTCCAGCACGCGCACCAAGAAGTCGCCTGGTTACATTATTTGTTAGAAGAAATCACCCGGAAATTCGAACGGAAGTCGCAATCGCTCAGCTTCAACCTGTTCTATCCCGTTGAAGTACGCCTGGCGAGTTATCTGTTATCGATGACGCCAGATGACCAAACGCTCGGCTCGACCGTGGATCAATTGACGGATATCGCCGATTTGATCGGGACAAGTTATCGTCATGTGAATCGAACGCTTCGACGTTTTGTTGAAGTGGGCTTGATTGAGCGCAATCGACGGATGATTACGATTATTGACCGAGAAGGGTTGGTAGAGATTGTCGGGGAGAGCATTTATGAATAGGAGGGAAGAACCGTGGCGATTGGAATGATGCTTGCCATCTTCGGCGGAATGCTCGTCTGTGTGCAAAATACGTTTAACGCCAACGTCAAAAAGCGTGTCGGTGCATGGGCGACGACGACACTCGTTCTCTGTCTTGGATTTTTAGCGTCACTGCTCATTGGGTTGTTCCAAGAAGGGAGTGCCTTGTTCCGAGTAGATGAGATGGAGACATGGTACTGGTTTAGCGGAATCCTTGGTGTCGGGGTCGTCATGAGTGTGACGCAAGGTGTCGAACGGCTCGGACCGAGTTACGCCATCTCGATTGTCATGGTGTCACAAATCCTGTTTGCTCTCCTCTGGGATACGTTAGGATGGTTCGGATTGACGGCCGTCCCGTTCACATGGAAGACGGTCGTTGGGATTGTCTTGATTGTTGGTGGGGTACTCGTGTTTCAGTTGAGTGGGAAGACACGAGTCACATCAGCCAAAGTCTCAAAAGCGGGTTAACGACAAGCATCTGATATCCATCAGGTGCTTTTTCCTTTTTAATGGAAAATCCTCGAAACTTCGCTTTCAGATTGGTAAGATAAAATTACCGAGAAAATTGGATGATTTTTACTGCTGGAGGTGTATGAGATGTTGCGTGACGAACGAATAGAGTACTTATACGATCAATCGTGGACGAAAAAGGGGCCCCTTCTTGTGATGATCATCGGTGCGGTGACGGCACTTTGGTTATGGTTCAACGATTCAAGAATGAGCCTGTTCCTGTTCATTTTTTGCGCGGTGATGTTCATGCCGCTTCTGTTTTCGACGTGGCATAAAGTTCAGTTGTTTTTACAGTTCAATGACTCGCCCACGTATCGGCGCTTTATCTATCTAAAAGGTGTGACCCAGTTTATTCTCTTGATTGGCGTCATGTCGATGCTCGCGTTCTACTCATTGAAGTACATCACGCTAGACACGATGAGTCTTGGAGGAGCCATTCTTATCGCAAGTTGTCTTCTTTTAGATTCATGGATCGACTGGAAGATTCTAAAGGTCGATGACGAGCATGTCGTCGAGAGCTTATTAGGACTGATGAATCGGGAGAAATAAAGAAGGAGGAAGGTAAATGGATAAACAAGAACGTATCCCGCGAATGGTCGAACAGGACCTCGACGCACGAGGGATCAGTGCGATATTTGGAATCATCGGTCTCTTTCTGTTTCTGGTTGTTTCGGTCATAAAAGGTGTCACGGTGACGACCGTTGCCTTCTCTTTCCTCGTGACCCAACTGCCGATGCTCTATCAAGCGTGGCGACGGATGAAGTTGTTACGCACATTCAACGAAGACGAGGAATACCAACACCTCGTTCGTCAAGAATTTCTCATCATCGTCACCATGTTTGTGTCACTTGGTGTATTTACTTTCCTCACGTGGTTCGTGTTGGATTCGATGCAGGAACTACTCGTTGTCGCATTAATTGGCGTCATCCCGCTCCTCATCTGGTACATACCGATGGACCGTAAACTGCGTGAAGCGGACCCGGAACATGTGACGAATCGGGAATTACGACGCGCACATCGTGAATAATAAAAATCAGCCCTGACACGTGTCAGGGCTGATTTGTTCAAGAGAACATCGCAACGAGAAAGCCGCAGACGACCATCCCGATTGTATAGAATGTGAACCGGTGTCGTTCCCAAAACGAGTCATTCATCGTGTCACCGCCACATCATCAAGTGGTGTATCGACCATCCGAACGAATGCTTCGTCCGGGTCGGTCGTTCCAGATTCTTTGAGCCAGTCTTGGAAGTCACCTTCATATAAAATACGTCCACCGTGTAGGAAGATGACGTGGGCATCAAGTTGAACCAAGTCATGCAACTGATGTGTTGAGATGAGACACGTCTTGCCCTCGTCGACGAGGCGTTGCAGGCGGCGCATGATTTGAATGCGTGATGCCGGATCGACCCCGCTCGTCGGTTCGTCAAATAAATAGAGGGAACGCTTGATGGAAGACAATAGTGTCACGAAGAGCCATTTTTTCTCCCCGACGGACATCTTTCCGAGTTTCATCGTCCATAGATGTTCGAACAGTTCTTGTTCTCGGGACGTCGAAAGGTTATTTACATAAGACTCGAGTTTCTTGAAGTCGGGGCGCTGCGACAGTCGTCCAATGAAATAGGCGAAGTCTTTCCCCGTCAATTCATGATGGTTGTACATGAGTTGCGTCAAATAGAGCATGTCCGTCGTCGGGACGAGGTCGAGTGACGCCTTGTCAACGGGAAGAGTACCCGTCATACAGTCAAACAATGTCGTCTTCCCGGCACCATTTTGTCCGATCAATACGTTCAGCTTATTGGGTTGCAGTGTGAACGAGACGCCGTCGAGCACAGGACGTGTCGCTTTCGGATAGTGATAAGTGAGTTGGTTTACGTGCATAAGAACCTCCTAGCGTGTGATAAGTGAGACGAGACTGAAGCGTTTCAACGCAATCGCACCGATGATGAAGTAACCGAGTACGGAAAGGGATGTCGCCCATGCTCCGAACGAGAGGTCGACTTGAGTCGTCAGGTGCAGCAATCCGAGCGCGAATTCATGGAGCGCAAAGAACGGGTTGAGAAAGCTGAACCATTGATCAGGTGACTTGATTGCCAATAAAAAAAGCGGAAACATCAGAATGTTCGCGAATGTACCGAGACTCGATACTTTCACTGGAAGTGCCGTAATGGCGACACTTGCAATCGCGAACGGCATACTGCCGATCAATACGAGTAGAGACGTTGCAATCAACTTGAACGAGAAGAACCCGTGTACGAGCGTGACGACCGTTGTGAATAAAAGTAGGCTGATGGAGGCGAATAAGAGCTGCGCCAAGATGACGGCGATGACATACGTCAGTTTGTTCCCAGAAATCATCACGTACGTTTTCATCAGCCCGTATTCACGCATACGAGCGAGTTCGATGCCGACACCGTTCACATATGTAGCAAGAATAATATACACCCAGAAATAAGAGAGCTCTGGGTAGTATTCCGCTGTCGTTGCTTGGCGAATATCTGAAAACGACTGCGTCAAGGCGATCATGAGCGGAATTCCGAATGTCCAGATGAATGGAACTTTATCAGTGGCGACAACTTTGGCATACATAAAGAAATAACTTGTGATTTGATGCATCCTGTTCCTCCGTTTGTATGTTTGAATGTTTGTATCGTAGCACAATATACGGAAGTTGATTGGAAAAAGTTTCAAAAAATAATCCCTCACATCGAATGAGGGATTGAAGATAATCATTTCACTTTGTCGCGTTTCGCGATTTTGTCACTCACTTGCTGACCGCTCAACGTCACCATCGGCATACCGCCGCCCGGGTTGACGGTCCCGCCGACAAAGTAGAGGTTATGATAGAGTTCGCTCTGCTTCTTATGTTTGAAGCCGCCATTCCGATTCTTGTCGGCGACCGTTCCATAAATGGCACCTCGGTCCGATCCATATGTCCGCTCGATATCGTGAGGTGTCCATACGTCACGCGTCACCGTATGTTCACGCAAGCCCTCGAGTCCCATCCGTTCTAACTTATCGAGTACACGCTCTTCAAAGGCGGCGTACTCTTCTGCGGTGAACGGATTGTCTTGGATATACGGGATGTGTGGCAAGATTTTAATGTTCTCATGTCCTGGTGGTGCTTGAGTCGGGTCGGTCTTGTTGACGTTGACGAGATAAATCGTCGGGTCGTCCGGCAATTCATGTTTCTCAAAAATTTTGTCCATTTGTTCATGCAAGTTTTCGGAGAAGAAGAAGTTATGATGTGCGAGTTGTGGATAAGCTTTCTTTACCCCGAGATGGAGGACGAAGCCTGAGCTTGCTGGTTCGTATTTATCGACGAGTTTGTCGACGTACTGTTCGTCCGCGTCGACCATCTTCTGATAGAACGGGATCACTTCCATGTTCGAGACGAAATAATCGGCTGATCGGAGACGTCCATCCTCAAGCTCGATCGCTGAAATCTTTCCATTTACCGTATGGGCACGAACGACGCCTTCTCCGGTATGTAACTTCACACCAATCTCTTCGGCAAGCTTCGTCAATCCTTCCGCGAGCTTGTGAGTCCCGCCTTCGACGTACCAACATCCTTGTGCATACTGCATGTAAATCATCATGTTTAAGACGGCTGGTGCATTATATGGAGACGACCCGACATATTTGACGTAATACGAAAGCATATCGCGTAAATGAGGGTTACTGATGCGTTTTTTGATGGCGCTATACATGGTCGACGTCAAATCGAACCCGAAGAGAGTTGGGAAAATACCTGTCTTCATGACCGCTTCTAAAGGGGACTCAAAGCCTTCGGCCAAGTATCCCTTTTCCGTCGTCTTATAAATGCGTGCTGCGTAATTCAGCAGCTCACGATATTCCTGCATGTCTTTTCGAGAGAGGGAAGGATTTGCGCGTTGCATCTGTTCGAGGTCATGATACAAATCGAGTACGGTCTCGTCCGGGAAGAACGAGCGCCATTCGAGCTCAAGCCGCTTTATGGAAACATAGTCCTCCATACGTTTGCCGCTTCCGCGGAACAGCTTATCGAAGATGTGAGGCATCGTTAAAATCGAAGGCCCGAGGTCGAAACCGAATCCATCCTGTTCGAGCCGATTCACTTTCCCGCCGATGTGGTCGTTCTTTTCATAGAGTGAGACGTCGTAACCTTTTTGAGTGAGCGAGATGGCTGCAGACAATCCGCCGAGCCCTCCGCCGATGACGATGACCGACTTATTCACTGATGGCATATATTCGCCGCCTTTCTGAAGTATTATTTTCAAAAAACAGAATGATTGCTACCTCTTCTATTCCCGTTTCCAAATGAATTGAACATGCTTTTACGGATTTGCCACATCCACACAAAGATGTCATCCCTGAACGGAGAAAAGTTTTGTATAGTAAGGGAACAGAGTCTGAACGAAAGTAGGAATGTAGGATGATCGTAAAAACAATTACACTTCAATTTGCGAACGGCGATGAGATCATAATCCCGTTTGACGACATTGAGTCATGTCGGATGCATGATATAAAAGACGGGATGCGTTTAGCGACGGATGGTCAGGTGATTAAAGAAAAAGTGATGCATGGACTCGACCTCGTATTGAAAGATTCAGCGAATCAAGTCGAATGGAGCGGACACGAGGAACCGTTTGACCGTCTGCGTCGAATCGCGGACTTACAGCACCTCACTTTTGAGTTTGAAGGGATGCGAGGGAAGTCGTACCGCATCGCGTGGCATGATTTGGAGGCGTCACAAAACGTTTATCAGGAGACAACTGAAGAGAATGGAAGCTTGCACGTACAGGTTCGCGTCTCATAAAATAAGCCTCTCGCAAAAATATGCGGGAGGCTTTAGTCGTTTGATTTCACACCGCCAGCGACGAGCGGTCCTTCAAACGTGATTGTATAGATGATGCGAGCGATGTCCTCTGCTGTCTCTTCTGCTGACGGATTATTCAACCATTCGTAGATGACCCCCATGTGCGCCGAAGAGAGATAGGCGACGAGATACGGGGGCGGGACCATCATCTTGTCTAGGTCAAACAACGTTGCGGGTGAACGCTGAAACAAGGCGGCCTGCATGAATGCACGGAGCTTCGTCTGAAATGTCGGGTCTCCGTTCGGTCCAAGAAGTGGCTTCATGATGATTTGGTTGTCTTCGATGAAGCGGATGAACGGAATGAGGTAATGGTACGAGTTGTCGGTCCGTTCGTCTCCGAAGATATGTGGCAAATGATGAATCAACTTTTGTTCGGCCTCTTCAAAGATTTCGTTGACGCATTTCTCCATCAACTCGAATTTATCCACATAGTGACTATAGAACGTACCTCGATTGATTCCAGCTCGTTCGGTCAATTGCTTGACGGTGACGGCTTCGAATCCTTGCTCTTCGATGAGACTAAAGAAAGCATCTTTAATCAATTTTTTCGTACGGATGACGCGTAAATCGGTTTGTTCCATATTATTTCTCCTTTTTCTCAACACAATCCATTCATCTGTCGGAAAACCGACACGATGACCAATATTGACGATTGTTGCTGTTCTGAACGAGGTCTATACTGAACATATAAACCAACACGGTGTCGATTATCTTGAGTATACACGATGAGGCGCCGAAAAGGAGTGATAGGCATGAACATTCAATTGCAACATGTCGAGAAATCGTTCGGTGACCAGCTCGCCATCGACAACATCGACTTTACCATCCCGTCTGGAGAGATTTGTTGCTTGCTCGGGCCATCCGGATCGGGTAAGACGACGCTCATTCGACTCATGATTGGCGCACTTGCACCGGACAAAGGAAGTGTCCATATCGGGGAAACAAAGATGCCGAGTATGGCCATGCTCCAACAAATCGGATTTATGCCGCAAAACGATGGGTTGTATGAAGACCTGTCGGCCGAGGCGAACCTTGCCTTCTTCGGTTCGATTTATAAGTTAGGGAAAAAGGCGCTTCAGGAACGGATCACAGAAGTGCTCGCGCTTGTTGATTTAACAAACGATCGGCATAAACTCGTCCGAAATTTTTCGGGAGGGATGAAGAAGCGTCTTTCCTTAGCCATTGCGATCCTTCATAAGCCGGACGTGTTGTTTCTCGATGAGCCGACGGTCGGGATTGATCCGATTTTACGCCGCCAGATTTGGGATCAGTTCCAAACGATTCGAGCGGAAGGGACGACCATCATCGTCTCGACACACGTCATGGATGAAGTGCTCGAGTGTGACCGTGCTGCACTCGTCTATAATGGACGATTGATTGCGTACGATCATGTGCAAGGCTTGCTCGACCAGACCGAGAACGGTCGCGTCGAAGAACTGTTCTTAATTGCTGGGAAAGAGGAGGTGGGTGACCATGCGTAACTTAGCGAAACGTGTCATCTTCCAAACGTTGAACGACAAGCGCAGTGTCGCTTTGATTTTAATCGCACCGCTTCTCATTTTGACACTCGTCTACTTCTTACTTGGAGACTCGGATTACGTGCCGACCGTCGTTCTCGATGAAAATGCACCAGAACAGCTCGTCACTGCATTTGAGGACGAGACGCTCGAGGTGGAACAGGCATCGTTCGATGATCCGAAGACGTATATCGAAGACAATGAACAGGTCGATGCCGTTTTTGAAATGGATCAGGAAGGCACGGCCATCACGTTACGTGAACCGTCGACAAAGTCTTCAAAGGCAGTTCGTGAAATTCAAGATGCGTTGACGACGCTCAACCCGGCAGCCGAGGTTGATACGTCATTCGTCTACGGAGAAGAAGACCAATCTACGTTCGATTCGTTTGGCTTCGTCTTCCTATCACTCTTCTCATTCTTCTTCGTGTTCATCCTTTCTGCGATGGCACTCGTCAAAGAACGGAGCGGGGGCACGCTTGAACGACTCTTGATGACGCCGATCAAGCGGGGACAAGTCATTTTAGGATATACGCTCGGATACGGTGTATTTGCGGTCGTTCAGTCGATTTTCATCGTACTCTATTCGATTTATGTACTCGGGCTGTCTTCGCTCGGGAATATGGCGTGGGTCATGCTGACGATGCTACTCATGGCGGGAACAGCCGTCCTCTTCGGGGCGACCATCTCCGTGTTTGCCCGATCGGAACTACAGGTCGTTCAGATGATTCCATTTACGATCATCCCGCAAGTGTTCTTCTCAGGACTCATTCCACTCGACTTGATTCCGTACGGTCTCGGAAACTTGAGTTACGTCATGCCAATCTTTTACGGGGCAACGGCAATCAAGGAAGTGATGGTATACGGAAGTGGGTTCTCAGGCATTTGGATGTATTTACTCGGGTTGATTCTTTATGCAGGTGTCTTATATCTCTTGAACATGCGTGCGCTCGGGAAATACAGAGGACACTAAGGTGAACTACTCACCACTTATTTGTTTCACAAATGGAAGTGGGAGCTTCTTGGGAAGACCGTGCTTTTACCAGCCACGGTTATGGACCAAGCTCGTCGGGCAGTCCCTGCCCTGAAGGATTGTCAGTCGGCCAACATCAATAGGTTGAGGCTCGCATTGATGTCACGGTCATGATGCGCGCCACAGGCACACGTCCATTCACGGACATCCATCGCCTTCTTCTCGCCTTTTACGCCGCAAGAAGAACAGATCTGCGTCGATGCGAACCAGGGGTCTGCCTTGATGAGCGTCCGTCCGTAGAAGTTTGATTTGTATTCGAGTTGACGGACGAACTCGTACCAACTGACATCTCCAATCGACTTCGCCACCTTGTGGTTCTTCATCATGTCCTTCGATTTCAATGTCTCCACGACGATGACTTGGTTCTCGTCAACGATCCGTCTCGACAGCTTGTGAAGGAAGTCCTTGCGTTGGTTCGCGATCTTCTCATGTCTCTTAGCGAGGATCAGCCTGGCCTTCTCCCGGTTCCGGCTCCCGGCCTTCTTGCGTGACAGCGTCCGTTGTGCCTTCTTGACCTTTTCTTCGGACTTCCGGAGGAGTCGGGGGTTGTCGATCTTCTCCGAGACCATCGCGTCGTTCGTCATGACGGCGAAGTGTTCCAGACCGAGGTCGATCCCGACCTTGTTCTCGGCTGGGACCCATGGTTCATCGTCCTGTTCGACGAGGATGGAGACAAAGAACTTGTCCGTCCTCGTCATCGAGACCGTCGCCGACCGGATGACGCCCTCGAACGGGCGATGTTGTGTGAACCGCACGAACCCGATCTTCGGCAGCCGGACCTTGCCCGCCTCGATGCGGATCGTACCGTGCTGATTGTTCGTCGTGTAGGAGGCGCGCGACCGTCGTCTCGATTTGAAGGCCGGGAATCCGCCCGTCCCGGCGAAGAACTTCGCGAACGCCGCATCAAGGTTCAGCTTCGCGTTCGCGAGCGCGAGGCTGTCCGCCTCGGCGAGGAACGGGAACAGGGGCTTGTAGGATGCGGGTGTCGCCGGTTTCCGTCTCGTCACGATCCCCGCTTTCGCCTCCTCGCGGATGGCGATGCGGTCCTCGAGCAGCTTGTTGTAGATGAACCGGGCACAGCCGATGGTCTTGATGAGGAACTCGGCCTGTGCAGGCGTCGGGTAGAGCCGGTATGTATAGCCTTTCAGCATGTCCGTCCCTCCTCCCTTCCGAAGATCGTGATGTGTCTTCCTCATCCGATACCCGTGGAGGGGGAGGGAGAATCTGACGGAATCACGAACTTTTGTTCGTCATATCTGTCACAGGGAGAGAAGAGTTTTGGATCGGGCGATTCATCTCCCACCTACGCTGGGCTTCGCCCCGAGACGCTTAGAGGAGGGAGAATTCTCGCCTACTTTTGTTAAAAGGACAACACCCAGTCTTGAAACTGTTGAAAGACTGGGATTTGATTGGCCAGTCCGATGACGAGAAACCAGGCACCGGTATAGAAGAAAGCAGAAATGGTCGTATAGAAAGCATACGTGCGAAGTTTGAGCGATGTGAACCCGGCGATATAGTGGAGCGAGTGCCGAAGGCCGGGAATAAAATAAGAAATCATAATCGTGCGTGCCCCGTATGTTTGATAAAGTGCCTCAGCTCTCTTGAGATAACGTGATTCTCGTTGTCGCACGGGTAAAATACGATGAAGTCCTTTCCCGATTAAATAGAACCAGCTGAACGTGAGCGTGAAGAGAATCCAGGTAGAGATAAATAAAAGCCACCCTGGAACAAATGCGCCTGCAACGGTCAGATGGGTGATCATTAAGACGTCATCAGATAATGGGGTAAACATGATGCCGATGGCAAGCATGCCATAATGTATGATCAGTTCCATAATAAATTCACTCCTTACCTTGTCTAGTATTCACTCGCAAGCGTAAGGAGTTTTTAGTATTCTCTTAAGAAATCTTAAGAAGTTCGTCAGAATGTGTTATTGAGTGGTTTGTTACACTCAATAATAAGATGGATCAATTTCATTATGTAGGATGAGGAGGAAAGATATGCGATCACAACCCGTCATCTGTATCGCCGACGACGATGAGGCGATTCGGGAATTACTTGCCATCTATTTAAAAAATGAAGGATATGCACTTCGGTTTGCGAAAAATGGGCAAGAAGTGCTCGACCTCGCATCGACCGAAACGATTGATTTACTCATTCTCGATTTGATGATGCCCATCATGGATGGAATTGAAGTCTGTATCGAAGTTCGGAAGACACAATTTATGCCAATCTTGATGTTAACAGCAAAAACGAGCGACTTGGATTTGATGCAGGGGATTTCTGTCGGGGCGGACGACTATATCAAAAAACCATTTAATCCACTTGAAGTGACACTTCGTGTCAAATCGTTACTCAGACGATATCGTGATTATGGGGCAGATCGGACCGAAACACAGACCATGCTCACCCATGAGGAAGTCACACTCGACCTACAGACGCGACAGTGTCGTAAAGGGGAGTCCGTAGTTCGGCTTACACCGAAAGAGTTTGATATCCTCGCCTATTTCATGCGTCATCCAAACCAAGTCCTAACGGTCGAACAGATTTATGAGGCGGTGTGGGGTGAGGCGGCATTTGAGGTCGACAACACAGTGATGGTCCATATCACGAAGATTCGTGAAAAGTTAGAAGACACACCACGAAAACCAACCATAATCAAGACGGTGTGGGGCGTGGGGTATCGGCTATGAAACAAAGGCAATGGGATCGTTTGCTTGTAAAGTTGATTGGCATCATTTTAGTCAACGCATTGATTGCGACGATTGCTTTTCTAATCATGGGTTATTCGATTAGTCTATATTACATCGAAAACGAAACCACACCTGATCCGCTAACAGCCAATTTAGTATTTTTAGGGGTGACGTTCATTGTCATACTGATTTTTATTATTGGATTTTCAGTCATGATGCGAAAAACACTTCGGAAAATCACATATTTATCAAGTGAAATCGAACAGATCGCAAACGGTGATCTTGGTCGTACGGTCAAGGTGGAAGGGCGCGATGAGCTTGCTTCGCTTGGAGGTAGTGTGAATCGAATGTCGAAGCAGTTAAGTGAGTTGTTTGAGAAGGAACGGGCACACGAAGAAGAGAGAAATCAATTGTTCTCTAACCTCTCCCACGATTTGCGTACACCGCTCACGAGCATCAAAGGTTATACCCAGCTACTCCAAATGAATCGTGACCTGACACCTGAAGAGAACGATCATTTTCGTATCTTAAATGAAAAGACAGATCAGCTCGAACATCTGCTAGATCAGTTGATGGACGTGAACCGACTCTACGCCCCGAATATGCAACTAAAGAAACAGAAACTCAACTTGAGCTTATTGACGACGCAACTCATTCACGAGATGGAGCCATTGTTCAATGAACGAGGACATCGATTGCATGTGTCAATTCAACCCGATCAATGGATGGAAGCAGATCAAGAACAGCTCATTCGTGTATTTGAGAACCTTTTCTCGAACGCTTGGAAATACGCCAAGCAAACGAGTCCGATTCACATTGAACTCCAGACCAAGGACGATATGCTTGAGTGGTCCATCTCAAATGCGACAACGGTCGAAACGATTCATGCTATCCCTCATCTGTTTGATCGCACATATCGAGTCGATTCTTCGAGAGGGGTCACTCCAGGTGATGGATTAGGTTTATCGATTGCGCGACAAATTATTTTGTTGCATGGCGGGAAGTTGACGGCCGAACCGATAGAAAATCAGGTCATTTGTTTTCGGGTATCGTTCCCGATTGAATCAGATGGCCCATCAAGATCGTATCGAAGTACTGCCCATCAATGAGCTTATCGTCCCGTAACCGACCTTCGACTTCAAAGCCGTAGCGCTCATAAAGTGCTATGGCTTTTTCGTTTGTTTCCATAACGCTCAAATTGATTTTGTGGATACGACTTGTTCGTGCCCAGTCGAGGTTATAACGCAAAATAGCTGACCCCAAACCTAGTCCCCAGTATGCCTGAAGAATGCCCACTCCAAACTCGACAGTATGAGACTTACGAGCAAGAGAACTCCCTTCACATCGAGCAAACCCGACAAGCTTCCCATCGACTTCGGCTACAAGAAATAAACGATTCGTTGTACTTGAGTCGTGTTCAATTAACTGCCTGAATGACTTCTCATCGAGAATACCTTCCCCAGGTTCGCGGTCTAAATAGTCCGTTTCTTGATCGATTTGCAAACGAACGGAAACAAGGGACTTCGCATCATTTTGTGTAGCGAGACGGATGAGGCAATGTCGTTCGTTTCGTATGTATGAAATAGGTTTCATAATATCCTCCTTTGTCATATCGGTCATAAAAAAAGCACTCGGACAATTGCCCGAAATGCTCATTAGCGCTTGAGTAACAACATCACGCCGGTCACGAATAATGCGATTCCGCTCGCGAGTCTAACTTGTTTGCACGTCACGTTCTTTCACCCCTACATTTCTTCATCGTTTTGCTTTAGCGACACGTTTCGGTGTTTTCGACATTTCTTGATAAATCGAAAGAATCTCATTCCCGTAATTTCCTTTTGGCTGCATGGCCCACTTTCGGTGAAGTGACGGCCAAGTTGTCGCCGAACCTCGTTTTACGAGATGGAAGCGTGGATCGACCTTCGTCATATTCAACGCATCCTTCGAGGCGTATGCCTTTAGATGCTGAATTTGAGCGGTTACCCCTTGGTGTGGGGAACGGAAAAAGTGTCCCTTCACGCCGTTTCCAGTCGTCCCAATCCCCGAGTAGTTATGCTGCTTTGGAAGGACATCGCCGCCATAACGAAAATAGCCAGTCTCTTTCAGTGCTTGTGCGAACGCAACATCACCACGGACGCCTTCTTTAGCACCGATGATGACGAAAAGTTTCGCCAAATCTTCGACAGACGTTTTGGCGAGTCGGACATCACGAGGATTCTTCTTTTTTACGTAATCCGCCATTTGTTGCGGAGTCAAAGCCGATACTCCCATAATAGCACGATTCTGCTTCTTTGGGGCTGCCTCGACGATTGTTCCAGTCGAGCCGAAAGATGAAGTAATCAAAAGAAAAACTATAATTAAGCCAAACCCTTTTTTCATAATATGTACCCTCCTAAACGAATCCTATCCATTGAGAAATAATACCATATATGTATTAAAGTTTAATTTCATATTTACGCATGAAGGGAATGAGAAATTAAAAAGCCGTTCTGAATCTATCGTTCAGAACGGCTTTTCCATATTAATTCGCTTGTTTCAATTCTTCAACAGTTTCTACATTGTCTTCAAAATTACGAACATCGACTCGCTTCACGAAAAAGGCTAAAACAAGCGCCAAGAGGTTCATCCCGAGTGCGACGTAGAACGAATATTGAATCCCAGACAAGAGGGCTTGCTGCGTGATGGCACCCATCGAGCTCTCTGTGAGTGTCGCAGGATCGACGCCTGTCATCAATGATTCAGCCTCTGTGCGCGTCACCGAGTTCATAATCGTGACGAGAACTGCCGTGCCGATCGCACCGGATACTTGTTGGGCCGTGTTGTTGATGGCCGTCCCGTGCGGATTGAGGCGAGTCGGTAACTGGTTAAGTCCATTAGTCATAATTGGCATCATAACCATTGACATCCCAAACATACGCAACGTGTACGTCAAGACGATGTACGTATAGGTAGAATCGAGTTGGACGTTTGCGAGCATGTACGTCGATACGGCGGTGATCGTCAATCCGGTAATCGCCAGTAACTTCGGTCCGAATTTATCGAATAGTTTACCCGTGATCGGCGACATGATTCCCATGATGATTGCACCAGGGAGAAGCATGAGCCCTGAATCGAGTGGGGAGATGCCACGAACGCTTTGGACGTAAGCCGGTGTCAAAATCATTCCAGAGAACATCGCGACCGCGTTGACCATCGCAATGACTGACGCGAGTGCGAACATCGGGTGCTTATAGGCACGCAAGTCGAGCAATGGTTTTTCCATATGAAGTTGGCGGTAGATGAAGGCGATCAACGAGATGGCACCGACGATCATCGTCGCCAAGACGATTGGGTTATCCCAGCCGTCCGAGCTTGCCGAGCTGACACCGTACAAAATCCCACCAAATCCGAGTGTCGATAAGACGAGCGACAAGTAGTCGAGAGACTGATCCTTATTTTGGACCATGACGTTTTCCGCTTTCCAAACAGCGAGCGCGAGACCGATGATGGCGAGCGGTAAAATCATTTCGAATAAGACGCGCCAATCATAGTACTCGACGATATAACCTGAGAGTGTTGGCCCGATCGCAGGTGCCGAGATCATGACGAGCCCGAAGATTCCCATCGCCATCCCCCGTTTTTCACGTGGGAAGCTGACGAGCATGACGTTCATTAAGAGTGGCCCCATTGTCGAGGCTCCGACGGCTTGAATCATCCGACCGGTCAACAACCAGCCAAAGTTTGGCGAGAAGGCCGCGATAGCCGTACCGAGCGCGAAGATGCTCATCGAGGTGATGAACAAGCTCCGGTTTGAAAAACGAGTGATTAGATAGGCGGATGCCGGGACGAGCACACCCGTCACGAGCATAAAGCCGGTCGCGAGCCATTGTACGGTCGAGTAGTCAGCGATTTCTAAGTCGACCATGATTGATGGGAGTGCGACGTTCAGTAATGAGTTGTTTAAAAATGCGATGAACGCACCCGCAAAGAGGACCGCCAGCATAACGTACGGCGGTTTCTTTTGGAATTCTGGTTTCATATGGATGGCTCCTTTATTTTCTAAATAGTTATGTGTTGGTAAGTGTCGATGAAATGATTTTATACCCGTTGTATAAATAAAGCAACCATTTTGTACTATTAGTCTAAAATGGTTTTCGGTGCTATAGTAGATGTACAAACCAGATAGAACGGAGCCACGGAAATATGAAAGAGAAAAAGAGAAAAGTCGCAGATATTGCCATGTCTCTCTTCATCGAAAATGGGGTGCAACACACATCGGTGCAAGAGATTATCGATCGTGCCAACATCTCCAAAGGAACGTTTTACAATTACTTCTCATCGAAGACAGATTGTGTGGCCAGTATTCTCGAAAACTTGCGATATGATGCCGGACAGCGCCGGATCGAGATGCAGATGGGACGTGACAAACGAGATCGTGACGTCTTTATCGAACAGATTTCGATTTTGATTCAATTGAACGAAGAACGGAACTTGCACGCGTTATTTGAATCGATCATGTCGTCAAACGAGAATGAACTGAAGAAACTTGTACTTCAACATCGCATTTATGAAATTGAATGGATTGCGATGCGTTTGACGGAAATCATCGGAGAGGCTGTAAGACCATATTCGATGGAATTGACGCTGCTCTTCAACGGAATGTTGCAACATATCTTGTTCACGAACCGGATTACGAATGCCGCTTACTCTCCTCAAAAAGTCGTGAGGAGTTTATATGCGTACGTAGAACTGATTGCTGCACGAATGATAGAGACAGGGGAGCACGTCTTGAACCCGGTCACGGTCGAGCAAATGCGTGGAACGACAGATAAGCATCTTGTCACGATTGAAGAATTGATTGAGATGGCTGCTCGTATCGAAGAGCATGTCGAGATGACGGAAGAACAACGAGATTTGTTCGATGCAATCTCACATGAGTTGAAACAAGATCGTCTTCGAAAAATTGTTCTGGAGCAGTTGTTGAAGCCATTCCAACGACTATTCAAAGGTGTGACAGGCGAGACAGAAGTACAAAAGTTCACGAATCTTGTGTGGCTGTATACACGGACACATTAACGACAAAAAATTATTAGATGCAGTAATATAGAAGAAACAAGGAATGGAAAAAAGAATCAAAAAGTTTCCTTGAAAAAGAATTGATTCCTACAAATTCATGCGCTACAATCAAGTTACCGAAAGCGCTTTCGGGAAGAGGAGAATAACATGGGTACGATTTATGATTTAGCCAAAAAAACAGGATTCTCAATCACGACAGTGTCCAAAGCGTTGAACAACTACAAAGACGTGAGTGACAAGACGAGAGCGAAGATTCTTCAAGCCGCTGCTGAGATGGACTACTTGCCGAACGCACATGCCCAGTCGTTATCGACAAAAAAATCATGGGCGATCGGGGTCATGTTCTCAGAAGCAAATGAAGTCGGGATGAAACACCCGTTCTTCAACGGAATCATCGAAAGTTTTCGTCACGCGACAGAGGAGCAAGGCTACGATTTAATCTTCGCCTCGCGTAACCTGCGCAACCGTGATATGAGTTATCTCGAACACTTCAAACACCGTGCGGTCGACGGCATCGTCGTCATCTGCTCGGATCGAATGGATGAGCAAGTTCAGGAGCTCATGCGAAGTGACATCCCGATCGTCGTCGTCGATATGGACAGCGCCAATTGTAGCGTCGTCTATTCCGATAACATCGAAGGGGCCCGTCTCGCTGTGAATTATCTCCATGAACTCGGTCACCGAAAAATTGCCCACATCGCTGGGGATGAGACGATTGACGCTGGAGCGGCACGAATCAAAGGATATGAACTTGCGATGCAAGAACTGAACCTTCCGATTCAACCAGGCTACCTCGTCAACGCCGGTTTCTTCTCAGTTGAGGAAGGGAAGCAAGCGATGGAACGATTGCTTGAACTTGACGATCGACCGACCGCTGTCTTTGTGGCCGGAGATCAAATGGCAATCGGCGTCATCGAAGCGATTCACGAACATGGTCTTCACGTCCCGAATGACATCTCTGTCATCGGATACGACGACATTGAAATGATCCAATACATTACGCCGAAACTGACCACGATTCGCCAAGATACGGATGAAATCGGGGAAGCGGCAGCAGAACTTTTACTTGAACAAATGACCGCGAAAGAGCGACTCACAGAACGTCGCATCATTCCGGTACGCTTAGTAGAGCGGGCCTCTTGTGCCCCGGTCAAACAGTGATTTATAGTCAATGATATTTCGAAGTCGCTCTCTTTTCTTCAGTGGATGGAGAGGGGAGCGCGATTTCGAAAGTCATTTTGAGAAAAATCGAAACCGCTTTCGATATTTTATTTCGAATAAACCGAAAGCGCTTTCGACAATTATTTACCTCTTTTTGCAAGCGCTTTCTACTATTACTTATAAAAAGGATGGGAACAACACATGCGTAAACTTGTTAGCTTACTTACAATTGGAGCACTTTCAGTCGGTGTCTTGAGCGCTTGCTCTGACGGCGGCAGCGAAGGATCATCTTCAGAGGGTTCAAAAGACGATGTCTTAAAAATTTGGTCATTCACGGATGAATTGAAAGAGCCAATCAAAACATTCGAAGAGCGTAACGGCGTTAAAGTCGAATTGACAATCGTACCGACGGCTGACTACGCAACGAAGTTGAAGCCAGCTCTCGAGAGTGGCGTCGGCGCACCGGACGTTTTCACTGGTGAAATCGCATTCCTTAAGCAATGGATTGACGCTGGATACTGGGAAAACCTTTCTGAAGAGCCATACAACGCAGAAGAAGTTTCTGGAGACATCGTTCCTTACGTCTTCGACCTCGGGAAAGACAAGGACGGAAACGTTCGTGCCCTTTCATGGCAAACAACTCCAGGTGGAATCTACTACAAACGTAGCATTGCAAAAGAAGCGCTCGGTACAGATGACCCGGCTGAAGTCGGCGAAATGATGAGCTCAATGGACGGACTCTTCGAAGTCGGTGAGAAGCTTAAAGATAAAGGCTATAAACTCTTCCCAGACGAAGGTTCAATCCGTTGGTTCGCACAAGGGGATGACCCACAAGCATGGGTAAACGAAGACAATGAGCTTGTCTTGACTGAAGGGAAACAAAACTACTTCGACTACGCAAAAGAGCTTCGTGAAAATAACCTTACTGCCCTCGCACCAGAATGGTCACCATCTTGGTTCGAAGGAATGGACAAACCGATCAAAGTTAAAGAAGGCGGCAAAGAAACGGAAACAGAAGTCTTCTCTTACGTCCTCCCAACTTGGGGTCTCCACGCTGTCTTGAAAGAGAACGCGAAAGACACTGCTGGTGACTGGGCTGTTACAAGCGGACCGAGCCCGTACTTCTGGGGCGGTACATGGGTCGGAATCTACAAAGACTCTAAACATAAAGAAGAAGCTTATGATTTCATCAAACTCATGACACAAGATGAAGAGTTCTTGACTGAATGGGCGAAAGAAACAGGCGACGTACTTGCCTATAACCCAGTTACAGAAAAAATCAAAACAGACTTCAGCGATGAGTTCCTCGGTGGACAGAACAACTATGAGTTCTTCCTCGGCGAAGCTGAATCAATCAAACCAGGGATTGTTACGAAATACGACCAACAGCTCGACACACTTTACGGAGCGGCGGTTAACTCTTACGTAGAAGGTAAGAAATCGAAAGAAGATGCAATCAAAGAATTCAAGAAACAAGTGAAGAACGCTTACCCAGACATCGTTGTTGACTGACGATGACCAACACGAGGGAGGAAGTTCCTCCCTCGGTTCTTATGGAAGGAGAAATACACGTGAAAAAATTAGATCGTTACGGCTATCTGTTCATCGCCCCGTTCTGGGTTGTTTTCTTGACGTTTAGCATTTATCCGGTTTTCTTGACGCTTTACTATAGCTTCACGAACTACACCGGTAGCCCAGGAGAAGAGATTGTCGGATTTGCGAACTATACACGGTTGTTGACGGACACATACTTCATCGAAGCGTTTTTCAACACCATCAAGATTTGGGGAGTCAACTTCGCCTTGCAGATGGGAATGGCACTTTTATTGGCGCTCTTATTCTCAGATCTTCGTTTGAAGCTAAAAGGATTAAACTTCTTCCGTTCATTCTTCTATCTTCCAAACTTGATCACAATCAGCTCGGTCGCGCTATTGTTCGGTATTTTGCTCGACTGGCAGCACGGTTCACTCAACATGGTGTTGATGAAAATCGGTTTGATCTCAAATCCGATCGACTGGTTGGCAGAACCAGTGACGGCTCAATTATCCGTCTCACTCATCTTGACATGGATGTGGTTCGGTCACTCCTTTATCATCGTGATGGCTGGTGTCTCAGGAATCTCAACGGATTACTTCGAAGCCGCTCACATCGACGGTGCAAACCGTTGGCAAATGTTTACGAAAGTGACGTTGCCGCTCTTGAAGCCAATCCTTCTCTACATCATGATCACATCGCTCATCGGTGGACTTCAATTGTTCGACCTTCCGATGTTGATTACCGATGGAATTGGTTCACCGGACGGTTCGTTGAATACGATGGTGCTTTACTTGTATAACCAAGCCTTCAAATACAATAACTACGGCTACGCATCTGCGGTCGCTTACGGTTTATTCTTGATCACGCTCATCTTCTCGGCGATCGTCTTCAAAGGTATGTTCCGCAACGAACGCGCAACACAGAAGAAGGGGGCGTAAGCGATGGAACAAAATGCAGAAACACGGCGTATGCTTCCTGATAGCGAAGCACAGCCAAAACGTAAAGAAGACCGTCCACTCAAAGTGGCGCCACCTAAAAAAGAAAAGTCGAAACATCGTGTTATTCGAGGCTTGATTTATGCAAGCTTGACTATTCTTGCGATCATATGCTTCATCCCGTTCTTGATGATGATCATCAACGCGACTCGGACGAACGGAGAAGTCATATCTGGTTTCACCCTGATCCCTGGTAATGCGTTGCTCGATAACTACGCTACCCTCAGCGAGTACATCAACATCTGGACCGGCTTCAAAAACAGCTTGATTATCTCGGTATCGGTGACTGTCCTCTCTGGATACTTCTCGGCACTCACTGCATACGGATTCACGTTCTACAACTTCAAAGGGAAGAATGCGATGTTCATCTTCATGCTCGTCATGATGATGGTACCGGCACAGCTCGGACTCATCGGATTCTACGAAATCTCGAAGACGCTTGGAATTCTCGATTCGTTCATCCCATTGATCGTTCCAGCGATTGCGACACCGTTCACCGTCTTCTTCATCCGTCAGTACACACAAGCGACGCTTCACATCAGCTTGATTGAAGCGGCACGGATTGACGGTGCGAGCGAATTGCGCATTTTCCATACCATTGCGCTCCCGATGATGATGCCAGCCATTGCGACGATGTCGATCTTCACGTTTATCGGCTCGTGGAACAACTACTTGATGCCACTTGTTCTCTTATTCTCTCCTGAGAAATACACGTTGCCTGTCTTGATGGGCTTCTTGAAAGGATCACAAGTCGCAGAAAACCTTGGCGCGCTTTACCTAGGAATCGCGATCTCGGTCGTACCGATCATGATTGCCTTCTTGTTCCTCTCGAAGTACATCGTCAGCAGTATTTCGGCAGGTGCTGTCAAAGAATAAATATAGAGAAAAGAGGAAAACACTATGCATTTTAAGAAAGACTTCGTATTCGGGACAGCCACGTCCTCGTACCAAATTGAAGGCGCACACAACGAAGGAGGACGTACTCCTTCTATCTGGGATATGTTCTGTGACATCGACGGGCGCGTGTTTGAAAAGCATAACGGCGATGTCGCATGTGACCACTACCATCGTTACGAGGAAGACATTCAGCACATCAAAAAGCTAGGTGTCGACACGTACCGATTTTCCATCGCATGGCCACGAATCTTCCCTGCCAAGGGAGAGTACAACCCAGAAGGTATGGCGTTCTACAAAAACTTGGCGCTGCGTCTCCGTGAAGAAGGAATCAAACCAGCTGTCACGATTTACCACTGGGACCTTCCGATGTGGGCTCACGATGAAGGTGGCTGGGTCAACCGTGAATCGGTCGACTGGTTCCTCGATTATGCGAAAGTCTGTTTTGAAGAACTTGATGACATCGTCGACTCTTGGATTACCCACAATGAGCCTTGGTGTGCCGGCTTCCTCGGCTACCATGTCGGTGTTCACGCACCGGGTCATCGTGACATGAATGAAGCGGTACGCGCCGTGCACCACATCTTGTTGTCGCACGGAAAAGCGGTCGAATTGTTGAAGCGAGAGATGAAGTCCACGACCCCGATCGGCATCACTCTCAACTTGTCACCGATGTATGCGAAGACGGATTCGGCGAATGACCGCCTTGCGATGAACAATGCCGACGGGTATTCGAATCGCTGGTTCCTCGATCCGGTCTTCAAAGGCCAATATCCGGTCGACATGATGAACCTGTTCTCCAAATATGTGCATAACTTCGATTTCATCCAATCGGGTGATATGGAGACGATCTCGACATCTTGCGATTTCTTCGGCATCAACTTCTATAGCCGTGGTATTGTCGAGTTCAACGCAGCAAATGATTTCTTGAAGGCAGACGCTTACTCGGACTACGAGAAGACGGGCATGGGCTGGGATATCGCCCCGAACGAATTCAAAGACCTGATCCGTCGTTTACGCGCCGAGTATACTGACCTTCCAATCTACATTACAGAGAACGGCGCCGCATTTGACGACGTGCTGGAGAATGGCGAAGTCCATGACGATAACCGGATCGACTACGTCCGCCAGCACCTCGAAGCTGTCTCTGACTTGAACGATGAAGGCATGAACATTCAAGGCTACTACCTCTGGTCACTCATGGATAACTTCGAATGGAGCTTCGGATACGAGAAGCGCTTCGGAATCCTCTATATCGACTTTGAGACGCAAGAGCGCATCTGGAAAGACAGCGCGAAGTGGTATGCCGGTGTCATCGCCGACCATAAGGCCGAACACGCGGATAGCGTCGAGGCGTAACATGTATCCATCCCTGCCGCTACGGGGATGGATTTTTTTGTGTGCAACGCATACAAGGGGGGAATGCATGAAGTAGAGAGGGAAGGAGGGGAGATGGCATTGGATTATAGAACGGAAAAGGAGCGGGAGGAGGATAAAACGTCCTCTCTCATTATGATTTGGTTAATGTGCTGGTTCATCTACGGACTGCTCTATGGATTGGTTTATTTAAACGTTCTCTTTATCGTATTTGTCCTCTTCTCTTCTTTTTTAGGAGTGAAGGGACTGATTGAACGTGATAAACGAATTACACGCGAACGGGAAATACGAAAATTAAATGTCGAGATTGATTCGGAGGAAGGGGAAATGTTGATGAAACGTGAATTTTCGACGTATGAGGTAACGGGATATGACGACCAAGGGAAAATCAAGTTCGTTCATTTGAGAGAAGGGGAATTCGTGTTGCCCGTCGAGATCAATGGGGATGACTTGCGAAAAATCAAAAAGATGATGGAGCTCAATCCGGGTGTGACCGTGATTGTACATGCGGCGATTGACCAAAGGCGGATGCGATTACTGGAGGTCGACGGATACTCGCTCCGAAAAGACGATATGTAAAACGCCAGCACCTCATAAAGGGCTGGCGTTTGTTTATGGAATCAAGAGGATCTTCCCTTGGCTCTTCCGACTTTCTAAAAAGGCGTGGGCTGATGACCCGTCTGATAAGGCGAACGTCGTTGGCGATGGAACGATAAGTGACCCGTCGTCGATCCAACTGAACAATTCGTGTGACCGGCGAATTCGTTCTTCCATTGACGTGAGCACGTTCCATAGGTCCCCACCCGTCAACGTCTTCGAGGTGTCCATGAGCATACGCGGGTCGACCGGTTTTGGGTCGCCACCGGCCATGCCGTAGAAGACAACCGTCCCACCGATGCGAGTTGCTTCGAAACTGTCTTCTAATGTCGAACCGACCGAGTCATAGACGACATCAGCACCACGACCGTCTGTCACGGTACGAATATGTTGAACCCATGCTTCGTCATAGCGATAGGCACGGGCACCATGCGTTTGAATGGTCGAGACTTTTTCGTCTGTCGACGTGAGACCAATGACCTGTCCGCCGAGGCGTTGAATCATCTGCGTCAACAACTGACCGACACCGCCAGCGGCTGCGTGAACAACCGCAACGTCATCAGGTTGAATCCGATAGCTATCGTGAACGAGATAATGAGCCGTCAATCCTTGAAGCATGACCGATGCGGCCGTTTCAAATGAAATGGTGTCTGGGAGGGGAATCGCCTTGTCGAGTGGGACAGCGACGAATTCTGCGTTGGCATGCGGGACATCCGCAAAGGCGATTCGATTTCCGACTTGTAGCGACGTGACGTTCGCTCCGACCGCCTCGATGACGCCTGCCCCTTCATACCCGAGAATGTATGGAGGTTCTCCGACAAGATGATAATTCCCTTTTCGACGATATACATCGGCATAGTTCAGTCCAATTGCTTTCGTGCGGACCAATACTTCATCGACTTGTGGCATCGGTGTCGGGACTTCTTCATACGTTAAGACATCAGGACCGCCAAACTGATGGAAGACGAGTGCCTTCATACTGATCACTTCCTTCGTTAGATTCACTCAAACTATAGCATATGTTGCTTGAATCACTTGTAGAGATGCCCAAGACAAAGCCTGAGTCCAATTTGATGAACTCAGGCTTTCTTCGTCTCGATTTGCTTTCCTGCTTGATAGCCGGCCGCTAAAATGAATAAGATACCTACGATGAAAGGAATGACTGACTGAAAGGCAAGACCTGCTGCAAACGAGGATGAGGCAAATAGCGCGAACATGACGGTGACATTTCTTTTCATCTTACTCCAACTTTCCAATCTTTTCCTACATCATAACAGCCCTCCTCATTGCTGAGAAGGGCTGTCGTTTTTGTTTCAGGCTGATGCTTTGTCTGCTTCTTCTTGTGCTTTCAATTCTTCACCATACGAGACGCGGTCTTGAATGCGAACGAATGGAAGATACACCGCAACGGCCATAGCGATTGTTGCAATTTGTAAGAGGGCAGCACGCCATCCACCGATCAAGAATCCAGAGATGACTGGAGGTGTCGTCCATGGTACTTGAAGCGCGTTGAACGGCTCGACCCAACCCCAAAGGATGGCAAAGTAAACCATGAATGAAGCGATAGCTGGCACGACAACGAATGGGACGAACATGATCGGGTTGAAGACGATTGGCATCCCGAAGATGACCGGCTCATTGATGTTGAAGATACTTGGTGCAAGTGACAACTTCCCAAGCTGCTTCAAGTGTGCCGAACGTGCGACGATCAGTGTCGCGATAATGAAGCCGATTGTAATCCCTGATCCACCAAGTTTCGTGAACACATCGAGGAATTGAATCGTAACGATTTTTGCGTTCTCGCCAGCGACGAGCGTACCACCAGCATCGATGATCGCTTGGTTTTGAAGCGCGTTCGCTGTGAGAAGAGGTCCCATGATTCCCATAAGGATTGCGGCTCCGTGAATTCCACACCACCACATGACAGACATGAGCACCATGATGATGACGGCTCCTGCGAGTGTATCCGTCAAGTTTTGAAGTGGAGCTTGAAGAACATCATAGATGACTTCTGTGAACGTACGCTCTGCAACCGCTTGGAAAATCGCAAACGTCGCAACGGCGAGTGAGATGATTGCCAAACCAGGAACAAGTGCAGAGAATGAGTTCGATACGCCTGGTGGAACACCGTCTGGCATTTTAATGCTGATTCCGCGTTTGATGAACTGCGAGTAGATAAATCCGACTGTCAATCCAACGATGATGGCAGCGAGGACACCTTGTCCACCTGTCCATACTTTTGGAATGACGCCACCAACGAATTCCCCAGATTCAGACAAGACAGAAGCTTGTGTGATGATGAGGAACGAGATGATTCCAAGGATACCAGCTGGTACGCCTTCGATCTTTTCGTTCTTGACGTATGAGTAAGCGATTCCAAAAACACCGATTAAAGCAAGGATGTCAAACGTCGCACCGACGACTTGCGTGAGCGGGAGTGACCAGTCTGCTCCGAATAGACCTGACATGAAGTCAGCCCAACCTGGAATCGGTAACGCCAGGATGAGAAGGAACAACGATCCGATGATTGTCATCGGCATCGTGAGGATGAACCCGTCCTTAATCGCAAGGACGGGCTTGGCGTTCGCAAAGCGAACAAAAGCAGGGGTGAACTTTTCAAATACTCTTTCTAAGCGGCTCATAGGGGAACCTCCTTATAGGTCTTCAGCGCGCGTGGCGATGATCTCTTTATACCAGTGGAACGACTGTTTCTTCTTCCGTGCGAGACCATTGTTGTGGTCGACGTAGATGAACCCGTATTGTTTCTTATAACCATTTAACCAGCTAAGTAGGTCGATTGCAGACCAAGCATAGTAACCGGCAACGTTGATGCCTTGTTGAACAGCGTGTTTTACTGCGCGAAGGTGACCTTCGATGTACTCGATCCGTGGCGTATCCATGATCTCGCCGTCGACGATCGGGTCGACATCACCGAGACCGTTCTCTGTGATATAGATTTTGACGTCGCCGTAACGATCTTTCAACATATGCATGCCATCGAGGAACGCTTCCGGTGAGATTTCCCAATCCCATTTCGTGTACACTTTGTCGTCCATCTTAACTGTCTTGTAGACACCATCGAACGATGGGTTACCAGGGCGACCTGTCGAGTTCTCACGTCCACCAGCCATGACGAGCGCAGAGTCATTTTTCATGACGCGCTGCGGGCTGTAGTAGTTGAGACCGATAAAGTCATTCATCGGAGCAGTACGTTTCAAGACGTCGAGTTCTTCCTCCGTCATTTCAGGGAGAAGACCTTGTTCGTTTAAACCGTTCACGACGTACTCCGGATATTCACCTTTTAAGATTGGATCGTAGAACCAATGTGTCGCATAAGCGTTCGCGTGCATTTCAGCAAACTTGTTCTCTTCTGCGTCATCGATACTGAACGCTGGGTTGAACACGTGTGTGATCCCGATTTCGCCAGTGTGACCGTTTCGTTTGAAGAGCTCGACAGCACGGGCGTGAGCGACGAAAACGTTATGCGTCGTTTGGAAATAACCTTTGACGTCGCCTTCGATGCCTGGCGGGTGTGCGCCTGTTAAGTATCCAAGTGAGCAGAAGATGACCGCTTCGTTGAACGTGATCCAGTGGTTCACACGATCACCGAACGATTGGAAGCAAGTATCCGCGAAACGGACGAATGCGTCAACCGTCTCTTTGTTCTTCCAGCCGCCTTTTTCTTCAAGTGCTTGTGGAAGATCCCAATGGTAGAGCGTGACGAATGGGACGATGTCATGTTTCAAACATTCGTCGATCAAGTTGTTATAGAACTCGAGTCCTTTTTCGTTCACTTCACCCGTACCGTTCGGGAAGACACGTGGCCATGAGATCGAGAAGCGATACGATTCGAGTCCCATCTCCGCCATGAGCGCGATGTCTTCTTTATAACGATGGTAATGGTCGACTGCGACGTCGCCGTTTGTGTTTTCAAATGTCTTACCAGGAATTTTCGAGAAGACGTCCCAGTTCGAGAGGCCTTTCCCGTCCTCGTTCCATGCGCCTTCGACCTGGTAAGAGGCCGAAGCAGCGCCGAACAAGAAATCTTTAGGCATTTTCAAAGTAGTCACCTCAGTTTATTTATTTACAAGTTTCAATGAGTGGTCTAATACTTTCGCACCGTTCATCATGCCGTAGTCGACTGTGTTGATGACGTCGATTGGAACACCTTTTGGTTCACAGATTTGCTTTCCTTTTGAAAGGAGGTACTTCACTTGTGGTCCGAGAAGTGCAACGTCGATGTTGTCAACGTAAGTTTCCATCTCTGATTCTGGATAAGCTGCGATTTCAGCTTCGATGCCACGTTCAGAGGCAACCGCTTTCATTTTTTCTACTAACATACTTGTTGACATTCCTGCCGCACAGAAGAGTCCGATTTTAATCATTTTTGATCCATTCCTTTCAATTCGTTGATTTCGTTTTGCATGTTCATCATATATCCAAGCATTTCTTTGACGAGAATCGTGTTCATCAAGTGATCTTGCGCGTGCACCATGAGGACACCGACCGTTGCCGATTTACCTTGTGCTTCGAGCGTCACGAATTTCGTTTGAATCGCATGTGCTTCTTTTAATGTCGCGTCACCAGCAACGACTGCTGCCTCTGCTTCTTCTTTTTTTCCTTCTTGCATGAGGAGCATCGCTTGATGGTAGCTCGCTTTGGCGTCACCCGAGAGGGCGATGAGACCGAAAATATCTTCCGGTGAGATTTCAATTGTTTCCGAAACCATAATATCTCTCCTTTTTGTATGGATAAATGGAATTCATAGGTACAAATTATTTTCTACATGTTGATAGTAGCACGAAAGCGTTTTCGTGTAAACCCTTACTTTTTAGAAAATGGCATAAAAAAATGCGCGCGAGAAAAGCATCTCTCGGGCGCGTTTAGGACTTGATGTTCGAGACTTTGAGCATTTTGACATGTTTAAAATGATGGGTGGAACGAGAGACGTCGAAGATTTGTCCGTTTGTTAAGTAAACGGTGTTATCGACAATCAAAGCAGGGTCGTTCTCTTTCAGGTCGAGCAGGCTAGCTGAGTCTGCATCGAGGAAATCCGCATAAATGACACGATCAGCAAATCCGATGGCGAGCTTTTGATCGTTTCGTAAATACGTATAGATCGACTTTTGAACGATGTTTTCGTCTAAGTAGATAACGAGCTCTTTTCGGAAGTACGAATCCTCTACCGAGAACGGATGATCATCGACGAGACGTAGCCGTTTCACGAAATAGACGGGTGTACCAATTGGGCACTTCATCCGCTCCGCGACTTCATCGTTCGCGACCGTCTGTTCGAAATGTAAGACGCGCGTCTCGACTTTCCGACCACTGAAGTCACTCGTGAGACCTTGGAGTTTTTCAAGATTGATGTAATCGCTATTGTAGTGGTCGCGGACGAAGACGCCACTCCCTTGAACTTGATAGACATATCCTTTGTTGACGAGAATTTCGATCGCTTTTCGGACCGTGTTGCGGCTGACACCGTATTTATTGGCGTACTCATCCTCGGTCAATAGTTTATTCGTATGTTGGTAGACATGATTGACAATGTCTGATTCAATCTGACTCGCAACTTGCTTGTACTTCGGAGACATACAGTTCTACACCTTTCACAAAAAATTTGTAGGAATGAATTTGCTACCAGTATAGCAGATAACCTTTGTAAGCGGATACGTTTCATTTATCAATTGTTGAAAAAAGTCGAACGAATCATTGAGGGAATATTCGGAAAATGTGAAACAATGAAGGGTGAGATTACGTATATAAGAGAAATGCACGCTAGAGAAAGGATGTGTTTGATTTGACTGAGACACATTGGTATACGGAAGAAACAGCATGGCGGAAGTCACATCTTCGGGTCGGTTACGTAATGCTGACGTTTATTGTGGTCGCCATTGTCCTATCGTTCTTTGGTCGTTATGTCTGGTTGACCGTTCCATTTCTCTTGATTGGAATCGCTATGATTGGGTTAGACGTGAAGAAGTATCGGATGCGTCGTACGCATATGAATGATCGAAATGTAGTGCAATTACTGAAGTGGAACCTACTTTATGACTTGATCAGTTCAGGTGTGCTTGTCTCCCTGGTTTCAGCTCTTCTCATCTTTCAATATGACAGTTTGGCGTTAGCGATTGGACTGCTTGTATGGGGAGCGGTGAGCGATCAGGTGTCGCGCATGTTTCAAAAGAAACTAAAGGAACATGCCCCGCTATTACATCAGTTGGATCAGGAACGGCAAAAATGATGAATGAACGCATGACGCAAGAGAAGGCATGGAAACGTTTATTCGACCAATGGATTTTCGGCCTGTTTGGAACATTTGTGGTACTGATGTTACCGATTAGCTTATTGACCGATGAGCTCACATGGGGCGTGCTGTATATCACCTGTGCACTCATTCCATTGAACATCTTATACGTGAAGCGTTATCAGATGCGTTTGGGGTTTCAACCAAAGTTGAAAGGGTTGTATCATCGTCAGCTTGCTCGGGACGTGATTAATAGTGTTGCCTGTTTTCTCGCATTGAATGATCAACTATTGTTCACGTCTAACGTAGCGTACATTTATGTGACGGTGTTCATCGGTGGCGCGATACTATGGACGTTGAACGTGAACAAACAAACGAAACGACAAGACGAAGGGTATATGAAAATAGACAAGGAGGCGGTATAGATGGAGCAAGATGTAAAGTGGGTGCAACGGATGCGACGTTATGCCGTACCCGTCTTGATCTTGTATGTCACGGCCGTCATTGTCGCCCTCTTGTTAGAGAAAATATGGTTGATTCCTATTATGGTGTCGGTCTCTGTACTCATCGTCGTGACGGGTTTTCAAGAGATGCGCATCATGTGGCGAATGACAAAACATCCAAAAGCGCATCGAGTCCTCATTTTCCAATACATGTTTGAATGGATGGACGCGATTTTGTTGACTACACTCATGGTGACCCTGCTGACAGCAGAAGAATTTGGTCTCATGATTGGTCTCTTTTTTGGAATATGGGGAGTACTCAGTCCGATTCGCCAGAAGTGGTTTACGAAACAACTCCAACATATTGAACCAGAGCTACCGACGTACGAGGAAGTGATAGAAGGGAGAGGTGACGTATGGAATTATCACCAAAAGTAAAATCACAAATCGATACGATTTTAAAAGTAGACCGCTGGACCGGATGGGGTGTCGGAATCATCGGCATCGGGCTTGTTGTCAGTTTTTTGATTTACGCCTCGTATTGGACACTCTCAGATGGGGTCGTCACGGGAGCATTATATGCGGTGCTCGCTGTCGTGTTGACAGGTATTTTTGTTCGATACCAGATGTGGCTGCGTTTCGTGAAAAATCAAACGGCACGTAACCTCTTATCGTTCAAAATGATTGCACACACGCTCGCTTTGACGGGTGTCGGGATTTATGGACTCTTTTATTTCACGAGTGAAACGACAGGTCCACAATCATTCCGTGTGTTCCTCCTTTCGCAGCTGACGTTTTTCGGGATTGAATACTTGGCGAAACGGTTCGACCGCGTTATTCAGTCCTATGATGAGAACTATTTGACGGATAAAGATTTGAAAGAGATTCGTGAGGTCCGTGAATACGAGAAGGAGCAACGTCGTGAACAAACGTGATCAAATGAGAGAGCTCGCCAGTGTTGAGTCTGAGAAGAATGGAGTCTTCACTTTTCTGTCGTGGATGATCTGTATTTCGCTGTTTGTTGCGACTGAAAAAGGATGGGTGTCAGCAGAAACCGTTCTTTTGATTGGTCAATTTGCAGGCCTATTTGCGATTAAGAAATCTTGGAAGAAAGAAACGATTCAATTGAAATATTTAACGAATCGAGACGCCAAACGTCACATACACTTGATGTCGATTTTTAATTTTTTGACGTTCCCGGTTTTGCTAATCCTCATGTTCGGATGGATCACGAAACAAATTGAGACACCTTACTTTATCGGATTGATGGTCACTGGAGGTGTCATATCAGTCATCGGACATAAATGGTATGAGCGATATATGGTTCGTCTTGATGAGAACTATGTCACGGAACGAGAGTTAAAGGAAGAACAGAAGTGGGGGAGCGCGTGACTCACTCTAGAAAGTAGGAATATGAAGTGAGGATTGCGACATATAACATTTGGAACAATGAAACGTTATGGCAAGAGCGAATCGAAGCGGTTTGCCAAGAAGTAAAACGAATCGACGCGGATGTGATTGCCCTGCAAGAAGTCCGTTCTTATGAACAGGGAAGTGTGGCTCATGACATTGCTGAACAAACAAGGTATCCGTTCTGCGTTTTTCATCCTTACCCTGACTCACCAGACGAAGGACTCGCTTTTTTGAGCAAGATTCCCTTGTCTTCAGTTGAAGCGATTTGGGAAGAAGATGTTGAAGAGTCAAACTTTTGTGCGACACGAGTGACGCTTGGACGGGGAAGCCAGGAATGGGGCATCACCAACGTCCATCTGAACTGGCGCTCTCCTTCGATTCGAGAACGTCAGATGAGAGCGGTTCAAGACTGGTTAAGCAAAGGATGCCAGAAGTTGATCGAAGTGTTGTGTGGAGATTTCAATGATCACCCTCAATCCACTATCTATCATGACTTATCGGATGTAGGGTGGCGGGACGTGACGACGTTTGTTGCGGAAGAGCCACTGCCGACGCTAGACGTAAAACAGAATCCGTACTTACAATCTTCTCATCTTACGCAGTCTGAACGATACGATTGGATTTTGATCCGTTCCGAGTGGAAAGATGTTGAGATCCAGGATGTCAACGTGTTCGGGGACATGCAAACGGGTACCGACATTGTACCGAGTGATCATTACGGAGTGGTCGTCGATGTCATCGTGAACTAAAAGGAGGATGTGCTGCGGCGCATCCTCCTAATTATTTGAACAACCGAGCGATGAACCCCGCACATGCCAAGAACGGTATGACGAAAAGGAGCCCGAGCCATTGATCTCGCCAGACGACAAACCAGAAAGCGGCTTGTAGACAGAGGATGGCAACTGCGGCAAAGATCACGAATAAAAATGCTTTCTTACGTGTGGAGCGGTCGTCCCACCAGTCTTTGAAGTAAGGAAAACTGCATAAGAATGCCATGGCCATGAAAAAAATCGCAGGAAACAACATGACGTCTCCTAACGTGTTATTCCCTTCAAATTCGAGCCACCTGGATAAGACGGATAACAGTATGCCGATCAATAGGAAGATGCCACCCATGTGTTTCCCCTCATTTCTTTACTCGTTACTTGTATCATGCCCGTTCTATCCCCACTCGAAAACCTGATGAACGGATGGCTTTTTAGTGAAAGTGGTGACTTTTACATGAACGGTAAAAAAGTATTGAACGACTATTTTTACGATTCCACTATCCAACACATCTTGTACTCGATAGCATGAAAGCGTATCTGGAGAAACGGCTGGATATGAGATAAAAGCGCCAGAACTCTGCGGAGTTGACGAGGACGAAGGTGATCGAGGAATTCGGCGGATGCCTTCCAGTCGCGTGTCACGACTGAGAGAGTCTCGATAAAACGCTCGGGCGACCGGACGGACAAAGCGAGACTTGATGACATCACTCTAAAAAGCCCGTTTCCTTTTTCGAGAAATCGAAGAATAGAGGAGATTTGTTTATGTGTGGAATCGTAGGGATGATCGGACAAGTTGGAACGAAAGAGATTTTATTGAAAGGACTTGAAAAGCTCGAGTACCGTGGTTATGACTCGGCAGGGATTGCCTTGGTCGGTGATGACGTTCGTATATTCAAAGAAGTTGGACGAATCCAAGCACTCCGTGACATCGTATCGGCTGACGCAGAAGGAACGATCGGAATCGGTCACACACGTTGGGCGACACACGGGGTACCGAGCGTACCGAACGCCCACCCGCACCAAAGTACGACAGGACGCTTCACGCTCGTCCACAATGGTGTAATTGAGAATGATGAACAGTTAAAAGCGACACTCGAGGTCCCGTTCCTTTCAGAGACGGACACGGAAGTCATCGTCCAGCTCATGGAGAAGCACTTCGTCGAGCTCGGTGATGTCGAGGCGGCGTTCCGCAAGACGCTCTCGGACCTCCACGGTTCATACGCGATCGCGATGATCGACTCAGAAGACAAAGAGCGCCTCTATATCGGGAAGAACAAGTCACCGCTTCTCGTCGGACTCGGGGACGGCACGTTCAACGTCGTCGCATCGGACGCGATGGCGATGCTCCAGGTGACGGACCAGTACCTCGAGCTCCACGACGGCGAGATCGTCATCCTCACACGTGAATCGGCAACGATCAAGACGCTCGACGGTGACGTACTCGAGCGTGCACCGTACACGGCCGAAATCGATGCGTCAGACATCGAGAAAGGCACGTACGCGCACTACATGTTGAAGGAGATGGACGAGCAACCGGCCGTCATCCGCAACATCATCCAGCACTACCAGAACGAGAACGGCGACATCGAACTCACAGAAGGCGTGCGCGAGCTCGTCTCGGAAGCGGACCGCATCTATATCGTCGCGTGTGGGACGAGCTATAACGCCGGACTCGTCGGAAAAGATATTTTGGAACGCATTGCCGGTATTCCGACAGAAGTGCATGTTTCTTCTGAATTTGGCTACAACATGCCTCTCTTAAGTGAACGTCCGTTGTTCGTCTTCTTATCACAATCCGGTGAGACAGCGGACAGCCGAGCCGTGCTCGTCGAAGTGAAGAAGCGCGGATATAAAGCGCTCACGATGACGAATGTCCCGGGATCGACACTCTCACGTGAAGCGAACGAGACGATGCTCCTCCATGCCGGACCGGAGATCGCGGTCGCTTCGACGAAAGCGTACACGGCTCAGATTGCCGTCCTCGCGATTCTCGCATACGACATCGCTCGTGCGACGGGTAAAGCGTTACCATTCGACCTTATGCCGGAACTCGCTCGTGTCGCGACGATCATGGATTCCATCATGGCGCAAAAAGAGTTGTTCGAAGACCTTGCGGAACGTTACTTGAAGACGACACCGAATACGTTCTTCATCGGGCGTGGGCTCGACGCGTCTGTTTGTCTTGAGGGAGCGCTCAAGGTGAAGGAAATCTCGTATATCCAAGCGGAAGGGTACCCGGGTGGGGAACTAAAGCACGGGTCAATCGCCTTGATCGAAGACGGGACACCGGTCATCGCACTCATCTCACAACCGAAAACGAACTTGAATATTCGTGGGAACGTCAAAGAGGTCGTCGCTCGTGGCGCGAACGCTTGTATCATCTCCATGCAAGGTGTGGAACACGAGAACGATGATTTCATCTTGCCGCATGTCGAGCCACTCTTGGCACCGCTCATCAACGTATTGCCAGTTCAATTGATGGCATATTACGCGGCACTCGCCCGTGGTTGTGACGTCGACAAGCCACGTAACTTGGCGAAATCGGTGACGGTGGAATAAATTAAATAGTGAAGAAGCACCTTTCATTACGAGAGGTGCTTTTTACTACTTGCCGATATCTTTGCCAACAAGCAAAATAGTAGGAGAAGTAAGCGGTTCCAACTTATGATTAGATAAAGATAAGCGACGAAAGAAGGGCTGACATGAACGTATACATTGCTTGCCACAGCGGTTTTGTGACGAGTGCGATAGCGGCGAAGTTATTTGCACAGGCAAGCGATGGGAGCTTGTCTTGTACGATTACGCACGGAACGATTCAAAACATCCCAAACGAGGTGGATTTGATTCTCTATCAGGAAGGGGCGACCCCGGTCACCCATCCAACCGCACGTGTTCGATCAGTCCGACAACTCCTGTCGCTCGAGGAATACCGACTACTTGTCGAAGAATGGATGGATGAGCATGAGACATGAGTGGACCGCACGAGAGCGGTCAATCTTACTACACTTATTGGCAACCGAGACATCGACACCGCTCGCCGAAATCGCGCAGGCGGTGAATTTGTCTGAACGCACGATTCAACGCGAACGACAATTACTTGAAGGCATCTTGAAAGAGTTCGAGCTCGAACTTGCCTGGCAACGGGGGCATGGACTTAGCCTTGTCGGCAAACCGTCGGCGAAACAACAGTTACGAGAAGACCTCATCTTATCTGCAGAAGCGATCCCGACGAGCGAGGACCGCTTATTTGAGCTGGCGTGGCGCCTCTTGTTCGAGAGCGATACGCTCAAATTGCAGGCGGTCGCCAAACAGATGCACGTGTCGCCGAGCACGTTGACACAAGACCTAGAGAAATTGGATCGTTGGTTCGAAGAATATCATTTGGAAGTCGAGCGAAAAAAGGGTGTCGGTGCAAGAGTGCTCGGCTATGAGTCAGAGAAGCGTAAGCTATTGATTAACGCCCTCCTTGCCCACTGGGACACGCTTGCCTTTTATCGCTTCGTCCGTGGCGAGGATGACTACATTCCAGCATTTTTAAAGACCGTGCCATGTGAAGAGATGCTCGAAGCTCTTCGAGACGGCTATGATTATTTGAAGTCACGCTCGTTTGAACGGATGGATGACCGCACCATCATGCGGGTCACGTTCGCCTATGGAGTGCAACAAGAGCGGCTAGCGTCCGGATTCTTTTTAGAGATGTATACGAAAGGACGGTCTGAGGACTATTTGAAAGTCGCCACCGATATGGAAGAGGCACTGGGGATCACTTACTCGATGGCGGAACGTGTCTGGTTCGCGGAGGAGGCGAATCGTCTCCGCTCGATTAAAGATCAAATGAAAGAAGATGAAGAAGAACGATGGATCATGCAGATTCGGGTGCATAAACTGATTCATCACGTCTCACTCATCTATGGATTCACCTTTACGGATGACGCGGCACTTGAACGAGGGCTGCTCGCGCACATCCTATCGAGTATGAACACGCAGGCTTTGCCGGAGACGAGTACGGTGAAACCCCATATCGACCGCGACTACCCGGGACTTCGTTCGGCAATCCAACAGGCTGCCGATATCGTCTTTGGGACGAATACGTTCTCCGAAGAAGAGACTGTTTTTTGGGCGATGCACTTCGCGGCAGCGCTCGTCAAGCCAGTACGGCGTCGTGAATATCGGGCGCTTGTCGTCTGTTCGGCCGGACTCGGTTCGTCGAAGATGCTCGTCAATCGGGTACGTCAAGAGTTCCCGGAGATGCAAGACGTTGTCAACTCGTCTCTATTTGGTTTAGAACAACATCGACTTGAAGAATATGATGTGATTTTGTCGACCGTTCCGTTACCACCGCTCTCCGTGCCAACGTTGATTGTCAATCCGTTATTGACGAGTGAGGAAGTACAGCGTGTCCGTCATCTTTTATTGTCGTTACCGCAATCATTCCAAACGTTAACGCCGAAACCACGTTCAACGATGCTTGATTTTGCCGAACTAGGAGAGCTCGTAGAGACGTTCGAGCGGATGGATCATCAGTTTGACTTGGTCACACTCAACAATACAGACCGCTTAGAGGATATTCTGGTTGATATCGGGACACATCTCGAGGAACGGGAACTCGTGCAAAGCGGGATTCAGTTATCCGCACAATTGCTTCGTCGTCACGAGGTCGCAGGTCTTGGGGTGCCGGGTACGAAACTCGCATTGTTTCACGGACGACACACTTCAATTGAGAAAGCGAGTGTATTCGCGTTTGATTTAACGACGTCAATCCCGCTTCTCATGATGGATCAATCGACTGAACCCGTGACACGACTGCTCGTGCTCTTGGCACCAGAAGAAGCACGGGATGTCGAACTTCAATTTTTAAGCGCGATTAGTGGTTCGCTCATTGAGAGTGAGGAACACATGCGTCTATACAGCACGGGGACGAAAGAGGACCTTCGTTTGTTGTTGCATGAATGCATGAAGAAAATGATTCATGAGACGTTGTATGAAAAATGACCGAACCATGGTCATTTTTTTGTTTGGCACAGAATGTTGCCAAAGTGTGAACTGGATTGAATTGAGAAAGCGCTTACTCCAGGCATACAATACAGGTGTAGAGCACAAACCGGTTAGCTACACTACACATTCAACCTTTCACATTTAAACGACTGGAGGTTTTATACATGGCGAATACGCAAGCGAGCTCGGGCGGGGTCCGAGTCAAAGTACAACGGTTCGGTAGTTTCCTCAGTGGGATGGTCATGCCGAACATCGGTGCCTTCATTGCCTGGGGGATTATCACAGCACTCTTTATTCCAACAGGATGGTGGCCAAACGAAAACTTGGCAGAACTCGTAGGTCCAACGATCACATATCTCTTACCATTACTCATCGGTTTCACGGGTGGTAAATTACTTCACGACGTACGAGGCGGGGTCGTCGGAGCGCTCGCCACGATGGGGGTCATCGTCGGGACAGACATTCCGATGTTCCTTGGAGCGATGATCATGGGTCCACTCGGTGGTTATATCATCCGCCAAGTCGACCGTGCCCTTGAAGGCAAAGTCAAAGCAGGATTCGAAATGCTCGTCAACAACTTCTCGGTCGGGATCATCGGTGGTCTTCTCATGCTTGGTGGGTTCGAAATCTTCGGTCCAATCATGAGCGCCCTCGATAAAGTGATGGCAGCAGGCGTTGACTGGATCGTCGGAGCGAAATTGCTTCCGGTCGCGAGTCTTTTCATCGAACCGGCAAAAGTTCTCTTCTTGAACAACGCCATCAACCACGGGATCTTGAGCCCACTCGGTGTCGATCAAGTCGCAGAAGCTGGAAAATCCGTTCTCTTCTTACTTGAAGCAAACCCAGGACCAGGTCTTGGATTACTTCTCGCATATATGTTCTTCGCTAAAGGTGCAGCGAAACGTACAGCACCGGGTGCGGCAATCATTCACTTCCTCGGTGGGATTCATGAGATTTACTTCCCATACGTATTGATGAAGCCAATTTTGATTTTGGCAATGATCGCAGGGGGCGCAACAGGGATCTTCACATTCGTTCTCTTTGATGTTGGTCTCGTCGCACCGGCTTCACCAGGTAGTATCTTCGCGATTCTCGCGATGGCGTCACGTGGTTCATACCTCGGACTCGTGGCAGGGATTCTCTTGTCAGCAGCGGTCACATTCGCTGTGGCGAGCGTCATCTTGAAATCAAGCGCAGCAGAGGAAGTATCACTCGAAGAAGCGACACAAAACGTGAGCGCGATGAAAGGCAAACAGTCTTACGCATCTGCTCTTGTGACAGATCGTCTTGATAAAGTGGACCACATCATCTTCGCATGTGATGCAGGTATGGGTTCAAGTGCGATGGGGGCATCGGTTCTCCGGAACAAGGTCAACAAAGCGAACTTGCCAATCAAAGTGACGAACACGTCAATCAGCAACTTACCGAAAGATGCACAGTTTGTCATCACCCATGAGGACTTAACCGAGCGCGCAGAAGCGCAAGCACCGAATGCAATCCATCGTTCAGTGACGAACTTCTTGAACGCCGATTACTATGATCAATTGGTAGAAGAAATTAAAGCCGAACGCAGTAAAATTTCTTGAAAACAGAACAGATAGAGATACGGTTTAGCCATTAGGAGGAAATTAAAATGCCATTCATTCAAACAGAGATGATTCGACTTAACCAAACATTCGCAACGACAGAGGAAGCGATCACAGCGGCCGGAACAGTCCTACAGGACGCCGGTTGTGTGACGCCGGAGTATGTAGAGGCGATGCATGAACGTCAAGCGATCGCAAACGTCTATATCGGTAATCACGTCGCCATTCCACACGGTACAGAAGCAGCGAAGTCAGCGGTTCAAAAGACGGGAATCTCGTTCCTGCAAGTACCGGACGGTGTCGACTTTGGTGGACAGACGGCAAAACTCGTCATCGGGATTGCAGGCGTGAATGATGAACATTTAGAGCTCCTTTCGCAAATCGCGATCCTCTGCTCGGATGAAGAAAACGTGGAGCGCCTTGTTCAGGCGAAGACGAAAGAGGAAATCTTGGCGCTCTTCATGGAAGAGGTGGCATAAATGAAAGCTGTTCATTTTGGGGCAGGAAACATTGGACGCGGGTTTATCGGATTGTTGCTCAATCAAAGTGGTTATGAAGTGACGTTCGTCGACATTAACGACACGGTCATCGAAGCACTCGAATCAAAACGTCATTATGAGGTCGGATTCGCAGAGGATGGGGTCGATCGGATCATTGTCGACCGGGTACGTGGGGTTAACAGTTTGAAAGAACCAGCCCGCGTCGCAGCTTTGATTGCAGAAGCAGACCTCGTAACGACGGCTGTCGGACCCTCACTTCTTTCAAAAGTAGCGCCATTGATCAGCGAAGGGCTCCGGGCGCGTGAAGTCGAGGACGCACCGGTCTATGTCATCGCATGTGAGAATATGATTGGTGGGAGTGCCATTCTTCGTCAAGAAGTAGAGGCATGTGGTGGCGTCGGGGAGGCGAACGTCTTCTTCCCGAACGCGGCGGTCGACCGGATCGTGCCACTCCAACAACATGAAGACCCGCTTTACGTAGAAGTCGAGACGTTCCATGAATGGGTCATCGAGACACAAGGACTGAACGCGCAACCACCGATTCAAGGTGTGACATGGGTCGAAGAGATCGGACCGTACATCGAGCGGAAGCTCTTCACAGTCAATACAGGACATGCCATCGCCTCTTATATCGGTTCGTTGTTCGGAAAGGCGACGATTGACGAGGCGCTGAAGGATCGCCGCGTGCGTCAAGTCGTTCAAGGAGCCTTGTATGAGACGGGTTGGTTACTGCTTGAGAAATATGGTTTTGAGGCGAAAGAGCATAGCCAATACATCCAAAAAATCATCAAGCGTTTTGAAAATCCGAAATTAAAGGATGAAGTGTCACGTGTGGCGCGTTCGCCGATTCGTAAGCTCGGACCGAGCGATCGTCTCGTCAAACCAGCGCGTGAGTTGATGGATAACGGAATCGAGCCGAACGAACTCGCCTACGGGATTGCGGCTGCCCTCCATTACCATAACCCGGAGGATTCGGAATCGTCAGAACTGAATTTGTCGATTGAAGAACACGGTATCTCGTTAACGATTGAAAAATATTTGCAGCTCCATGAGGGAGACACATTGACGCAATTGATTCTCGACCAATATCATTTGATTCGAGAAGAAGAAAAAGAGCGAGTTTCTTAAGAGAATGAGATATAGTGATGAGCACATATGTGAAAGCATATGTGTTCTTTTTTATTGAGGCCTTATTGAACAAATTGAGAAGAATGAGTGGGTTGGGTATTTCATGATGAAATAACGGGTACTTATCAACAGGAAGGAGACTCGTTATGTACAAAACTTCAGAAATCATTCGATTTATCACAATCACGTTCGGATATTCTTGGATTGTCTGGGCGAGCCTATATTGGTGGACCGATTTACCGATTGTGGCAATCGTCATCATAGGAGCATTCGGACCAAGCATTTCTGGCTTTCTGACGATGTATCGACTTCGCGGTCGTGCGGGTGTAAGACACCTGTTTCAAAAGAGTCTTCAGTTCAGGATAAACTGGAAGTACTATGCGATTCCGTTCTTATTGGTTCCATTCTTATTCCTTATCGCTTATTGGTGGACAGATCGTAGCGATGCATTAATCGTTCGAGAACCTTGGTGGATTGTGCCTTATTTTCTTTATATGTTATTTCTCGGCGGAACCCTCCAAGAGGAGTATGGATGGCGCGGATACTTGCTGGATGCGCTGCAATCGAGACTGTCTCCACTATGGGCGAGTATCGGGCTTGGTGCGATTTGGACGAGCTGGCACATCCCGCTATTCTTTATGGTCGGAACAGGGCAGGCGAACTTTCCATTTTGGGCATATGGGTTGACCGTGATCTCATATAGCGTTCTCATCAGCTGGTTATACAATGCTACCTCTCGTAATCTGTGGTCAGCCTTTCTCATGCATACCATGTTTAACGTGATGCTCTTTATGACTGGGTTACACGCAGAGAATGGATATCCAATTGGTTTTATTCATCTAACGATTACGGTATTGACGGCAGCCATCATCATCATCTGGAAAACGTATGGGAAGTTGAATTATGAACCGCTCGAAGAATTCATTCCTTCGTACCCGAGTGTTACGCACCGAATTCGTGAGGGTAAAGAATCACAATATAAAAGAGAAAAGGAAGTGGACGTCTTGAACTTTCGCACACTCGAGCAATCCGACGTTAAATCTTTGCAGCGCTTATTTATGGAGAGTTTGAGTGATTTGATTCGGCGAGAGCGTTTTGAAGACGCTGACCTGCTCGATGAGGAAGTGGCACGCCTGAACACGACGATTCAGGATCATTTTGAAGACGACCATGTTCAACTGTACGTGGTTGAACAAGAAGGAGTTCTGGTTGGAGCGGGGGCATTGCTGCCTCCGAACGATATCATATCGGGACATTTGGAAATCAAGCGAGATGCCATTGAACTAGGGAGTGTCTATGTCCTTCCTCGTATGCAACGCAAAGGAGTCGGGCAGTTTTTATTAGAAGAGATGAAACGAGAAATCCTCGCGCGAGAGCACCACGTCTTTTATTTGGATGCGGGATTTCCTAGCGCTCAGGCCTATTGGCAAAAACAATTGGGTGAACCGTCATTAATCCTCGAGCATTATTGGGGACAGGGAGCGTCTCATATGATCTGGGAAGTGAATATAAAATAAGGAACTTAGCGATGAATGCTAAGTTCCTTATTTTTTAGTAATACGAACGCATGAATTGATGGATACCGGTCGCTGTCGCATTCGCCATTTGTTGGCGATTCGTTCCATTCGTCAAATAAGCACGATCGTTTGAATTACTGATAAAGCCATATTCGACGAGTGTTGAAGGCACGACATTTTTTCCGACGACGTATACATTTTGGTATTTCACACCACGGTTTTGAACGGCGTAAATACGTGAACCGATCTCTCGATTAATTGATGAGCCAAGCAATCGACTCGCAGAAATATATGGATTTGTCGTATAACTTTCTGTTGTCGGCACGAGTACCTCGTGTCCATTCGCAGAAGTGTAAACAGATGAGTTTGCATGGAGACTAACAAAAACGTCAGCTTTATACGATTTGCTCAATGAGACTCGCTCTGACAGGGAAAGATACGTATCAGTCGAACGTGTCAACTTGACGTCATAGTCATATGTGTTCGTCAATGTACTCATCAATCGCTTGGCCATATCAAGTGCAATGACTTTTTCATATACTGACCCATAAACGGCCCCAGGATCATTCCCACCATGTCCCGCATCAATGACGATAGTTTTTTTAGACGTATCGCTTCCGCTTGACGTTGTCACATACTGTGAAGAGACATAGCCAGTGACACCTTTATACGTGACGCGATACCAGGAACCGTACGTGCTCAAATACGTCACGGCACTCCCAGAAGGAATTGTCAGTAGAATCGTGCCCGAAGTCGAGGCCATCTTCCGAAGGTTCAAATTGGCTGTAGTATAGTAGGTCGTTGTTGAATCCGGCGTGATGGTAGATGAAGAAGTGACCTTTACATACTGAGAAGATACGTAACCGATTGTTCCATTATAAGAAACACGGTACCACGAGCCATATGTACTGAGGTAAATCACTTCTTTCCCGCTCGGAATGGTCGTTAAAATCGTGCCTGAAGTGGAGGCCATTTTACGAAGGTTCAAATTGGCCGTGGTCGTGTAAGTTTTCACAGTGGTCGGTTGATATGCTTTAAGATATTGAGAAGACACATATCCAACAGTTCCGTTATAAGAAACGCGGTACCATGATCCATATGTACTTAAATAAGTTACGGTTTTCCCAGAAGGAATTGTCGTTAAAATCGTTCCCGAGGTCGAGGCCATTTTACGAAGATTTAAATTTACAGTAGTCGTGTAATATTTCGCGGCTGCTTCCACGCGATGATTGAAAGGTGTAGCAGATTGGAAATCAAATGGTGTGAACGTAACAGCAGAAACAATGAGTGTCGAGCTAATAAATAATTTTGTATGTAATTTGGACTTTAGCATATTCAAAATAGTGACTCCTTTGCAGAAAATAGTTGAACATTTCAATAATTCGATCAACAAATCACTATTATTATATAGATAATAAAGAAAAAAATGGGCATTAATATTTAATTTATTTATCTTTTTTTGAAATAAAGAGGTCTTTTGACAACAAAAAAAGACGCACGAGGCGTCTTTGTGATATTTAGATTAATCTTGGAAGTTCTTCAAATGATGAATTTGATTTTTCTTCTAAAAAGGCGATTCGCGGTAAATCTTCACCAAATAGCTTGATTGGCTCTTCAATTTTTGCGATACGGGGAAGGTCCTCACCCATTGGACGAATCATATCATTAATTCCAGCGATACGAGGAAGATCTTCACCCATAGGACGGATATCAGTGTTAAGTTTTGCGATGCGAGGAAGATCTTCACCCATCGGACGAATCGTATTATTGAATTCTGCGATACGAGGAAGATCCTCTCCGAGTGGCTTGATTGAACTTCCTAGTAGTAAAACTGCTCCAGCGATACATAGAATTCCTGCTACTTTTTTCATTATAATGCCTCCATTATTATTTGATATAATTACATAGCCATGAAAGCTATGATAATTTACAAAACTAAGATTTGAGCAATTGGTAAATAGAGTCACATTGCTGTTCAATACACTCATTTATACAGCCGTTATATTCATTCGGATAGCTTGGCTCAAATAATACAATTTTTGAGTCATCATTTAAAGAGGTGGTTAACACCGGGACGTCTGCACTTTGACTCAAAAAACTACTGCATAATGGGATGACATTATATTGATTTTCTCTTAAATGGCTCGGTTTCCAGTGAAATGAAGCCTCCGGGAGAACGTATACTATATGTCCCTCCTTTAAAAGGTTGAGACAATGGTTAAACAAACCATCTTGATCTTCTTCGATTCCCAAGTAATGAAAATTATAAAAATGTTTATCATAGTTGGTTTTGAGACCACGTTTTATAATAGAAAGGGATAACTCAGGACCTACAATATACAGTTTTTTGTGTATCTGATTTGAACTGAGTGTTTCAATAATTAATTTTGGTAGTAATTGATAGTAGTCAACTTGAAAAGCATTTACAATGAACCCACTTGATGAGAGTAACATTTGGGATAGATGATCAAGGCCATAAAAGTTATTTTTATTAACTTTAGAAAAATTAATACTATTTTCAGAAGCTTTAGAACGAAAATAGATTTTTGGTTTAATATAATCTTCTGCTAAAAGAAAATTCAACTTACCCATCTGTTATATTCACCTCCAAAAGCTTAGCGATACTTAGAACAAATGATACATTTTGACTAAGAAGTGATGTTCTATAGTTAAATTTTATCATGGGTATCAGGTCTTTCGAACTGTTATAGGTTGGGAAACTACTGCAAATAACATGCGATATTTATATATATTTGAAATGAATTTTCCTAAGAATGCGATAAAACGTAGAAAATGCAAGAAAAGAAATTACTTAGGTCGAAGGGGCTATCGCTTAAATGGAATATAATTATGGAAATTTAATTAAGATTGAACGAATGCGTAAGGAGATGAAACAAGCAGTTTTAGCAAGGGGAATATGCTCAGTTTCTTATTTGAGTAAAATTGAAAACAACCAAACTTCTCCTAGTGAAGAAGTTTTAGAATTACTATTTGAAAGATTAGAATTAGATGTTCCGCTATATTACGATTTTGCGGAGCAGGCGAAAAAAATCGAAATCGAAATTAGAGATACTCTTAGAGACGCTCTATTGACTAGAGAGGACTCCGGAAAGCAAAAACAAATTCAAAAATATTTATATCATCCAGTCGTAAACCAATCAAAAGATTTATATATTACGTTATTAATGACTTTGGCTAGATTTCAAATTATGCCTGATGGAGAAGGCGACTATATAAAGCAAATCGGATGGGTTGAAGACCAATTATCAAAAGAGAATAAATTACGTTTTATGGTGATGAAAAGTTTAATTCTTTTTGATCAGAATGCAAAAGAAGAGTCGTTTAAACTATTAGAATGTTTAAATAAAGAAATTTCCCAAGCAAACATCCCTGACTGGGAATTAGCTGATATGAGATATATTATTGGAGCATCCTATTATCGCTTCACTGAATACCTACCAGCTATTGAGAATGTAAAAAGTGCTCTCGAGTACTTTCAAGAACATTTCTATCTTGAAAGGATTGTAGAATGCCATTTAATAATTGGACTATCTCTAAAAAGAAGAAGACGTTTTTCTGAAGCGTTAGCACATTACCATCGAGCAGTAAAAGTAATTAGTGCAACAGACCGCACAGATTATTTTGGAATGCTCTACAATAATATGGGCGAGATTTATTCTTCTTTGGGCGATCAAGAGAAAGCACTTGAATATTTTATGCAAAGCTTCGATTATAAATTAGAAGTGAAAAGTAAATTATACAGCGTACTTTCTCTTATTGAAGGTTATGTAAATTATCAAAATACAGAAGAAATATTAAGTTGGCTCGAAAAAGGATATGAAATCAAGAATGATCGTAGCGGATTAGAAGAATTTGATCATCATTTTAAAATTTATGAGTATTGCTATCGTACGCATGATAAAGATGCATTAATTATCGCGTTGAAAGCTGCTGTTGCTTATTTTGAGACAATTAATGATTACGTATATATTCAAAAATATTCACTTTGGCTAGCACGAGAATTAAAAGGTTCAGGAAAATATAAGTTGGCGACAGAATATTATGAGAAAGTAATTTCAATCATGTCACAAACAGAATGACGCTCAATAGAGAGCGTCATTTTTTATGAAACTAAATGTCCTTACAGACGTTCTATGGTGTTGTAAAATAATGCACCGTCCATACCTGTTCTTGAACAAGGCGCTCATCTGATAAATGACCGTTAAGGACTTGCTGCAATAAATGAATTAAATGCTTTTGCAGATTTCCGTCATGCGAACCGCTATGCAAAATTTGCTCCTCGCTCGCAATGATATAAAATCCACCAAGCCGCAACGGAATATGTTTTCGAACTATCGCGGCAGCCGTTTGGAACTTCGCCTGCTCCCCTATGTGAGGGACATCGATTTCAAAACGCCCCCATTGTTTAAAGTCTCCAATTTCTGAAAAAGGTGGGTCACGATGATCCAATGGCAATACCTCCGATCTTAGCAATCTCTTTATATTCAGTATATCTTGTTTTCACTCTAAAACGTGCGAAAAAAATGAATAGGGTATGGCTTTCCGAATGACATCAATCATTATTCTTGGTTTTCTATATTTTGTAAAAGAACTCCTTCCTATTTCTCTGAAATGAGTAAAAAATAACACGGTCACGAAGACCGTGTTATTGCATGATGTGCTCTTTTGAAGTTGGTAGCTCACAGATGAAGGTACTTCCTTCCCCATAAACTGACTCTACATGAAGTTGTCCGTCATGGGCTTTAGCAATTTCTTTACAAATAGCGAGACCAAGACCTGTACCGCCGATTTTACGACGATCTGAGTTGTCGACACGATAAAACTTTCCAAAGAGGTGAGGGAGAGAGGCGCTTGGAATGCCCATTCCATGATCTCTCACTTTCATCACGACTTGTTCGTCTACTCGTTCAAGTGACACGAGTATATTCCCACCGTCTGGTGAGTACTTGATGGCGTTACTTAATAAGTTGCCGAGCAACTGACGCATTCCTTCTAAGTCTGCATCGATTATAAAATTCTCTTCAGGATCGGCGTCGATAAACAATTCATGTTGATCAGTCGTTTCTTGATAAAACGTGACACTGTCAGTAGCGAGTTTGTACAAGTCGACTGGCTCCCACTCGAATGTTTGTTTCCCAGACTCCATCTTTTGAAGGTCCAAGAAATCATTGACGAGATAAGATAGTCGTTTTGCCTCATCATGAATCGTTTTTAAATACAATTCACGTCGATTTTCTTTCAAATCGCGTGACAACATGAGCTCTGTAAATCCGTAAATTGATGAAAGGGGTGTCCGCAACTCATGTGATACGGTTGAAACGAGCTCGGACTTCATTCGGTCTACCTCGGTCTCGGCTGTGACATCACGTAAGACGAGCATCGTTCCGCGAAGTCGACGGTCTCGATAGACGCTTTCAGCATAAAGCTGAATGAAACAATCGCCTTGATCGATAGAAATCGTAAGTCCGTCGTCCGGTGGATCTTGTGAAAAGACGCGTTCGAAGTAACGAACGAATTGCTCATGTTGGTCGACGCGTTCTGCGAGCTGCTCGATGTCAATATCAATCGCTGACAATTCTTCATATCCCTTATAATCGAAGTGAAGATCATCAAACATACGAATAAATGCGCGATTCCCAACGACAGTGTCGTCTTCGTAGTTCACATATAAAATAGCTTCGCGAACGGAATTGATCAACTGTGCCGTTTCTTTTCGATCTTGCTGCATCTGACGATAAAGTTGCATCCGAAGAAGTGAGATGGCGAGCTGACTAGCGAAGGCATTCAACTCTGATTTTTCACTCGCATCATACTGTTCATCGTAGCGGGCCAAATAGAGGCAACCGATCAGGCTGTTATCAGACGGGTCCATAATCGGGATGACTGTTTCGTAAATGTAATATGGATACGTGTGTAAAGCATCCACGACCCGTTTCGACGTGGCAGCAGGTGATTTAGAAATCATGACACGTTTAAGCAACAGTGATTCTTTCTTAAGACTCTCTTGTTGATCTTCCGTCATTTCTTTTGGTACGACAGAGGTGATTTCTCCGTCTTTTGTGAGTAACAACGCACCAAATTCAGATTTCGTGAGTAAGACGATTTTTTCGATGACAGAAGAGTAATCAAATAAAGATTCTTTCGATGCCAATACTTCAATCAATTCATTTCGATATTGGAGATTTATTTCATTCAACTTTGATTCTTTGATCACGTTTTCTAGTTTTTCTTTCTTCATTTTCAGTCTGCTGTTTTGATCGGCCATTCGTTTAATGAGCGGACGTCCAATTAATAGGATGGCGCTGATGAACATGACGAGTCCGATCATCCAAATCCACCGTAGGGAGGTGAGTTCGAGCGTAGACACATTCCCATCTCGGACAAACCAGGCTCCAATCGCAGTTAAAATGAGACTAAATCCACATACGCTATATAAAATACTGAGTATTTGACGACTGTTTAGTTGTTCAATCCACTTGCTGATCATTCGTTTTACTTCCTTCCTTGAACATAAAAAACGATGGGTCATCTTTTCCTTGCCCTGCATTTTATGAAAAAGGCAAAGGAAAATGAAACAATTTGCTTATACGAAGTGCATGAAATCACATCCACATAATGCGATTTACCCAAAAGGAGTAAAAAATACACCTGTCAACCTTCTCTAAGTTGACAATATTTAAGAAGGTCATTACCTTGAAGTTAAGATAAAAAGGATGAGGAGCGTGAATAAATGTTATCGATCGAACCGTCTGCGTTAACTGAGCGAGACACGTATAAATTTTTAATTGGTAGTATTGTGCCGCGACCAATTGCCTTTGTAACGACCCGGAATGGAGACGTCATCAATGCGGCTCCGTTCAGTTATTTCAATGTGGTTGCTTCCAATCCTCCCCTCGTTTCCGTCTCTGTCCAGCGAAAAGGCGGAGTGATGAAAGATACGGCACGAAATGTCCTTCTTACAAATGAGTTGGTCATTCACGTTGTGGATGAAACGAATGTATTCGATGTGAATGAGACGGCTGCCAATCTCGACGCGGATGAGAGTGAGTTATCACGCACAACATTCACGCTTCAACCAAGTGATGTCATTACGACACCTGGTGTCAAAGAAGCCAAAATTCGTTTCGAATGCGTATTACATCAACATGTGCCGATTGAACATGAAGGGCAAACGACTGTAGATTTCTTGATTGCCCGGGTCGTCCGTTTTCACATCGATTGGGAATTGTATGAACACGGGCGAATCGATGCGAGACGATTGGCGCCGGTCAGTCGTATGGCTGGAAATAGTTATGCGACACTTGGCGACCTTTTTGATGTGAAGCGACCTGAATAATCGACAAACGTGCCCGTTTTTTCTAAAGAACGGGTACGTTTTTTGGGTAAAAGAATAAGGAGCGTATTTGCATGTAGTATTCCTTTCATTCCGATACGCTCTTATGTCACAATAAAGTCAGAACATTCTAACTTCAAGTCATCCTAGATTCAGAGAAAAAGGGGAATCCGTCATGTACCGTCCAACTGTCCAATCGATTATAACTGCCATTGAAACTGTGATTGTCGGAAAAGAAGAAGTCATCGCCAAAAGTCTGACTGCCTTATTGGCGGGAGGTCATGTTCTTCTAGAAGACGTACCAGGTGTCGGAAAAACAATGCTCGTCCGTACGTTTAGTCGGGCGATTGATTTAGATTTTAAACGAATCCAATTTACGCCAGACATGCTACCGTCTGACTTGACCGGTATCTCGATGTATAACCAAAAAACGAGAGAGTTTGAATATCGCCCTGGCCCGCTCATGGGGAATATTATCTTGGCGGATGAAATCAACCGAACTTCACCAAAGACACAGTCGGCTCTTCTAGAGGCGATGGCTGAGCGGAGTGTGACAGTGGATGGCGAGTTGAAAGTGCTACCCTCACCATTTTTCGTCATGGCGACGCAAAACCCGATTGAGCATGAAGGGACGTACCCGTTACCGGAAGCACAGTTGGACCGCTTTTTACTCAAAATTGAGATGGGCTATCCGACATTCAATGAAGAGATTGCACTTTTAAGTCGCTTTGAAAAAGAAGAGCCGCTCGAGGCGCTTCATAGTGTGATCACCAAACAAGAAGTTGAACTGATGCAGCGCGAAGTGAGGGATGTGCATGTTTCGAGTGCGGTCAAACAATATATTGTGCGATTGGTGCATGAGTCGCGGAAGGATCCGCATACGTATTTAGGAGGAAGCCCGCGGGCTACTCTTGCATTGATGAAAGCGTCGCAGGCGTGGGCATATATCCATAATCGTGAATTCGTATTACCAGATGACGTCAAGGCGATGGCGACGAGTGTCCTCGGACACCGTGTCTTACTGACGGCGGAGGCACGTTATAAAGGAAAAACACCGAATCAATTGATTCAAGGTTGGCTTGATGCATTACCTGTTCCGATGGATCGCGAGGTCAATGAAGTATGAAAAACTGGATGAAGCTGTTCGTTGTATGGGCGGCGGCATTCGGATTGTATGCATTTGCCCGTATCGAAGGAAGTATCGTTGCTTCGACGTTATGGTGGTCGTTCGCAGTGTTGACTGTCTATTGGACACTATTTATGATCTATCCGGTCACGGCGGCAAATGTATCTCGACGGGTTACGACGAAACGTCTCGTCTCCGGACAAGCGATGGACGTCGAATTACGAATCGAACGCAAATATCCTTTTTTGATTGGGATGGTGACGTTAGAAGAACGGTTGCCCCAACGATTAATTGACGAAGACAAGGCCATCATCGTGCCGGTAGACCGTTTCTTTCGACGTGCTGAAGTCGTCCATTACGAGGTCGATGCGATTAAGCGTGGAATTCACGTCTTTGACCGAACGATTCTCCATGTACGCGATGTATTTGGTTTGTTCGATCGAAAGCGAACGTTACGACTCGAGACGGTCGTCGAGGTGTCACCCGCTGAACTCCCGTTCGATCTTCCAAGAGATGAACACGTCGGAGGTCGTGGTGAACAATATCGTCAAATGCGGACATATACGGAAGTGGCCAATACGACGAGTGGAGTCCGTGAATATGCGGCAGGGGACCGAATCGGGCGGATTGACTGGAAAGCATCCGCACGTCGAGGCAATTTGATGACGAAAACGTTTGACCAAGAGCAAGAAAAGAAACTTTCGCTCGTCTTTGTCCCGGCTGTCTCTGCCGGCTATGAAGAAGCATTTGAACGATCTTTGTCCTTACTCGTCGGTGCGATCCGACAGTTAGAGCGAAAAAACTTACCCTTTGAGCTATACGTTATCGAAGAACAGGTCCGTCTGTTCCATCTTCCGGACCAAAGTGCCGACGTCGGTCATTACTTGTTGACCGCGACTCCAGAAGCGGAAGGGCGACTTGTCGAGCGGGTGAAGCGAAATCTGCCTCAACAAAATGGTGATTTGATTTTGATTAGTCCGTTTGAAACAAGTTCGATTCGTGAGCTCATGCATGAGACGCAAGGTAGTTATCACCTATACACAGCAGTAAGCGAGGTGACGGGATGAAGACATGGATCACTCGAATCGTATATACGGCGCTCGCCGCCTACTTGCTGTCTTTCTGGATTGAGCCGATTGTCGGGAGTACAACGTTCGATGTAAGTTGGCCGTTTTATTTCCTTCTCATCGTACCGATGTTTGTCAGTCTTCTCCCGTGGGGCGCATTCCTTGGAATCTCGCTTCTCAACTTCCTGGTTGTCTTATACCTTTATCATGGAAGTATATTTGACTGGTTCGGTCTTTGGATGGATGATTTTTTCGGCGTCATAAGCGGAGAGTTACCGAACGAAGCCATCTTTTTTTCTGCGATGGCACTCATTGGTCTACTATTTGCCATTCTTGTTAGTCGGACATACCCGAGTTACGGATTTGCACTCGGGATGATTGTTTCGACACTTGGTGTCATGGCCTATTTCGATACATGGACACTGTATGACGGGGAAGGCAATATCCTTTTTGCAATCGTCACATCGCTCCTTTTATTATTTGTCACGGATTTAGCGAAACGTCCAAGTCAGTCGCTCGTGCGATTCGTCAGTATCGGTTTGCTACTAAGTGTCGTTGTCGCGCTCGCGAGTGCTTCCCCGACATTAGAAGGCGATTGGTCTGATCAAATTACAACGAGTTTTCGGAATGCGACAACCGAAGGCGATGGGAACGGACCTGGTCGGGTCGGGTATGGGGTGAACGACGAATCGCTAGGTGGTCCGTTCGAACAGGATGACGGGATTGTCTTTATCGCGCGTGGAGTACCGGCTCGATACTGGCGAATTGAATCAAAAGCCATTTATACCGGAAAAGGTTGGATTGAGGCACCGGTGCTCGATTCTGACTATAATCGGGGACAATTAGTGGATTCGGATGTCGACACGACCCCGGAACAGGCACTCCTACGTTTTGAACGCCGACAGTCGTTCGTTCCGTATGGAGGGGAATATCCCCAGGCGGCAGAAACAGAGTCCGGTACGGAATTTTTAGTTGGTGACGTGGAGCAAGCTTTTCCGAACGAGACAATCACGATGCAACCGTCCGGAAAAATCGTATTTGAAAATGAGGAACAATCAACTCCGCGAACGATCCAACTTCGTTATAGTGTCCCGGCTTTCTCTGAAGAACAGCTTGCATTAAATGAAGAAATCACATCGCTCACAGAAGAAGAGCAACAGGTCTATTTACAGCTACCGGATTCTTTACCAGATCGTGTACGCGACTTGGCCACGGAGATTACTGCTGAAAGCGAGACACCAAATGAAAAAGCAGAAGCGGTAGAAGCGCATTTCCGAAACGGAGAATTCCAATACGATACCGAAAATGTGGCACAACCGGAAGGGGACACAGATTATGTTGACCAATTCTTGTTCGATACACAAATCGGGTATTGCGATAACTTCTCGACGTCAGCAGCCATTTTATTACGGGCAAATGGAATCCCGACACGTTGGGTAAAAGGATTTACGATGGGGGATACGCGAGGGGTTGTTCAGGGTGAAGAAGAACATACGATTCGTAACCGTCATGCCCATTCTTGGGTGGAGTACTTTGTCGAAGGTGCAGGTTGGGTTCCACTAGAGGCGACAATCAGTTTCTCAGATGCGAATTTACTACAAATCGATCAAGAGACAGAGACAGACGATACGACACCGGCTACGAATGATCCGCAGGCAAATCAGGACAACAACACGCAAAATCGTCCACAAGAAGATTTGTTAATCGATGATGTTACGACTGGTGAGGTTCAGGAAGAATCCCGCAGTATCCCGGTATGGGGATGGATCGTTATTCTTTTCCTCGCGGCCGTTGTCATTTGGAACCGAAAAATCATTGAGCGACAAATTATGTACGTCTGGTGGATGAGTCGTCCACTCACAGATACAAGCCTCGTATCGATGCATCGCTATTTGATGAAACGACTCCGTGCAAATGGATTTAAAGTCGAGGGACGAACGCCTTCTGAGCTTGCAAAAGAGGTCGATGCCTACTATGAGACGAACGATATGACGCATCTGACAGCCTTGTTTGAGCAAGCGGTTTATGCTGAACAAGAACCGAATTCAAAATATAAAGAATATTGGAAAATCGTGATTCGCAGAATTATGAGTTGAAGTGGCGGGATGCATCAAGTAAGATAGACGCATTAGTTAGATAATTGAACATGGCATTCCTTCGTATATACTCGTGAATTGGCGCGAGAGTCTCTACCGGACCACCGTAAATGGACCGACTATGAAGGAGCACGTTTCGTATACAAAGAAAAGGGCGTGCTTCTTCTTCGGTTTAGATGATCTGGGGGAGAGGCTCGTCCTTTTTTTGAGGAGAAGGCAGAAAGGTGGAGATTTCGTGAAAGTAGAACAAGAAATGATTTTGGTGCTCGATTTTGGTGGGCAGTACAACCAGTTGATCACGCGTCGTGTCCGTGACCTTGGCGTATACAGCGAGTTGCATTCACATAAGATGACTGCAGCAGAGATTCGCGAATTGAACCCGGTCGGCATCATCTTCTCTGGTGGACCGAACAGTGTATATGCAGAAGGTGCATATCGTTGTGACCCAGAAATCTTCGAGTTAGGAATTCCGATTTTCGGGATCTGCTACGGCATGCAGCTGATGACGCATCATTTTGGTGGTCGTGTCGAACGTGCTGCTCACCGTGAATACGGGAAAGCGACATTGTTCTCAACACCTGAGGCTTCTGATATTTATAAAGGTCTTCCGGTCGAGCATACAGTATGGATGAGCCACGGTGACCTCGTTATGGAAGCGCCGGAAGGATTCATCGTCGATGGAACGAACCCGTCTTGCCCGGTAGCTTCAATCAAAAACGATGAGTTGAAAATGTATGGCGTTCAATATCACCCAGAAGTGCGTCACTCAGAATACGGGAACGACATCTTGAAAAACTTCATTTATGAAGTGTGTGGTGCTAAAGGCGAATGGTCGATGGAAAACTTCATTGACCTCGAAGTCGAAAAAATTCGAGAAATCGTCGGCGACAAGCAAGTGCTCTGTGCCCTTTCTGGCGGCGTTGACTCTTCAGTCGTTGCCGCACTCGTTCATCGCGCGATTGGTGATCAATTGACGTGTATGTTCGTCGACCATGGTCTCCTACGTAAAGGGGAAGCGGATAGCGTCATGAAGACGTTCGCTGACGGATTTAACATGAAGGTCATCAAAATCGATGCGCAAGAACGTTTCTTGACGAAGTTGGCTGGTGTCTCAGACCCTGAGCAAAAACGTAAGATCATCGGAAACGAGTTCATCTACGTATTTGATGAAGAGGCATCGAAGCTTGTCGATATGGACTTCCTCGCACAAGGAACGCTCTATACAGACATCATCGAGAGTGGGACAGATACAGCACAAACAATCAAATCACACCATAATGTCGGTGGATTACCGGAAGACATGAACTTCACATTGATCGAACCGCTCAACACGCTCTTTAAAGATGAAGTCCGAGCCCTCGGTACCGAACTCGGTCTTCCTGACTATATCGTTTGGCGTCAGCCGTTCCCAGGTCCAGGTCTTGGAATTCGTGTACTTGGTGAAATCACTGAAGAAAAGCTTGAAATCGTCCGAGAATCTGATGCGATTTTGCGTGAAGAAGTGAAGAAAGCTGGTCTTGAACGAGACATCTGGCAATACTTCACGGTGCTCACACCGATTCGCTCGGTCGGAGTCATGGGTGACGAACGAACGTACGACTATGCAGTTGGCGTCCGTGCAGTCACTTCAATCGATGGCATGACGTCAGATTGGGCACGCATTCCATGGGATGTGCTTGAGAAAATCTCTGTCCGCATCGTCAATGAAGTCAGTCACGTCAACCGTGTGCTGTATGACATTACGTCTAAGCCACCTGCAACGATCGAATGGGAATAAGTCGAACAGAGGGGAATCCCCCTCTGTTTTGTCTTAAAACCGAACATTAACGTTTTTTTTCAGTTTAAAATCCGTGAATATAGTTGACATTCTATTTTCACGCTGATACGATAAGAACGTTATTATTATAACCGAACAATTATAAAATATTTTGCCGTATAATGTCGGGGATATGGCCCGAGAGTCTCTACGAAATCACCTTAAATGATTTCACTACGGCGAGACATAGATGAGGGTGTATGCCCTCGTATGTTTCGCGTGGGGTCCTCGGTCATTTGCCGGGGACCTTTTCTCGTTTTACGGCGAGTACAAGGAGGAAAACAAATGAGCACACAGCTCAAGCAAGAACAACAACCTACAACGAGTCGGATCGATCGTTACTTCCAACTCACAGCACTCGGAACGAGTGTCCGTACTGAATTGATTGCAGGATTCACAACATTCCTTGCGATGGCGTACATTCTTTTCGTTAACCCAAACGTTCTTGGAGCGGCGGGTATGGATACTGGAGCGGTCTTCGTCGCAACAGGTCTTGTCGCAGTAGTCGGTTCGTTGACAATGGGACTTTTAGCAAACTATCCGATTGCGATTGCGCCGGGCATGGGCCTCAACGCATTCTTCGCATATAGTGTTGTCATCGGAATGGGTGTTCCTTGGCAAACGGCTTTGTCCGGAGTTCTCGTGTCAGGTCTCTTCTTTATCGTATTGACGCTTTCAGGTATTCGCGAAACGATTGTAAACGCGATTCCGGCTCCACTTAAAATGGCAGTCGCTGCAGGGATTGGCTTCTTCATCGCTTTCATTGGATTGAAGAACGCAGGAATCGTAGTAGCGAACGAAGCTACACTCGTAAGTCTTGGCTCACTAGGAACGGGGACGACGCTTCTCGCTGTATTCGGTCTTGTTGTCAGCGCGTTGCTTATGGCACGCGATATCAAAGGTGGTATTTTCATCGGGATGTTGTTGACGGCGATTGTTGGAATGATCTTCGGTCTTGTTCCGACACCAACAGCAATCTCTGATGTCGTATCGATGCCACCAAGCATGTCGGCAACGTTCGGCCAAGCATTCATCAACTTCAGTGACGTCTTCACTCTTCAAATGCTGATTGTTATCTTGACTTTCTTCTTCATCGATTTCTTTGATACGGCTGGAACACTCGTTGCAGTAGCGCGTCAAGCGGGGATCATGAAAGAAAATAAAGTACCACGCGCAAGTAAGGCGTTGATGGCTGACTCAACAGCAACGGTAGCGGGGGCGATCTTCGGAACGTCTACAGCGACTTCATACGTTGAATCTTCAGCAGGTGTTGCTGCAGGTGGACGTACAGGTTTGACAGCGGTATTCGCAGGATTGTTCTTCGGTTTGGCATTGTTCTTCTCGCCACTTTTGGCAGTTGTTACAGCACCGGTAACGGCTCCTGCGCTCATCATTGTTGGTGTGCTCATGGCTTCAGCTCTTCTTGATATCGATTGGAAGAAGATTGAGATTGCAGTACCTGCTTTCTTGACGATTATCATGATGCCGTTGACGTCATCAATCGCAACAGGAATCGGGCTCGGATTCATTCTTTATCCACTCATGATGATTGCGAAAGGGAAAACGAAAGAAATCCATCCGATCATGTACGGGATGTTAATCATCTTCTTGGCATACTTCATGTTCTTACCACACGCATAAATCGATTTAAAAAGCCGGCTCTTTTGTTAAGAGTCGGCTTTTTTGTATGCAGTGTTTTCGGGGAGGAAAGGATCATACATCGTAATGGCATGGTTTTCTGTGATGAAGTCGTTCCGGAGGTGGGTGCCGTTCATTGAGGTGACTTCTCTGAAAATCTGATTGTGTCGGATGGTGCCTCCCCACCATTCGCGGGTGAAGTGATGATTTTCTTCATATATACGATACTGTTCTTTATTTGGAATATTAGAGCGCCATTCACCGACGAGATGATCTCCCTCTATATATAGAAGAAGTTGATACGTTTGTGCGGTTTGATTTGTAATTTGTAGGTCAAGGTAATTATAAGAACACGTCGCGCCACTCCCGAATGGTTGATCTCTGCGGTAGTCAGGAAACACGTCGTAGCTATGGCGATAACGCTCGGTTACAGTCAATGGGCTATGGAGTGTAATCCAATATATCAGGTTGGATAGTTGACAGAGACCGCCACCGATTCCTGAAGTGACCTTCCCGTAATGAAGAATCATGCCGTCGACATAACCTTTTCGCTTTGTTGGTTTTCCGATCATCTTCCAATAAGAAAAGACGTCGTTCGGCATTAAAATGGCGCCGTTTAATTTAGCGATTGCAATCTTCAGATTCTTTACTTTGTTATGCTGTACGTCCATATCGATATCACGTAGTTGTCGATAGAGAGGAGTTCGGTGTGTGTGGATTAGATAAGGTAAAGGTTCAGCGTTTTGTTTCGAGACGTATTTCCTTTTATCCGTCATCCATTCTAATCGTCGTTTGAGTGTGTAAACTTGTGTGCCAGACCAAATTCTGAGTGGTGAACGTTTTTTAGGTTGCTGCAGATCGGTTTGCATCATTGTATGTAACTCCTTGTAGAATGTAAGTGGATGATTCATCAATAGATATAGTTGTATTCTTCAAAGCAAGTTGCGATTCCTTTTAGGTGAATGAGTTATAGGCTTTTAAGGATTCGAAAAATTAATTAAAGTTTTTTTAGAATAATGCTTGCAAGATTAAAAAGCAGGTGATATAGTTATCTCTGTTGCCAACGACAAACGTTGAACAAACAAAAAAGTTGTTGACACCAAAAAGAAATAAATGTTATTATCATTTAGTCGCCAAGAGCGACAGACGAACTTTGAAAACTGAACGATGAGGCAAAAATAAGTTTTACAATTTTTGAATGAAGCGCAAGCTTCGTCAATTTAAGAGCTATAT
>NZ_JACSKE010000006.1:0-207432 GCF_018617435.1 Exiguobacterium sp. s34 | reverse complement strand
CGTCCTGAGCCAGGATCAAACTCTCCAAAGAATTTGATATAGCTCTTAAATTGACGAAGCTTGCGCTTCATTCAAAAATTGTAAAACTTTTTTTGCCTCATCGTTCAGTTTTCAAAGTTCGTCTGTCGCTCTTGGCGACTTCATTAATCTATCACGTTTCAACCATTTCCGTCAACAACTTTTTTCACAAATTGTTTTTCTGAAATAATCTTTTGCCGTGACAACGTTTATAACTATAATCTCTATTTACCACTTCGTCAATACAAAAAACGATAAAATTTTAAAAAAAATCTACTTTCCGTTTATATGACGAAAAGTAGACCTCTATCACCTAATTTATTTGAGACGGACGTAACCGGTCTTTTCGACCAAAGTCTGCCCATCCTCGCTTCCTAGCCATTCTAGAAATTCAGCAAATTGTTCTGCTTTTTCTTTAGTCGTGACCGCGTAGAATTCAGAGGTCAATGGATATGATCCATCTTGAATCGTTTCAACGGTCGGTTCGATTCCTTCTATACGAAGTAACTTGATCTTATGATCATTGACCATTTCTGTCGCATAGTATCGGAATGAGAACCCAATTGCATTTTTATGGTTTCGATACGATGAAGTTTGTTGAATGATTCCGCCCATTCCTTCAGGGACATCTTCGACTGGCGCCTCCATCAGTTTTCGTTCACCCATCATCTTTTGCAATGCCGTTTGACTACCGCTATCTTCTGGTCGTTGAAAAGCACGAATGGATTCAGAGTGACCACCGACCTCTTGCCAATTGCGAATGTCCCCCGCATAAATTCCACGGACTTGTTCCATCGTCAAAGACTCGATCGGATTATCTTCATGAACGAAGAAAACAAATGCTTCTCTACCAATCGGTGTCATATGTAGAGATACGTCCTTTTGCTTTGCGACTTGCAATTGACGATTGGACGGACCCGCTACAAAAATCAAGTCAGTTTGATCATTCATCAATCGACTGTACGCTTCTGGCGTTGTCGTCGAGACGACTTTACTCGCCTGATCATTATATGGGTCATATGTTCCGGAGTTCGGATATACCGCTTCTACAAATGAAGCATACATTGGATAGAGGGCTGTCGTGCCGTCCAATCGCGGCACACCATTTACGAACGAAACCGATGTTTGATGATTCAATTTTGCCAATCGCTCCGAATTTGTAAATGGCTGATAATCGATCAACTCTACACCACGCTCTTCAATTTTTAAGTAATCCTGATACATGTAGTACCCTTTGACAGAAGCGAATACCATCACGCCTGACAAAGCTCCCAAACCAAGTATCCGTTTCACTTTCCGATTTGAGAGAGGCGAAAAATCATAAAGCCCCATACATACAATCAACAGAGCCGCTATATACCAAATCGTCCAAAGAATGGGGCGTCCTTGCGTGATTGGTTCTCCCATCGTAAAGAGAGCGACAACAACGGAAACCATAAACGTGACAAATAGAATAAAAATCGTTCCGATGCTAAACTTCAAAAATTTCATGCGACGTATCGTCTCCTCATCATGCTTTCGTGTAGGGATTAGGCAATCTCATAAAGTACTGCTTCTACTCCAACTCCCTTTGTCGGTCTCGTGACCGTACGAACATATCCTTTTTTCACTAAAAATCCGATGATACTTCCGAGGTCGACACGAAGTTCATTTAAGTTCGGGTGATCCATCAATTCCGAGAATGTCCAAGCTCCTTCTTTCTCTTGCATCGTCTGAAGTAACAAAAGTGTTCCCGGCAACACTTTTGATTGAATCAAGTGTTCCATTCCAATCACAACAAGGTGGATTCGTTGTTCGAGCGTCTCCTGTCCTCCAACCAGTTCTTCATGCAACTTATAAATCTCAAGGTCGATTGCCCGAACTTGTTCCCACATCACGATTTCAGGATGAATCCCCGCTTCGAGAATCGATAGCCGCGCCAAGTGTGTAAGCGCATGGTGAATCTGGGTAAAGGCGTCTTGGAATTCCCCTTCTAAAAATAAATACCGACCATCTTCAAAACGGCGCAATAGTTTCGCAAATGAAAGTGATAATTGTAGGCGTTGCTCTCTATTCGTCAAATTACGATTCCGTTGTCGTAATTCTAAGATGTATTCATTCCGCTCAAATAGAACAATCCCATCCTCAATCCAATGAATGGCGCGTCGGTTCTCATTTAAAACAATCCATCTGTCCATCATCGAATCACTCACGACGTGCAAGACGATTCTTTCTTGACCAACCTGATAATGCTTCACCGTCCAAAACGGTTCCTGTCTCGCTTCAATTACAATGAGCAGACGGTCTGACTGATCCGTCAAAGGATCACGTGCTCGTTTCTTCTTCACTTCAATAATACCGAGTGTCGTTTTTAGTGCAGCATATTCTGAATAAATAGTGCGAGTCGCATATTCCATCGTCATCTGGACCCCTTCTCTCCCAATCGTAAGTTGACTATATATGACGATTGTCATTTTCGATACGAACAAGATTCGCCCTCTTTTCAAAAAACTCCTGCCGAAAAAGTGCAGGAACTTCTCACTCGTTTGAAGATGAGCTATGATAGAGACAGACTATTGGAGGGATTCACTCATGAAAAAACGGGGGAACAAAATCAACCGCGCACGTAATATAGCATTACTCTTAATCTTCGGCGGGATCGGCGTCATGTATCTCGGACTTCTCGCAAAATCCATCACGTGGCTGATGATCATCTTCATGCTTCTAGGATTTGTTATGGTACTCGCAAGCTCTGCCCTTTACTTCATTGTAGGTATGGCATCTACGAAAGCGATTATCGTGACCTGCCCGAACTGCGAAAAAGAAACGAAGATGCTCGGGCGCGTCGACTTATGTATGCATTGTGACGAACCACTAACGATTGACCGCTCACTCGAAGGTAAAGAGTTCGATGAAAAATACAACAAACGTCAGTCACAACAAACCGACTGACACAAAAAACCACATCCGAGAGCTCGGATGTGGTTTTTAATGTGTCTGCGATTGTTCAGATTGGCAAGATGGGCACGTTCCATACACTTCAAGACGGTGACGATCAACTTTGAATCCAGTCAATTGAGATGCAACCGATTCGATTTCATCTAATACCGGGTAGTTGAAGTCGACGACTTTTCCACACGTGTCACAAATGATGTGATAGTGCTTCGACGTCACAAAGTCAAAGCGACTTGAGGCGTCTCCGTAATTCATCTCTTGAACAAGCCCTACTTCTTTAAAGACGCGCAAGTTGTTGTATACAGTAGCCACACTCATGTTTGGAAACCTTGCGGCAAGTGCCTTATAAATGTCATCCGCTGTTGGGTGACTATGCTCCGTGACGAGGTACTCCAAAATGGCCTGGCGCTGAGGCGTCATTCTGACTCCATGTTCCCGGAGCGACTGAACAGCATGGTCAAGCATTTCGCTTCCCACGTCAATCCCTCATTTCTTCTATAAAATTCATGCGAAATAGTTTTGAACATTAACTTATTTCTTACATAGTAATCTTTATAAATAGTGTACTGATTTCTCAACTACTCGTCAAACACTGAGCTTATGCGGTTGACGGCTATGATACAATAAGTGCGAATTTGAATAAGGAGGCAATACATATGACTACTTCATCAAATCGTCAGTCATCCGATGCATTATATCAAGATGCAATCACTCACATCGTCGGAGGTGTCAACAGCCCATCTCGCTCATTCAAAGCGGTTGGCGGCGGCGCTCCTGTTTATATGGAACGTGGCGAAGGTGCCTATTTCTATGATGTAGACGGCAATCGCTACATCGATTATTTGGCGGCATACGGCCCAATCATTACCGGCCATGCCCACCCTCACATTCATGAAGCACTCATGAACGCTTCTGCTAAAGGCTTACTTTACGGGACACCCCACCGCCTTGAAGTCGAGTTTGCGAAGAAATTAAAACAAGCTATTCCTTCTATGGATAAAGTACGCTTCACCAACTCCGGAACGGAAGCTGTTATGACGACAGTCCGAGTCGCCCGTGCTTACACCGGTCGTGAACTCGTCGTGAAATTCAGTGGCTGTTACCATGGACATTCGGATCTCATGCTGATTGCAGCAGGTAGTGGTCCGGCAACACTCGGTTCTCCTGACTCGGCAGGTGTGACAAAAGCCACAGCTAAAGAAGTCATCACCGTCCCGTTCAACGACGTCGAAGCGTACCGTGAGATGATGAAAGAATGGGGAGACCAGGTCGCATGTGTCCTCGTCGAACCGATTGTCGGGAACTTCGGGATTGTAGAACCGAAGCCAGGCTTCCTTCAGGCCGTCAATGACATCACGCATGAACATGGCGCTCTCGTCATCTATGATGAAGTCATCACTGCATTCCGCTTCACATACGGAAGTGCACAGCAAGTGTATGGCATCGAACCGGATATGACGGCACTCGGAAAGATTATCGGTGGTGGTCTACCAATCGGCGCTTATGGCGGAAAAGCTGAAATCATGGAGACGGTCGCACCACTCGGACCTGCGTATCAAGCAGGCACAATGGCAGGAAACCCTGCCTCGATGGCGACAGGAATCGCTTGTCTCGAAGTACTCGAGCAACCTGGTGTTTATGAAAAATTAGATACGCTTGGTGCACGACTTGAGGCAGGAATTCGTGAAGCGGCAGAGAAACATGACGTGACGATCACGATCAACCGCTTGAAGGGTGCACTCACCGTTTACTTCACGGATGAAATCGTCACTGATTACGATGGTGCAGAAAAATCGGACGGTGAGACATTCGGACGATTCTTCAAGTTGATGCTTGAAAACGGTGTGAACCTGGCTCCATCGAAATATGAAGCTTGGTTCCTGACAACAGAGCATAGCGAACAAGATATCGACGAGACAATCGAAGCGGTCAATCGCTCGTTTGCCCAACTGTAAGAATGAGATGCGCGAGCATCTCTTTTTTATTGTCTAAAAGGGGACATCTTCATCAAAAGTGTCTCTTTTTATCTTGCATCGTCCCCCATTACAGTAGAACCAAGGAGGTGCTCACAATATGAAATTTAAGGATTTTCCATTAAACGTCCGCTTAAGGCTTATTTGCGGATTTTGCATTCGAATCGTCGGCTCCGCCATCTTCCCATTCATGGCGCTCTATTTCTCGGAGGAATTAGGCAAAGTGTCCGCTGGAATCATCATGATCTCATTCGTGATCGTCGGTTACTTGACCGGTCTATTTGGTGGGTACTTTTCCGATCGGTTCAATCGGAAGGTTGTCTTACAAATTGGTCAGGTGATTCAAATCATCTGCTTCCTTGGCATGACTGTTGCCATTCACCCATCGAACAACTGGGCACTCGTCGTTGCCATCCTTTACTTCGGACACGCTGTGTCGAACGGTTTGAACTATCCGGCACTCGAAGCCATCGTCATCGATTCGATGGAAGAGTCGAATCGAAAAGCCATCTATGTGTATGACTATTGGCTCGTCAATTTGGCGATTGCCGGAGGTGTCATGCTTGGTGGCGCCTTTTATCGAGATCATCGGTTCGGTCTCTTTATCGGTATGACAATCGTGCTCACGGTTACAACTATCGTACTTCAACGCTATTTGGTCGATACGTATAAGGGTAACCGCTCAACTCCATCAAACCCGATTCACGGAGTCATCGAAAACTATAAAATCGCCTTATGCGACCGACGCTGGATTACGTTCGTTCTCGGAAGTATGCTCGTCTTTTCGACCGAGTTCCATATGGCAAATTATATCGGGGTTCATTTAGCAGAGTCATTTGAAAGTCGTCAACTTCTTGGCATTTCAATTGACGGGGTACGCATGATGGCGTTTATGCAACTCGAAAACACATTACTCGTCGTTGCCATCACGTTCGCCGTCACAGCGTTCGTCAAACGTTTTAAAGAGAAGGCCGTCTTTTTCGTCGGATTATCGTTATACGTGACGGCTTATGCCGCCATCACATCGATGAACTCATTTATCGTTCTCGCCGCGCTCGCAATTGTCTTTACGATTGGTGAGCTTCTCTACTCTCCGATTCGACAAGTGAAACAAGTCGATTTGCTCGATCCTGAGCGGCGTGCTTCGTATCTCGCATTCGGTGGACTGACGTTCCATGGAGCCAAACTCGTGGCGGCGGCCGGCATTGTCGTCGGTGCTTTCATCGGTCCTGTTTTGATGAGTGGGTATATCTTTATCTTCGGGGCACTTGGTGCATATTTGTATTATGTTTCCCTCTACAAGATGCAAGCAGCTCGCCAACTCGCGGCTTGAGGTTTACCATGAAGACAAAACGGTAAAACAGTACGATGAAGGAGGCGAAACACTTGCCTGCGATTGTGTTATTCGATGGAGACTGTAACTTCTGCGACGCCAGTGTCCAGTTCATTATTCGTCATGACCGACATGCCTCGATCCACTTCGCATCACTTCAAAGCGAGGTCGGGCAGTTGTATAGAACACGACACCGGATTCCAGAATCAGTCGACAGTATCGTCTACATTGAAGAAGGGGTTCCTTACTTGAAATCAGATGCAGCGATTCGGATTGCCGAGCACCTTGATGGCCGTTGGCGCCTGCTCCGGTTCATCCGATTCGTACCTAAACTGATTCGTGATCGCGGCTATGATTTCTTCGCCAAACATCGGACACGTCTATTCGGGAAGAAGGAAGTGTGCACGCTCCCTTCCCCGGATGTTCGTAAACGATTTTTAGACCGCTAAAAAAGTCGAGCCCACAAGGACTCGACTTTTTCGTTATTCCACTACAGCTAAATCTTGAATCATATACAGGTCGTAATACGCTCCACGACGACGCATCAGTTCTTCGTGCGTCCCCGTCTCCATGATTTGACCGTTCTCGACGACAACGATTTGATCGGCGTCGGTGATGGTCGACAAGCGATGAGCAACGATTAACGTCGTCCGCCCCTTCGTCAGACGAGCAAGCGAGTCTTGAATCATCGCTTCACTCTCTAAATCAAGCGCACTCGTCGCTTCATCTAAAATCAGAATCGGAGGATTTTTTAAGAACACACGCGCGATCGCGAGTCGTTGCTTTTGTCCTCCAGAGAGTTTGACACCCTTCTCCCCGACCGGCGTCGCATATCCGTCTTGCAGCTTCGAAATAAATTCATGAGCGTTTGCCGCCTTCGCCGCTGCAATGACTTCTTCGTCCGTCGCATCCGGTTTCCCCATGCGGATGTTCATCGCGACCGATTCACTGAAGAGGACTGAGTCCTGCATCACCATTCCGATTTGATCACGAAGTGCACGTAATTTGAAATCGCGCACATCGACTCCGTCGATTTTGATGCTTCCATCCGTCACGTCATAGAAACGAGGAATCAAGCTGACGAGTGTCGACTTTCCACCACCGGACATCCCGACGAACGCCACGCGTTCCCCGGAGCGGATTTGGAGGTTCACGTCGTTCAACGCCCGTGTCCCATCCTGTTCATAAGAAAAACTCACATGCTCAAGGTCGATTTTACCCGCTGTTGATAATGGAACGAATCCGTTCGGTTTCTCCTCGATATCATACGTCTCATCCAAAAACTCGAAGACACGGTCCATCGAAGCGACCGATTGCGTGAGTGTCGTCGCCGAGTTGACGAGACGACCGAGCGGTGCGTAAAGACGATCGATATAAGCGATGAACGCGACGAGCGTACCGAGCGTTACTGGTCCTTGAAGGACGAGCCATGATGCCGTCGTGAAAATCAAGATTGGTGCGATATCGGTGATCGTCGATACGACGACATACGTCTTGGCGTTCCAACTCGTATGTTTAAGTGCCGCATTTAAGAATCCACCGTTCTGTTGTTCGAACGCCTTGTTTTCGTACGGTTCTAACGCAAAACTCCGAATGACCGCCATGCCGTTCACGCGCTCTGTCAAATGACCTTGAAGGTCAGCAAGCGCCGCTGACCGCTCGCGCGTCAAACGACGCAACCGTCCATAGAAATAACGGACCGCAATCGCATAAAACGGAAGTGGTAACACGGCAATCAATGTGAGTTGTGGGTCAATCGTATACATGATCCCGATGGCGATGAAAATGGTAATCATATCGAGCCAAATATTCATCAATCCGGTGATGACGAAGTCTTTCGTCTGTTCCACGTCGTTTATGATCCGAGAAATGATTTGCCCCGTCTTATTATTTGAATAATAGCGAAGTGACAACTTCTGGACGTGGTCGAACAATCGGTTCCGCACATCGAACAAGACACGCGTTGCGGCCCACTGTGCCAAATATTGACGCAAGTATTCAATCGGTGGCTTGAAGACCAGGAAAATGAAGAAGACGATGCTAAACAGCCAGACGAGCGTCGTGTAGTCCTGTTTCGGCGCGTCTTCTACCAAATAATTATCGATGACATATTTATAAAGTAACGGTAATCCGAGCGGAATCGAAAACTTTAAAATCCCGACGAAAATCGTTAGGGCAATTTGTTTTTTATACGGCTTAACAAATTGCATATAACGTTTAATACTACCCATAGTTCCTCCTTCTTTAAGAAAAAAAGCGGAGATGAGGAATCATCTCCGGTAACGTGCTTCGTATTCGCGATACCATTCATCGACGAATGTTGGGTTGAACGGCCCTTTCCGTCCTCGAATCCAGTTGATCAGCTCTTGCACGTTCTGCTTCAAGATTCGATCAATCGCTTTCGGATAATTCATCTCGCGACGATGCCGCTCATATTCATCTTCATCTAAAATCGTATACGACATATCCGGGAACACCTTGATGTCCAAATCGTAATCGATGTATTTGATGGCACGTTCATCCCCATCAAATGTAGTCGGCGAACCTAGATTACAGTAGTAGTAAATCCCGTCTTCGCGAATCATACAGATGACATTGAACCAATACTCAGATGAAAAGTAGCAAATTGCCGGCTCTCGCGTTCTCCATTGCCGACCGTCTGACTCGCTGACCATGATGCGGTCATTGAATCCGATCATATCCGTTTTTGACGACTGAAGGACGAGCGTTTCTTCCCAAACGCGATGCAAAGTTCCGTTGTGCTTGTAGCTCTGTATCTCGATTTTGCTACCTGCTTTGGGAAATAAGCTCATAAGCTCCTCCTTTCCGCTATGATGCTATACAATTCTCATATTTAATTATAGCGACTTTCAGAACCAATGAAAAAGGAAATCTCTTATTTTCATGAATTTAGTGTTTTTTGGAAGGCTCGTGCCCGTTCCTGAAACATTGGACGAAGCACGAAATATTCGACGAGTATGTTCGGAACATAGCTATCAAACGTCACTTCGTCAATCATAACCGCTTTTCCGTCACGTGACTCGACCCGGTGCACGTGCGTAAACCGTTTAAACGGAAACGGCAATCTCTTCCCTTGATCGCAGAATGCCTGTCTTCCTGAAATCGTAATGGCACTATTCCACGGCAGCTCGATAGGACCGACTCCGACGAACAACTTCACTTCATTACCTTCGACCGAGGCACCATCCCCCACTAGACGTACTTTGGGAAACTTCGTCAGTTTCGTCAAAAGCGAAGCATCCTGCAATAAATCCCATAGCGTATCGACCGTCGTATCGTATGTCGATTCTACATCAAATCGTCTCACTTTCACCACCTGCCAATCGCTCTAGTTTTTGTTGAGCCACAGAAACCGTCTTCACTTCTCGCTCCGAAGCATCTAACCAGACGACATCATCGTTCGGGAGCGTATCGACTCGATATAAATCGATATACCAGACGATATGGGAGAAGACGTGTTTCACTTGCCCGAGATAAGTTCCGTTTACCTGTTCCCCCGTTCCTCGTTCGGTAAGCGGGTATTGCCACATCCCAGCAAGTAATCCTTTTTCCGGTCGCTGTTCATAGGCGACTTTCCCGTCTTTCTCGATGCATAACGCATCATACATTTCGACACGTGCTGCCCCTTTTTTCGTTTTGACCGGCAGCTCATCTTGTACATGATGGGCATATGCGTAACAGGTGTCTTGAACAGGACAGAGCGAGCACATCGGATTTTTCGGTGTACAGACCGTTGCCCCTAACTCCATGACGCCTTCATTAAAATCAGACGCATGGCGCGGGTCCATCAAGCGCCGAACAACCTGTTCAAACAGTTTACGCGTCTTCGGTACAGCGATGTCGTCATAGATTCCGAATTGACGTGACATCACGCGCATGACGTTTCCATCGACTGCTGGCTCCGGTTGATTGTACGCGATCGACAGCACCGCTCCCGTCGTATACGGACCGACTCCTTTTAATTTTTCAAATCGTTCTTTTTCTTCTGGGACAATCCCATCGTACACGGAAGCGACTTCTTTGACCGCTTCATGTAAGTTTCGGATGCGTGAGTAATAACCGAGCCCTTCCCAATATTTGACGACTTCGTCTGTTTCAGCAGAAGCGAGCGCCTCAAGCGTCGGGAATCGTTCCATAAAGCGGTTGTAATAAGGGATGACGGTATCGACTCGCGTCTGTTGTAACATGACCTCACTCACCCAGACGCGATATGGATTTTTCGCATGACGCCAAGGTAAATCACGTTTTTCACGATTGAACCATGTAACCAATTCCTCATTGAATTGATGAATATTATAATTTGTGAACAATTTATCAAGATTAAGCATTGTGTTTCCCCTCGTTTTAAAAATATTGTATGATAAATAGGAATAGATGACGTTATATTGTGTTTATTGATGGAGGTGCTGAAGCACATTGGATACTGCGACACACATTGGTATGGGACTTGGTTTAAGTGCCATCGCGACGCTCAGCCCGGAGGTGTCAGGTGATGCACAGATGTTTCTGGCCATGACAGCCACGGCTCTCGTCGGCTCGCATGCACCAGACTTCGACACCGTCTTTAAGTTAAAAGGAAATAGTACGTATTTACGCCAGCATCGCGGTCGTTCACACGGAATCACCGCACTTCTTGCTTGGCCGATTATCGTCAGCGCCGTCATCGGTACGGTTCTTGGCGTCAATCCCGCCTCCCTATGGGTAATGGCTCAAATCGCCGTCTTGTTACATGTCACGGTCGACTTGTTCAATGCTTACGGGACGCAAGCGCTACAGCCGTTTTCGAAGAAATGGATCGGCTGGGGTGTCATCGGAACGTTTGATCCGTACTTGTTCTCCGCTTATTACGGTGCATATGCATTATGGATGATTACCGGTGCGACTGTCCCTATTTTTGCATTGCTTATTGCGCTTGTCATTAGTTACTATGCAATTCAGTTTAAATTGCGTAACCGTGCGCTCGCCACTGTGGCACGACACTTTGCTGGTGCACACGAATTATTCATCTCACCAGGAATCGGTTGGGATGACTGGCACGTCGCTGTTCGTTTCCGCGATGGGCTCGGAGCGGTGAAAGTGAAGAAAGGGAAAGTCATCGAGTGTGGTCGCTTCCGCGATAAACCGATGCCAGGGGAAGAAGACCTTCATTTCGTCGAAGCTCGAAAAAATGCAGATTTACAGGCGTTCCTCGAGTTTTCCAAAATTCACACGTATACTGTGACACGCCATAACGGAATGATTGAATACCGTTTCACGAACTTACGGTATTTCTCGAAAAATATGTATCCGTTCGTCGCTGTCGTCATCGTAGACGAGCAGTCGAATGAAGTCTTGTCTTCATTCACTGGATGGGTATTCAGCGAAGACAGTCTTCAGAAAAAATTAGTGTATGAACAATAAAAAGTCGCTCTCACGAGCGACTTTTCTTATGCCTCGGATTCAGTGAATTGAAGCTCGAACTCGAATTTGACTTTCTTGTCGACGAGGACGCCCCCCGCTTCGAGCGCTTGGTTCCACGTTAATCCGTAATCTTCCCGGTTGAGAGAGCCTTCTCCAGAGAAAGCATGCTTCATGTTTCCCCACGGATCTTTTGCGCTTCCCTCATACTCCACTTCGAACGTTTCTTCCCGAGTCGTTCCTCGAATCGTTAAATCTCCTGTCAATTCGAACTCTCCGCCCCCTTTGGAATGGAAAGATGTTGATTGAAACACGATATGTGGATATTCTTCCGCATTGAAGAAGTCTCCTGAGCGGAGATGGTTGTCTCGATCTGAATTATTCGTATCCACGGACGCCGCCTGAATCGTCACTTTTACGCTCGCATTTGCCAAGTCGTTCGGATCACCGTTTGCTTCGATATCGAATTCTTTAAATTCACCTTTCACTTTTGAAATCATCATATGCTTGACAGTAAATGTGATGGAACTATGCGCTGGGTCAACTTGATATGTCTTTGCCATCTTGATTCACTCCTTATGCGTAATTGAATAATGTACACAGTGTACTGATTACCACAAATCTTGACTTCAAAACGTTTTTACAAAAGATTGACAAATTATTGTCAAAAAATTTTGACTTTTATCACAACATACCGTTACGATGAAAAAAGGGAGTCGTTCGCTTACCGAAAAATGTAAGCGCATACATAACTCCTCTATCTCGTATGAAAAGGGAGGAACGAACATGATTTATGAAGTACCGAACTCAGCAGGAACGAAAGTACAGTTTAAGGACCGTTACGAGAATTTCATTAACGGAAAATGGACCGCACCGGCTGGTGGGGAATACTTTGAAAACACATCTCCTGTAAATGGGAAAGTATTATGTGAAGTCGCCCGCTCAACGAAAGAGGATATTGAACTCGCATTGGATGCTGCACATGCAGCAAAAGACGATTGGGGCAAAACGTCCGTCGCGGAACGTTCTGTCATCTTAAATAAAATTGCAGATCGCATGGAAGAAAATTTAGAGATGCTTGCGTACGCAGAAACGTGGGAAAACGGTAAGGCAGTTCGAGAAACACTGAATGCTGACCTTCCGCTCGCAATCGATCACTTCCGGTACTTCGCCGGTGTGATCCGTTCACAAGAAGGCGGTATCAGTGAACTCGACAACGATACGGTCGCCTATCATTTCCATGAGCCACTCGGCGTTGTCGCTCAAATCATCCCGTGGAACTTCCCGATCTTGATGGCGGTATGGAAACTCGCTCCGGCACTCGCAGCGGGGAACTGTGTCGTCTTAAAACCAGCTGAACAAACACCTTCTTCAATCATGGTCCTCATGGAACTCATTGAAGACTTATTGCCACCAGGTGTCGTCAACATCGTAAACGGTTTCGGTCTTGAAGCGGGTAAACCTCTCGCATCGAGCGACCGTGTCGATAAAGTCGCTTTCACAGGAGAGACGACGACGGGCCGGTTAATCATGCAGTATGCTTCACAAAACATCATCCCGGTCACGCTCGAGCTCGGTGGAAAATCACCGAACATCTTCTTCGCGGACATTATGGAAGCCGATGATGACTTCTTCGACAAAGCAATCGAAGGCCTCGTGATGTTTGCCTTGAACCAAGGGGAAGTATGTACGTGCCCGTCTCGTGCATTGATTCAAGAATCCATCTACGACAAATTTATGGAGCGTGTGCTCGAGCGCGTCAAAGCGATCAAGCTTGGAAACCCGCTCGATGCTGACGTCATGATGGGGGCACAAGCTTCGAACGAACAAATGGAAAAAATCCTCTCTTATCTTGAAATCGGGAAAGAAGAAGGCGCAGAATGCTTAATCGGTGGCGAACGCAACATGTTAGACGGAGACCTAGCGGATGGTTACTACATTCAACCAACTATCTTTAAAGGTCACAACAAGATGCGCATCTTCCAAGAAGAGATTTTTGGACCGGTCTTATCGGTGACGACGTTCAAAGACGATGCGGAAGCACTTGCCATCGCGAATGACACACTTTACGGACTTGGTGCAGGCGTGTGGACGCGAGACATGAACCGCGCGTATCGTTTCGGACGTGAAATCCAAGCGGGTCGCGTCTGGATCAACTGTTACCACTCTTATCCGGCACACGCTGCATTCGGTGGTTACAAAATGTCCGGGATTGGTCGGGAGAACCATAAGATGATGCTCGGTCATTATCAACGGACAAAAAATATGCTCGTCAGCTACAGCGAACAGAAGCTCGGGTTCTTCTAAGATGGTGAAACGAGTCGAGGCCACCCCCGCCGCGCTCGAACTGATCGAACGTCTAAGATCGAAGCACGGCCCGCTTCTATTTCATCAATCTGGAGGTTGCTGTGATGGGAGTTCACCGATGTGCTTTCCTCGCGACGAGTTCATGGTGGGCGATCACGATTTACTCCTTGGTGAAATCGGAGACACGCCGTTCTATATCCACGAGAAACAATATGATTATTGGAAACATACACAGCTGATTATCGATGTGGTTGATGGTCGGGGTGGTATGTTCTCCCTCGAAGGTGTTGAAGGGAAACGATTTTTAGGACGTTCTCGAGTCTTTACAGAAGAAGAGCGTGAAGCGCTAAAGCATGAAATATGATTACGAGGACCCATTTCGGTGGGTCCTTTCTCATTTCAAAAGAAAAAACGATTGTCCTCAACTATGAAAAATATATATTAATGATGGGTCACGTTACTTCGTATTAAGAACATTGAATCGGTCTACAACCTTTAGAACGGAACAGACCTCAGCTTGACAGAAAAAAATACTTATTTCTTTGGTTAAACGATTGATGAGATACTAATAGTTGAAGTCATTCAAACCCAATATCAAAGGAAGTTATTTTTTAACGAACAAATCATATGATGATTTTGATTACAAGCAGATAGGAGGAATAGACGATGACAGAAAAAAATTCAGAATTCGTGAAATCGATTTATGAAACGGTCATTAAAGAAAGTCTGGCTGAATTAAAAGAAACTTACAGAACATCAGAAATCACTTCGGACATGGAGGAATATTGGAGACAGGCACTTGGTCTATATCAGGGATCTGATAACGAAGGACAAGAGACTCTTTTAAAAATAATGGAACAGACCATGATTGATACGGTTTCTCATATGCTAGGTATTATTGATGGCAGTTCTACTTTGAATGATAGTGAGCTCGAACCGAGTCTATTGCTCGACTCTCAGGATACAGAAAACGAGTTGCAGGATACGTTCTTAGAATTTATAGAAGAGAATGAACTTTATCCATAATACGCACACACATTATGTTCTAGTTGAAAAAAAGCGATTGATCCGGAATGAACACCGAATCAATCGCCTTTATCTTTCTAACTCTCAAACAAAATAAAATGTTTTATTATTTACTTTGCATTTTAAAACGTAAATACAATTCGTTATAGTAAGCGTTCATCCGCTTGCCTAAGTTTTCATACACCTCGAGCTCTTGCGTCACTTCGCGAGATGGGTAGAAACGTTCATCTGACGTCACTTCCTCATCTAAAAACTCGAGTGCCGCTTCGTTCGGTGTCGAATAGCCGACATAATCCGTATTACGGGCAGCGATTTCGGCATCTAGCATGAAGTCGATGAACTGATGTGCACCGTCCACATTTTGTGCGGTACTCGGGATGACAAGGTTATCGAACCAGAGATTCGTCCCTTCTTCCGGAATGACATACGTCAGCTCTTCATTTTCATACATGATTTCCGATGCGTCCCCAGACCAGACGACCGCAGCCACCGCTTCACGGTTTGCCATCAACATTTTAATCTCGTCTCCGACGATGGCTTTAATGTTCGGCCAAAGTGTTTCTAGCTTTTGTTCCGCTTCAATCAACTCATCTTTGTTCGTCGTATTGAGCGAATAGCCAAGCGAGTTCAAACCAAAGCCCATCACTTCTCGTGTTCCGTCCGCAAGGAGGATATCATTTTCAAGTGGCATCTCCCATAAGTCGTTCCACGATGTGATCTCACCATCTACTAGTTCAGGATTATAAACAATCCCGACCGTTCCCCAGAAGTAAGGGACCGAGTATTTATTACCCGGATCGAACGATTTATCGAGGAAGCGTGGGTCGATATTGTCAAAATTCTCAAGTTTGTCGTAATCGATTGGTAGCAATAAGTCGTCCTCAATCATCTTACTAATCGCATAGTCTGATGGGACGGCAACATCGAACGCCGTACCCCCCTGCTCGATTTTCGTGAGCATCGCTTCGTTCGAATCGAATGTTTGATAAACGACCTTCAATCCACTCTGTTCTTCGAACTCACCAATCAAGTCCTCATCGATATAATCTCCCCAGTTATAGACGACAAGCGTATTGTCGCCACCAAATCCTTGCGCAGCATTTAGCTGCTGAATCCAAAGAAGGAGACCGAAGCTGACAATCAATGGGACAGCCAGCATGATGATTAATTTTTTCATCGTCTAACCTCCTTTGTCCCTCGTTGCGCCAACACATAATATCCGATGACAAGGATGAGAGTGAAGACGAACAAAATTGCAGACAACGCATTGATTTCAAGCGAGATTCCTTGTCGTGCCCGCGAGTAAACTTCTACTGCAAGCGTTGTAAATCCGTTCCCTGTCACGAAGAACGTGACGGCAAAATCATCTAACGAATACGTGAGTGCCGTGAAGAACCCGGCAAACACACCTGGTGTGATATATGGGAGAATGACTTTCGTCAATACATCCCACGTACTTGCCCCTAAGTCACGCGACGCATCAATCAACGTCGGGCTCATCTCTTGAAGTTTCGGCAACACCAAGATGACAACAATCGGAACCGAGAAGGCGATATGTGACAAGAGAACCGAATAGAAGCCTAACTGAATCCCGAGCATCGTGAAGAGAATCAAAAACGATGCCCCGATGATGACGTCTGGGCTGACAATCAAAACGTTGTTCAACGACAAGAGGGATGTCTTTGTATATTTTTGTTTTGCCGTGTAAATCGCGAGCGCCCCGATGACACCGAGCACGGTCGAAATCGTCGCTGATAAAAGCGCGATGACAATCGTGTTCAAGACGATGACGAGGAGTCTCGTATCGGTGAAGAGGGATTTGTACCATTCAAGTGTAAAGCCTTCGAAGTTACTCATCGTCCCGCCACTATTGAACGAATAGAAGACGAGATATAAGATTGGCGCGTAAAGAATAAAGAATACGGCCGCCAAGTACAGGTTTGATAATTTGAATCGTTTACGTTTCATCGACGGACCGCTCCTTTCGCACCCCAGTCACGCGTAATGACCATGACGAGAACCATCGCCAAGATCAAGAAGACGGCAATCGTTGATCCCATCCCCCAGTTTTGCGTGACAAGGAATTGTTGTTCAATCGCTGTACCGAGCGTGATGACACGGTTCCCTGCGATCAGGCGTGTGATCATGAAGAGTGACAACGCCGGAATAAAGACAATTTGAATCCCTGATTTGACGCCGTCAAGCGTCAGCGGGAAGACGACACGTCGGAACGTCGTCCAGTTCGATGCACCTAAGTCTCGTGATGCATAGACGAGAGATGGCGGTAATTTTTCAATCGCGTTGTAGATCGGCAAAATCATGAACGGGATGAAAATGTAGACGGATACGAAGACGAAACTGAAGTCTGTAAAGAGAATCTGTTTCGTTCCAATCCCGATTGCTTCTAAGAACTGATTCGTGATGCCGTACGTTCCGAAAATTCCAAGGAACGCGTACGCTTTTAATAACAAGTTAATCCATGATGGAAGTAAGATGAGTAAAAGCCAAAGCTGTTTATGCTTCGTCTTCGTCAACAAGTACGCTGTCGGGTATCCGACGAGTAGCGAGAAGAACGTAATGAGGAACGCGTACCAAAACGACGAGAGCGTCATCGACAAGTATGTCGAAGAGAAGAACGTCTGATAGTTCTCTAAGCTCAAGTTCCCATCGATATCAAAAAACGAGTAATAGACGACAAGGACAAGTGGTGCGACGACGAATAAGGCAATCCAAATCCAATATGTCGTCAAATATACCGTCTTTGCGGTCTGGTTAGTTTGATTCATGAGAGACCTCCTCATAGGATTCGAGACGACGGTCAAACTCTTCTTCCGTCTCCCCTAATCGCATGACATGAATCGCTTCTTCGTCAAACGTCAATCCGATTTTTGATCCGACTGTCGACTTCTTCGTCGAGTGAACGAGCCATTCGTTCCCTTCCTCGTCATAACAGCAAATCTCATAGTGAACGCCTCGGAACAATTGTGAATCGACATCCACGACAAGTTTTGCCGCGTCGACCGATGTCATCTCCAAGTCTTCTGGACGAATGATGACCTCGACTTTTTCATTACGATCGAATCCTTGGTCCACACAGTCAAATGTTTTGCCAGCGAACGTGACGACGTTGTCTTCCGGCATGACGCCCGGTACAATATTTGACTCTCCGATGAAGTCTGCGACGAAACGGTTGATCGGTTCATCGTAAATATCAGTCGGTGTTCCACTCTGAACAATTTTCCCGTTGTTCATAACGAAAATCTCATCGGACATCGCGAGCGCCTCTTCCTGGTCGTGTGTGACAAAGATGAAGGTGATGCCAAGGCGTTGTTGCAATTCACGAAGTTCGTATTGCATCTCTGTCCGAAGTTTTAAATCTAGGGCAGACAATGGTTCATCAAGGAGGATGACCTCTGGCTCGTTCACGATTGCGCGAGCGATGGCGACACGTTGACGTTGCCCACCTGACATCTCATCGATTTCGCGCGAACCGTATCCTTCTAAGTTAACAAACTTGAGAGCTTGCTCTACCTTTGATTTTATCTCTGCTTCTTTTAACTTTTTAATCCGAAGACCGAACGCGACATTTTCAAATACGTTCAAATGAGGAAACAGCGCATAATCTTGAAACACGGTGTTCACTTGTCGTTTGTTGGCCGGTACATCGTTGATTCGTTTCCCACTGAAGTGGATATCACCTTCAGTCGCGTCTGTAAATCCTGCGATAAGACGTAAGATTGTCGTCTTCCCACATCCCGATGGACCGAGAAGCGTATAAAACTTCCCACGCTCAATCTCAAAACTGATATCTTCTAAGACGACTGTGTCGTCATAACGCTTTGAGACGTGGTCAAAGCGAATAATGGTTTCTGTATTCATGCTGTTTCCTCCTCTATTGACTTATAAATATGAATGAGTCGCAACGATAAGACATTCACTCTCGTCATCATGATCATTGACAAGTTGGTGCGAATCCGAGGCGACATAATACATCGTCTCTCCTGCTTTAGCGAAATACGTATGATGACCCAACTTCAGTGCCACTTTTCCAGATAAGACATACACCAAGGTCTCCGCACGTGAAGGTTCATATTGTTTGAATTCTCCATTCTTGCAAAACGTGACAAGAATTGGCTCCATCTCTTTCTCATTCGATTCCGGAATGAGCCATTCTGTGCGATATTTTCGTTCCTCATCCGTATACGTGGTGCGGTCATCGACGGTGTATACGACCTTTTGATTCAAGTCTTCATCGAAGAACTCTTTTGGTGAACTTCCAAGGACGCTCAACAAATCAAACAACGTCTCTAATGAAGGAGAGCTTAAATCACGTTCAATTTGAGAGATATATCCTTTACTCAAATCCGTACGCTCTGCCAACTCCTCTTGGGTCAATCCTTTTTTAATCCGGAGTCGCTTAATGTTTTGACCTACTTCCAACGACCGAACGCCTCCTTCTAGTTTAGTAAAACATGAGTTCAACTAAAGAAAGTTTATCTATACTATACTTACAAGCAAACTATTAGCGACCTTCATTATAACGAACTGAATGAGAATTGCAATAAAAAATCACGCCCTATGGACGTGATTCAATGTAAGTTTCGTTTAGACATCAAATGTTGAAATTTTTCATTCTTCGTTTGGAACAAATGAAGCTGTGCACCATATGCATCGATCTGTTGAATCACATACTGAAAGGCTTTCGCCTCACCAGGGTAAGGTTCCCCGGCTTTTGCGAGCGACGTCTCAAAATCTTCCCATAATACCTCGACCCACGTGATGGCTTCCGAATCGTTTAACACATCATTTTTCTCTTTTAGAATGGCGGCTAGCCGTTCATACTGATCGTTCCGATTCATGACTTCACCTCCGATAGTTCAGAGAGCGGAATGGCCCGTTCTGTCAGATCTCCTTCAAACGTCCCCCATCCCATCACGCCATTGACGAATTTCAAGCGGAACGGTTGATTGTTGTAGTTGACGATATACGTCTCACCTGGACGAAACGATGTCGGGTCGACCAAATAGCTTTCAGCAATCGCGATCCGTCGAAGGACGACTTCGATTTCGCTGACCATGCCCATCTGTTCAGCCTTTCGCTTTCTCTCATGTAACGCTTGAATCTCTTGCTCTAACTCATATTTTGATAAGTCACTTAACCGCTTTTCCATTTCGTTCACCTCGATGTAAGCGTATCAGATTTTGTGAAAAAAAGAAAAAAGCGAGACTGAGTGAAACTCCACTCAGTTCGCCTTAAAGTTGTACAACGGTTTGATGACTTGGTCGATTCTGACCGCCGGTTCGATATAACGGACGATTTCTTTCATCGACTTATACACGAATGGGGATTCGTCAATCGTCGACGGTCGAACCGATGTCGACCAAACGCCTTCCATCGTACGTTTGAATTCCTTGAAATCGACACGTTTCCGTGCGGCTGAGCGTGACATCATTCGACCCGCTCCGTGAGGCCCGGAGAAGTTCCAATCCGGATTCCCTTTCCCTGTACAGATGAGCGAACCATCACGCATGTTCATCGGAATAATGACACGTTCGCCTTGTTGAGCCGAGATGGCTCCTTTTCGAAGAATCATCGCATCATGGTCGATATAGTTATGAACAGTGTCAAATTGATCGATGACGTTCCACTTCATCGCTTCCACAATCACATCTGTCATCGCACGGCGGTTCGCCGCTGCATATTGTTGGGCGATTCGCACGTCATGCATATAATCATCCATGTCCTCCCCTTCGACATAAGCCAAATCCCGGAAAGGTTTCCGTGCTTCTCGTTCCGTCTCGAGATAAGTCGAAATCTCCTGCTGTCGTCCAACTGCTTTCAACCGCTCGATTTCTTCTGTTATATCTTTTGTTTCCATCATGTGTTGGATTGCTCGCTTTTGATAATGATCGGCAATCTGTACCCCGAGATGGCGTGAACCCGAATGGATGACGAGAAACGTTCGCCCCTCTTCATCCCGGTTCACTTCAATAAAGTGGTTTCCTGAGCCGAGCGACCCGACCGAACGTAAGGCACGGTCGAGTTTATATGGCGCTCGAACTGCTTCAAGCGGAAGTTCATTTGCGTACGGATGGACCGCCTCGCGAATGTTCATCCCGCTCGGTACAAGTTCGCGGATGACGTCGTCAAGTCGTTGAAAGTCGATTCGCTTTGCTTTGATTTCGGTACAAAGCATCCCACATCCTAAGTCGACACCGACCAAGTTCGGTACGACTTTATCGTGAATCGTCATCGTCGTTCCAACGACCGACCCTTTCCCAGCGTGCATATCCGGCATGATTCGAATCGATGCTCCTTGTGTGAACGGTTGGTCAAGTAGCATTTGAATCTGATTCCGCGTCATGTCATCGATGCGTTCATTGAATACTTTGGCGCGGTTATATTTCCCCGTGATTTCCATGGTTCCTCCTTAACTGATGGCTTGTTGCTTGCTTTGTAATTCATGCATTCGGGCATAGACGCCACCGAATTCGATGAGCGATTGATGGTTCCCGCGCTCGATGATTCGACCGTGGTCGAGGACGAGAATCTGGTCTGCTTCTCGAATCGTAGAGAGACGGTGAGCGATGACAAACGTCGTTCGACCGTACGTGAGTGTTTTGAGCGCTTCTTGAATGAGCGCCTCTGTCTCCGAATCAACACTTGCTGTCGCTTCATCGAGGACAAGAATGGCCGGATCAAAGACAAGTGCGCGGGCAAAGCTGATCAGTTGTCGTTCCCCACTCGAAAGGGATGCCCCTCGCTCAATCACCGGTTCGTCGATTCCTTGCGGTAGTTGTTTCACGAAACGGTCTGCACCAACAGCCGTGAGTGCTTTCCATACCTGTTCGTCCGTGATGGTCTCGTCACCTAGCGTGACGTTCGTACGAATCGTTCCGGTGAATAGGAACGGGTCTTGCAAGACGATCCCGAGATGGTCTCGAACCGCCTGCGTCGGAAGTGTCGTCACGTCCATTCCATCGATACGAAGAACACCTTTAGATGGGTCATAAAAACGCATGAGCAAGTTCATGATCGAGCTCTTCCCACTGCCGGTGTGTCCGACAAGGGCAACCGTCTCGCCTGGAGCTGCATGTAACTCAATCTGTTGTAACACCGGTTTCCCTGCCTCATAACTGAATGTCACATCATCAAAGACGACTTCCCCTTTAAAGCGTGGAATACGATCCGATGAGACCGGCTCTCCTTTTTCATCGAGCAACTGGAACATCCGATCGGCCGAGACGAGCGCCTGTTGAAGTGGCGACAACTGGTTCATGATTTGTGTCACCGGCTCAAAAATCCGTGAGACGTAATCGATATAGGCATACAAAATCCCGAGTGTCAGGATGCTTCCCCCACCGAGTGTTTGCGCCCCGACGAACCAGATGAGTAATGCGAGCGCCATGTTCCGGAAGAAGTTGACCAAGTTATGACTCATCAATGCATCTAATTTCAACAGTTTTCGTCTCGTTTGGAAGTTGTCACTGTTCTTCTCATTAAACTCGTCGTAAACGAGATCTTCGCGAACGTACGATTGAATGATTGGCATCGTCTGAATGCTTTCATTCAACTGTGCATTCATATCCGCGACGAGTGCGCGGACACGGAAGTTATTTTTTGTCGAGAAGCGCTGGAACAACTTGATCCAGACGATGACGACCGGGATGATGATGAGTGAGACGAATCCAAGACGTACGTCTAGGAAGAACATCGCAATGAGTACTCCAATCATCATGACGACACTTTGGAAGACACGGGCAAGTACTCCTAAATAAAGGTCCCGAATCGTTTCCGTGTCGTTTGTGACACGGCTGACAATCTTCCCGATCGGCGTCTGGTCAAAATAACGTACCGGAATCGTTTGCAGATGCCTCATCACGTCGAGACGCATTGTCTTGACGATACTATGAGCCGAACGCTGCAAGAGCATCTGTTGTCCCCAGTTCAATCCGGCTGCGAGTAGCAACAGGACGACATAGAGACCAGACAGCATGAGCACTGCTCTTAAATCTGTCTGATAAAACTGGAACACGTCAGTCGATGAGAGTGAGACGATATTGTCATATGTCGCCGTCTCATCACCTCGTGTAATCGTCAGCACGTCTCCTTCGACATCTCGGATCCCCCCGCTCATCACTGCCTCAGGTACGAGATAGTATCCGTCCGTCGTTTGCACGATGGAGACGGGCTGAACCACGTCTTGCCCGTCAAGCCTCGTTTCTTTCTCGTACGAGTTTCCATCAAAGGAAACGCTACCGCCAGACTCGACTTGAACCCAATCACGTTCGATGGCAACGATATGCTCATCGATAATGATTTTGGCGATATACGGCCCGGCAAGTTCTGCGCCGACCGCTAAAAAGAGTAATGTCAATCCGAGGAAGATCGAGCGTTTCACTTGTTTGGCATACCCAACAAGTGAACGGATCGTTTTCTTCCGACGGACTGGATCTAATTCATATTGATCGATCATGAGAGATTCCCCCTTTCCCGGATTACTCCGACTCTCCTTGTCGAATAAATTGTTCATAATACCAACCGTGACGTTCCATCAGTTGGTCATGTGTGCCACGTTCTGTGACACGCCCGTCTTGAAGGACGAGAATTTGGTCAGCGTGTGCCACCGCAGAAAGACGGTGCGCGACGATAAACGTCGTTTTCGCCTCACGGCTCGTGCGAACCGAATCGATGATGCGTGATTCTGTCTTCGCATCGACCGCCGAGAGCGAATCATCAAGGAGTAAAATCTCAGGATTTTTTAATAATGCTCGTGCAATCGATAAACGTTGTTTCTGTCCACCCGATAGCATGACACCTTGTTCTCCGACAACCGTATCTAAACCATTCTCTAAATGCTCGATATCCGTATCAAACGCCGCGAGATGGATTGCCATCTCAAGCGCTTCATCCGATACATCATCTACGCCGAAGCGAATGTTATCGCGGACCGTCTTCGAGAACAGGAGATGTTCTTGTGATACATATCCGCTCCAACCTCGAACTGTTTCGAGTTTGATGTCCGAAATCGGTACGCCGTTCACGAGAAGTGAATCGTCGATTGGATACTCTCGAAGCAACTGGCGCAATAACGTCGTCTTCCCGGCCCCGGTCGGTCCGACGACCCCAATCGTCTCACCACGCGAGACGTGTAGCACGATGTCTTCTAACGCATCACGATTCGCGTTCGGGTAACGGAACGAGAGCGATTTGAATGTGATTTTCTCTGGAACGTCGATTTGGATCGTACCCGTAGAGGCAACGTCCGGCACCTCGTTCATCGTCGATTCGATCCGCTCCAAACTTGCCGTCCCACGTTGTACGACGTTGATGAGTTCACCAAACGCATACATCGGCCAAATGAGCATCCCTAAATAAATGTTGAACGAGACGAGTTGACCGAGCGTGATGTCGTTCGTAAAGACGAGATACGTCCCAAATGAGAGCCCGATCAAATAACTGAGTCCGACGAGTAGTTTGATGATCGGCTCAAACAATACATCGATTTTTGCGACGTGCATGTTTTTCGCCATGACATCGTCTGTGATGTCATCAAACTTTTTCGTGTCCGCTTCCTCTTGAACGAATGAACGGACGACGCGAAGACCTGAGATCGACTCGACGACTTGATCGTTCATCACCCCAAATGAATCCTGGGCTGCCGTGAAGCGTGTATGGATTTGACTTCCCAGTTTATTCATCGACCAGGCGAGAATCGGCATCGGCAAGAGTGCCGCGAGCGTCAGCTTCCAATCGATGAACACACCCATGATTGTTAACGCAATGAGTGTCATGTTGAACGAATCAACCAATGTCATGACCCCAAACCCGGCTGTCCGTTCAACCGCTTTCAAATCATTCGTCGCGAGTGCCATCAAGTCACCCGTACGATGTTGTTGATAAAAGCGCGGCGTCTGTTTGAGGAGGTGACCGAAAAAGCGACCTCTCAATTTCTTTTCAAGTAAAAAGGCTGTCCCGAATAGTCGGGCAATCCACAAATACGACATCACATAAGATAACACCATGATGCCTAGAAGCGATGACACGATGAGAATCAATCGTTCTGTCGTCAAGCTTCCTTCACGAATCGCATCGATCGCCTGTCCGATGATCCACGGCGGTAGCATATCCACGACCCCCGTGATGATGAGTAAGATGATGGCGATCAAATACGTCCGTTTCTGTCTTTTAATAAACCAATCCAATTGTTTAATCAGTTTCATGACTGATTTCCCCCTTTCGTCCAATCCATCTAAGCACGCAAAAAAGCGCACTCCACCTGATTGTGCAACCAATCAAATGAAGCGCGCTTGAAGTAGTCTTCAATCTTTTGCATGGTCAGGGAAAGGACACTACCCCTATCCAGCTGCCAAAGTCACGCAGTTAAATACGAGTAGCCATATGATGTTTTGAGTGTGTTTGTGAGTGCAATGTTGTTCATCATTCTGGCTCCTCTCGTTTCATAGTTTTAAAATCTACTCAAACCTTAGCAGACTGTTCTGAAAATTGTCAATATTATTTTGTAAAAAAATTGTAACTTGATTTAGTTTAAGAAAAACATGCCCAAAATGAGACCAATGACCCCTGTTGCCGTGACGTAATAAATCATCGGCATGAGCGTGTAACGAATGATGGTCCCTTCTTTACCGAGCAGTCCGGCAACTGATGCGACCGCTACGACGTTTAACACACAGATCATATTCCCCGCATTCGCCCCGGCCATCTGCATCGATAAGGCGAGCGTATTATCGAGTCCGACAGACTCCGCTACGTTCGTCGTCAAACTCGAGAACATCATGTTCGAGAAGGTTGCTGAGCCTGAGACGAAGGCGCCGAGGGCCCCAATCCACGGTGCGACGAGTGGCCATACTCCCCCGAACGTGTCGGCAGCTGCCGTCGCGAGTTCGACCGGCATAGACGCAAGTCCAGCACCTCCATTTTCGGAGTGAATGAAAATACGAACCATCGGAACAGAAGCCGCTAATGTGATGACTGTACCGACGATTCCAAACGTCGTCGCTTTAAAGACCGACGTCACTTGCGACCAACTCATATTGTGCAGGAAGAATGTTGCGATGATCGTCAAGATGAACATGAATCCTGGTGAATAGAACGGTTCCCAAGACGTTGAAATCCCTTCTACCCCTAAAATATTCGGTAGATTGATTCGTACACTGCGAGACAGTTCATTCAAGAACGGTACCGTACGAGTGAGAACTAAGAAAATCGTCAAGATGAGATAAGGTGCCCACGCTTTCCATTGCGGTAGTTCACGCGTGTTCGATTTTATCGTTACTTTTTCAGTAGATGGTTCAAGTTCATCCGCATACCCATCGAACGTCCATACGCGCTTCGGCATGAGAATCCCTTTACGAGCCATTGCGACGAGTATGACGAGACCCGTTAGTCCACCGAGCATCCCACCGAATTCAAATCCAAGGATGAGTGTCCAAATGTAGGCCGGTACACTGTATAACAGTGCTGCAACAATCGCAATTGGAAATACTTCGAGTGCCGGCTTGATCGATTTTTCCTTACTGAAGAAGCGCGTTAACATCAAAATCAGAATGAACGGGATGAATAGACCGACGACCATATCAATCAATACGGTCTGTAAAACAACCTCTGTCAAAAAGGCGATCGACTCAGGTTGGTTCACGTCTAGCGAAAGACCATTCCCAATCCCGATGAGTGCCGGTGTCCCGACTGCACCGAACGTGACGGCGGATACGTCCGCAGACAGTGCGATGACGACAGCGGCAATCGGTGGAAAGCCGAGCGCAATCAAGAGTGGTGCCGCAACCGTTGCCGGTGTCCCAAATCCTGATGCCCCTTCAATGAATGAAACGAACAACCAACCGACAATCAAGACTTGAATACGCGGATCGGGTGTGATGTTGACGAATCCAGAGCGGATCGCGTTCATGCCGCCCCCCTCTTTCATCGTATTCATCATTCCAATCGCACCATAGACAATCCAAACCGTCGTCACAGCAATGACGAGTCCTTGTAGTGTCGCTGCCATGATACGAGTCGCATCCAATTGCCAAACGAAGAACGCTAAAATTGCCGTCGTCACGAGTGACAAGGGCATGGCTACCGATGCAGGTAAACGCATAATTACCAATAAGATGAGCACGGCCACAATCGGTGTCAGTGCTGTAATCCATTCTAAAATCGTCAATGTAGACCCACCTTTTCGTGTTTTCCCCTACCGTAAACAGATGTCCCATCACGATTCTTGTTCAGCGATTCGATCTAACGTACGTTCAATCACATCATACGGAAATCCTTTACGCCGAAGCTGCATCTTCATGCGCTGTTTGCGTTCGAACGCATCATACCCGCTGAACTTCCGATTCAACTTTTCAGCCTGCTTTAAACACGCCGCAATTTCGACATCTTCGTCCTCTTCTTCCCAAAAAGTTTGAATCGCCTCTGAAATAATATCAAAGGTAAACCCCCTTTGCATCAGGGTTTGTTGAATTCTTTGTTGCACTTCTGTGGCAGAACGACGATTTGTTTCCATTTGTTTCCGTTTTACGAACTTTCCGGCCTTTTCCACGAGTTCTTCATGTGTGATAGACGTCAATACCGACTCGACGACGTCGGGTGGGATGCGGAGCTGTTCGAGCTCACGTTTGATTTTGATTGGCCCACTTGGACTAGTGTTGAATTTGGTTTGGACATAAGCTTTCGCAAATTCCGCATCATTCAAATAACGTTGCTCTTTCAATCGTGTGATGGCATGTTTGATGGCAGTCTCGCTTAACTCCTTCTTCATCAGGTAGTCTTGTACCTCTGAAATCGCACGCATTCGATACGATAAATAATTGACGGCTAACTTATAAGCCTTCTGTGACTCTTCCGCCTCGAGCACGTCTTGTACAAAATCGTCTTCGAGTTCCATCCCTTTTGTGAGTCCATACTTAATGAACACGTCGACATCGATGGCGAACGCAAACTCTTCTTTCCCCTCTCGTTCGATGAATACGTTCAATCGGTCTTTATTTTTTTGTTGGGTCGTAAACTTCGCAATTTTCATAACGACTCCCCTCCATTCTATGTTTCTAACATATCACGTTCAGGAAACGTAAAGGATTTTTGATAAGTTAGAAGAAAGGGTATTCATCTGGATATACTGACTTATACCCATTTTAGAAACAACACATGATATCGGAGGGAATTTCATGAAAATCGCAATCACTGGCGGAACCGGACTGATCGGTCAACCGCTCGTCCGTGCATTGGCTGATGCCGGTCATCAAGTCGTCGTGTTGACACGTCATCCACGCCCCCGCCATCGCGGGGTATCATTCATCGAATGGTTGACACCGAACAGCAAGCCCGAAGAAGAGCTCGAAGGAACGGACGCGTTCATCCATTTAGCCGGGGCGTCAATCAATGACGGACGCTGGACCCATAAACAGAAACAAGCGATCCTTCAAAGCCGAATCGAAGGGACAAAAGAAGTCGTCCGCATCATTCAACAGTTAAAACAAAAGCCACAAGTCGTCGTGAGCGGCTCGGCGATCGGCATATACGGTGAAGATCGCTCGATCACCTATTCAGAGGAAACCCCATTACCGACACGAACCAATTTCCTAGGGAATGTTTGCGTTCTCTGGGAACAGGAAGCTGAACCGATTCGCGATTTAGGAGTACGTCTCGTGACGATGCGTACTGGCGTCGTTTTATCAAATGACGGAGGTGCCTTTCCATTAATGAAACTCCCCTATCAGTTCGGGGTCGGTGGTAAAATCGGATCAGGAGAGCAGTGGGTCCCATGGATTCATCTAGATGATCTCGTTCGGTTATTCGTGCATATCATCGAAACGGACACAATCGAAGGTCCTGTAAACGGGACTGCCCCTACGCCGGTGACAATGAATGAGTTCGGGAAGACGATTGCGAAAGTGATGCATCGTCCTCACTGGATTCCCGCACCAGCCCCAATGATGAAACTCGCACTCGGTGAAAAGAGCGTCATCGTCCTAGAAGGTGCGAAAGTCGTTCCGACAAAAGCGCTGCAACATGGCTTCGATTTCCGATATGACACGTTAGAACCCGCACTAAAAAACCTATTACAAGATGCTTAAGGAGAATGAATCGTGAGTCACTTACTTATTCGAAACGCCCATATTTATCCGATTACCGCCCCCCACTTTTACGGAGACCTCCGTGTTCGTGATGGCAAGATTGTCGAAATGGCCGAATTACTCGACCCAATGGACAATGAGAACGTCATCGAGGCGGAAGGAAACTTTTTATTCCCTGGTTTTATTGATGCCCATACCCACCTCGGTTTATATGATGAAGGGACCGGCTCTGTCGGAAACGACGCAAACGAAACGGTCGAAGCAATGACACCTCACGCTCGTGCAATTGATGGCGTCTATCCGCTCGACGAAGGATTTCAAGAAGCACTGATGGCTGGCGTGACCGCTGTTCAGGTCATGCCTGGAAGCATGAACGTCATCGGTGGTGTGACAAGTGTCATCAAAACGCACGGTCGCTACATTGACGATATGATTGTCCGCCGTCACGCAGGACTGAAGATGGCGCTCGGTGAAAACCCGAAACGCATTCACAGTATGGGGAAAACGGGTGACTTGACGCGGATGGGAATCATGGGCTTGCTCCGCGAGGCGTTTCGCACGGTTGGGTCGACGAAGACGATTGGTACGTTCGGGAGTCAGATGATTCAACTCGCCCTCGACCGCGAAATGCCAATTCGTGTGCACGCGCACCGCGCTGATGACATCCTATCTGTCGTACGCTTTGCAAAAGAGTTCAACCTCGACTATCGAATCGAGCATTGTACGGAAGGTCACCTCGTCGCGGAAAAATTACAGGAACTCGGTGTGAAACACGTCACCGTCGGCCCGACGTTTACGAGAAAGTCGAAAATCGAACTTCAAAATAAGACGTGGGAGACGTATCGCATCCTCCATGAGCACGACATGATCGTCTCGATTACGACTGACCATCCGTATACGCCGGTCCAATATTTGAACTTGTGCGCTGGACTTGCTGCGCGTGAAGGGCTACCCGTCGACATCGCGTTACGCGGGATCACCATCAATCCCGCCGAATCGTTGGGTGTCGCCGACCGAATCGGCTCCCTCGAAGTCGGAAAAGATGCTGATCTCGTGTTGTGGAATCACTTCCCACTCGACTACTTAGCGAAGCCGATTATGACGATCGTGAACGGTGAAGTTGTCTATAAAACAGACCGTGCCGAAACGCATCATGAGGTCGAATAATTTTCATTATTTTTCATAAGCGTTTTTACGCATAATTTACTTGCTTTTTTAAAAATACTATATAAAATTATCTTGTAACTTCATAAAGCAGCCAAGGCGGTTCGAACAGCGAAGCCAGAAGTATGCTTTCGTTACGACTATTCTTCAGCGGTCTGAAATAGGAGGAGGAATGTAAAGGTGCTCAAATTTCGTGAGCTTACCGACTGCGCGGAGTTGTTCGAACTGATGCAACACCCAGATGTCTTTCCGTATGTCCGTCAAAAGACGGTCCACTTTGACGAGTTTTTATTTAGCACGAAGCAAATCATCGAGCTAGAGGAGCAAGGAAATATCATCTCACGTACCATCACGAACGAGTATGGCACCCCGATTGGGACAATCAGCTTGTTCGATGTCGAATCCGGTTATGGATTCCTCGGCACGTGGCTTGGCAAGCCGTATCACGGCAAAGGTTATAATCAAGTTGCGAAAGAGGCGTTCTTCTCAGAACTGTTCTTCGAGCTTGACATTGAAAGTGTGTTCTTAAAGATTCGCAAATCAAATGAACGTTCGATTGCTGCAGCAGAGAAACTCCCGTACGCGTTTTGCGCGAACGAGATTCGTTCTGAACTGCTCGCCGAAATCAACCAAGGTGATGTTGAATATGTTTTATATGAAGTATCCAAGTCGAGCTTTCAGCTTTACTTGCATGCCCTTCACATCCCAGAATACGAAGTCCCTTACGAGGCACAACTCGAAGCATGAGCCAATTCTGTCAAAGAATTGGCTTTTTTGTGGCGTTTTTGTGTGGATTTGATGGAGGTAACTTGTCGGAGCCGAATAAATCTGTTCTAATTCGAAGAGATAGGTATGATAAAGGTATGAGGGATTCATCACAACTCTCGTTAACCGTTTCGTAAAGGAGAATGGCATATGTCAGAATCAATGTTTCGTATCCTCGTAACTGATGACGAAGAACAAATGCGAGATTTACTTGTATCAAATTTAGAAAAAGAAGGGTATGAGACGGTCACCGCCTCAAACGGTCTTGAAGCGATCGCACGCTTAAAAGAAGAGACGTTCCACCTTGTCTTACTAGACGTCATGATGCCGGAACTTGATGGATTGACGGCCTGCATGCGCATCCGTGAGTTTTCGAACGTTCCGATCATTCTCTTGACAGCACGCTCGGAAGAACTCGACCGCATCCATGGTTTAAAAATCGGGGCAGACGACTACATCACAAAACCGTTTAGTCCACGCGAGCTACTCGCTCGCATCGAAGCGACGTTACGTCGTACACACAGCTTTTCAAAAGAACAAGAAGCGACGTTTGACGTCGGGATTCTCTCCATCGATATCGAAGGTCGCGCCGTCAGCGTGAAAGGGAAAACGGTCAACTTGACTCGAAAAGAGTTTGATTTACTCTACCTCTTCATCACAAACGACGAAAAAGTGTTCTCTCGTGAACAGCTACTCGATCAAATTTGGGGAACCGAATACCACGGCAATCTCCGCACAGTCGATACGCATATCAAGACGCTACGCCTAAAACTCGGTGAGGCTGGAGGTTACATTCAAACAGTATGGGGCATCGGATATAAATTCGAGGCAAACGTATGAAGCGATACACGATCCGGAAGCGGATTTGGATTACCATCTGGACAGCCAGCCTCTTCTCAGCGTTCGTGTTTCTGATCATGACGTTCTATTTGTACGACAAATTTTATATTCAAACGCAAGAAGAATTGCTCATCAATCGCGGAGAGAAACTCGTCACGATTTATAAGGCCGACGGTTTCTCTGACGCGTTCGCCGACAGCATGACATATACGAACGAACTGACCGAAACGAAAGTGTTTCTCTCCTCGGTTCGAGAGGATACACTCGGCTCCGGTAAGACGTTTCTACGGCAACAAGATCTCGAACGCCTCCAGGACGGGTATGCGATTTCTGTCACGCGAAAGCACCCGACCGAGGACGTCGACATTTTGATGACCGCTTTCCCACTCATACGAGACGGGGAGCTCGATAATGCGCTGATCCTCTACATGGAACTCAGTAAAATCAGTGAGCCATTCCAACCGATTCGGCTCATGATCACGTTTTTACTCGTCCTCATGATTGTGAACTTGCTCATTTTCGGTAAACAGATTATCGATACGATCATCCAACCGCTCATTCAGATGAAACGCGCCTCTCAAGTGTATGCACAAGGTGATTTTTCACACCGCATCCCGATTGTGTACGATGATGAGATCGGTGAGTTGGCAGATACGCTCAACTCGATGGCGGAATCGCTCGGACTCGTCGAAGAACAGCGAAAAGAATTTCTCGCTAACGTCAGTCACGAACTCCGTACCCCACTCTCCTACATTCGCGGGTACACCGAGATGCTTCAAGATGATACGTTGGATGAAAAAACACGGGCCCAATATTATGACATTATCGAAAACGAGACGAACCGACTTCAGCGCCTTGTCACGGATTTACTCGACCTCGCACAGTTAGAGCGCGATTCCTATCCAATGACAAAAGAACCTGTCGTTTATTCACAAGTGCTCGAAGACGTCCTCTATCGTCTCGAACCGATTGCTCGGGCAAAAGGTGTGACGATCGAATCTGATTTAGACTTTGATTTGATTATTCTGGGTGACCATGACCGACTCGAACAAGTCATCGGTAACCTTCTCGATAATGCCCTCCGCTACACAGAGGCGGGCAAGACGATTTATGTGAAGACGTTTGCCGAAACGGACTATGCGATCACGGAAATACGCGATGAAGGTCGGGGTATCCCGAAAGAAGATTTAGACAAATTGACGGAGCGTTTCTATCGCGTTAATAAATCACGAACACGACAAGATGGTGGGACCGGTCTCGGTTTGGCCATTGCGAAGCATATCATCGAACGACATGAAGGATCGCTTCACTTTAGTTCAGAAGTAGGTAAAGGGACGACTGTCACGGTCGGCTTGCCACTTCTGCCTGAAGATGATTTCGATATGTAAAAAAGGCAGCCTCGATGGGCTGCCTTTAAATGTCTTTCCCTTTATATTGATTGGCCGACTCTTGCTCGAGTCGCTCTCGTTCTGCATGTGTCTGCGGGTATCCGTTCGCCTGCCATTCGGCACGATGACTCGAATCAAGTTGTGTGAGACCTTGCTCCGCTTCATCCTGATCCGCATCCACACTCTCCCGCTCGTCCATCTTTTGCCACGTGTCTTCTTCCTCACGTTGCGATAGCAGTGCCGCCACTTTTGGTGCAACGAGTGCTGCGCCTGCGACACCAAGTACAATCCCCATCAATACTTTACGATCCATCTTGTCCCCTCCTTCACTATGAAGTCTTCATTCCACCATTTCATGATCTTAAAACCCAAACCGAAAACGTTTACAACATTTCAAGGAGTGGAATCCTTAGTGGGAAGGAGGCGATTGGATGGAAAAGAAACGACCTACCTCGAAGCGTCCGTTCGATAATCCGGACGCTGTCGATACGGACAAAGAGAGTATTTTCGATGAGGACGGCATGCAAACCGTCGACCCGATTCCCGTCGAGGAGTTGAATGAACGGATGAAGGACGAGAAGAACAAACGTCACTCCAAAGATGACTCGGTGAGTGAAAAAAAATATAAAGACAAGTAAACAAGCTGCGGACGAATCGTCCGCAGCTTGTTTACGTTAAGTCCTTCGGTGAAAATCCGTAAGGTAGCATTTCTTCTTTTGTCATCACTTTTGTGTCACCGTTCAAGTTTGCGAGAATTAAGGTGAAATCCTCTCCCGCGAATTCGGCGATGACTTGACGGCAAGCCCCGCATGGTGAAATCGGACCTTCCGTGTCTCCAACGACCACGACTGTTTCAATCGAGTCACTACCTTCCGAGACTGCTTTGAAAATGGCTGTTCGTTCAGCACACATCGATAGTCCGTACGAAGCATTCTCTACGTTACAGCCTGTGATTTCTTTACCCGATGCATCGATGACAACGGCACCTACGTTAAATTTAGAATACGGTGTATAGGCGCGTTTGCGCGCTTCAATGGCTTTATGCACGAGTTCTTGTACGCGTTCTTGTGAAATCATTGGATGTTCCTCCACTTCTATATTTGAGAAGAAGTCTGACATCTGAACTATAACGTGAAAACGCTTACTTGACAAGCCTTTTCACGGACTCGTCAATATTTTTTCTTTTTCTTTTTCTCGAACACGACGACCGATTCGACGTGAGACGTCTGTGGGAACATATCATACGGTTGAACATAATTGACCTTGTATCCCGCTTTCATCAACTGATCGGCATCTCGCGCGAGCGTCTGTGGGTTACATGACACGTAAACGATTCGTTTCGTCTTCGACGAGATAATCGAGTTGATCAATTGATGATCCATACCCGTACGCGGCGGATCGACGACAACGACGTCAGGAATCCAGCCATCTTTCACCCAACGTGGGATCCAATGCTCGGCACGTCCTTCGACGTATGTGACATGGTTATAGCCATTTTCACGCATATGATCATTCGCATCTTCAACCGCTTCTGGGACGACTTCCATCCCGCGAATTTCTTTCGCGTATGGCGCCAACCAAAGACCGATTGAACCGACACCTGCATAGGCGTCGATGACACGTTCTTCACCCGTAAGCCCTGCAGCTTCAACGACTTCACGATACATCTTTTCTGTTTGTGCCGGATTTAACTGGAAGAATGCGCGTGGTGACAGATGGTAATGAACGTCATCGAGCTGTTCATCCATTTTCTCTTGACCTGCGATATGGACCGTCCGATATCCGAAAATCACACCTGAGCGATTTGCGTTGATGTTGATATGGAATGAGACGACGTTGGGCAATGCCATGATCCGATCACTTAATTCATCTAAGTCCGGCACATCTTCGTGTCCGACGACCAATACGACTTGTACGTCATTCGTTTTGTAACCTGAACGCACGACGACCGTCCGAGCATAACCCGTGTCACGGCGTGCATCGTAGACGGGGATGTCGAGTTCGTTTAAAATACGGACAATCGCATTGTTGATGTTCGTCGTGTCACGTTGTTGAACCATACAGTGCTCGATTGGCACGAGATGGTTCGAGTTCGGTTTGTAAAGTCCAGATACGATCTCCCCACGGCGTGTGCCGAGCGGGAATTGTGATTTATTGCGATAGTACCAAGGGTCATCCATGCCGATTGTCGGACGAATATCCGATTTCTCCACGTTCAGTTTTGTCTTTTGACGGAAGGCGTTTCGAACAATTTCTTCCTTATACTCCATCTGTAGACGTGAACTCATATGTTGGATTTGACACCCACCACACTCGTCGTAAATCGGACAAGGTGCTTTGACGCGGTCCTTTGAGTCGTTATCACGCTTGACTACGCGTGCCTCCGCATAGTTTTTCTCGACACGTGTGATTTCGACTTTTGCTCGTTCTCCCGGCAATAAGTTTGGAATGAAGATGACCATGCGATTGATCGTCGCGATGCCCTCTCCATTTATGCCAAGTCGTTCGACTGTGACATCTTTAAAATCTCCTGTAATTAATTTCAATCTGATTCATCCTTTCGAGACGATTGTTCTAGGTCTTTGGCGTAACGCACAACTTTGGCGCGCAACGAATCAATGTCGGCTAACAGGCGATGTAAATCTTCAGGTGTCGTATGCTCGTCTAGCGTATTGACTGATAGACATAGCAATTCCGTTCTCGATTTTAGGACGTTCATCTTTCCGGCGGTATCTGTACGTGATTTACCCATCTTGTAATCGCTCCTTTGGTTCGTGACAAAGAGTTGCTATTATAGCATACTATTTCGTGTAACTTGATGAAAAGGTGGAATCCACATGCAAAACATCTCCCCAACCTTCGACCCTTGGGAAGCCTATCTCGACCAACTCGAACATGGTCGACTCGTCTTATCCAACGTCGAAGTGACAACAACAAAACTGTGTAATATGCGCTGTGAGCATTGTGCGGTCGGTTATATGCTCGATCAAACAGAAGAACCGGAAGTCCCGCTCGAACTGTTGATTCAACGATTAGATGAAATCGAACATTTACGCGCCTTCTCCATCACAGGTGGTGAACCGATGTTATCGATGAAATCGGTCCGCAACTATGTCGTTCCGTTATTACGCTATGCGAAAGAACGTGGGGCACGTACGCAAATCAACTCGAACTTGACGCTACCGTTATCTCGCTATCATCTTATTACCCCTTACTTGGACGTTTTGCACATTTCGCATAACTGGGGCACCGATGCCGATTTCCTCGAAGGTGGGTTCGCGATGATGGACCGGAAACCGAGTGAAGAGGCGCGGTTAAAAATGCTTCAAACGATGAAAGATAACGCCCGTGCCTTAACGGCTGAAGGAATCATCGTGTCAGCAGAGACGATGATCAACAAACGGACGATTCCTCACCTAAAAGAAATTCACGAAGAAATCGTCTCACTCGGTTGCCAACGTCATGAAGTGCACCCAATGTACCCAGCAGACTTCGCTAGCGCCCTCGAATCGGCGTCACTCGCTGATACGCGACAAGCGATCCACGATTTGCTCGATGTCCGAGACGAAAACGTCTGGATGTTGTTCGGCACATTACCGTTCTATGCATGTTCTGACCTACCAGAAGATCGCGCTTTATTGAAACGACTTCATGAATCGAAAAACGTGACGGTCCGCAACGATCCGGATGGCCGTTCGCGCCTCAACACAAACATCTTCGACGGTCAGATTATCGTGACTGATTTCGGTGACGAGCTCGGTACGCTTGGTACCGTCTACGATACGTCATTCCAAGAAGCGTACGATACGTGGTCGAACAGTCAATTGAACGCCACTCTTTCTTGCCATTGCCCAGCCGTCAAATGTCTCGGACCGAACGCACTCGTCAAACAAGCGTATTATCCGACGGTTGATTTCCAATCTCGCAAAGCGACCTCGTTTTAATTATTTCGATTCGGGAAATGTTCTGTATATTAACTGAATCGAGGTGTGTATAGATGACAGCGATTTATGTATTCATGATCACTGTAATGGCCATTATTATTTTCGGTGGCGTGCTTAGCATCTTATTGACAGCCGCATTCGTTTCAGACAAAGTAGAGCATGATGAAATGTTTAGTCAAGGCAGTTGGGACGATGAGTTGCTACACTTAAATCACTCTCCACAACCGATTGACGACACGAAAAGCTGAGAACCTTCTCGGCTTTTTACTTTGACTTCATGAGGTGAATCCATGCTCCGCTTTCGTTTTATGATTTTATTATTGATCGTCTTTATTTCTGGCTTGATTCAAGGCGCGCTCATTCCACTTTTATCCACGCTCATTGAGCGTGACGGGGCTCCGGCCTGGGTGAACGGCTTGAATGCGACGATGCTCTATGTTGGAGTCATCGTCTCTGCTCCACTCCTTGAGCGGTTCGTCCGAAAATACGGATTCCGACCGACGATTGTCCTCGGAATTTTATTAACCGCCTTTGCGACCTTCGCTTTGCCGATTTGGCCATCACTACTCGTTTGGGCGATGATGCGTTTCTTTATCGGATTTGGAGACTCCGCCCTCCACTACGGTTCACAAGTGTGGGTAACCTCCTCTACCGACAAACGTAGTCTCGGTCGAGCGATGGCGTATTACGGGATGTCGTTCAGTCTCGGTTTCGCCGTCGGTCCGTTACTCGCACCACTTGTTGATGTATGGTTCTGGTTACCGTTTCTAATCATCGTCTTCTTCTGCCTCGCTTCACTGATGCTCGTCTTTAAAGTCGAGAATGAGTTCCCCGAAGTCGAGAAAGTGAAGACGGACTCGAAGGGACGCATTCGGTTGATCCTAGTCGGCGCAGGATACACGCTTCTCCCCGCATTTACATACGGCTTTCTTGAAGCGAGCTTAAATGCCAACTTTCCGATCTTCACGTCACGGAACGGAATGAGTCTAACAGAGACGAGTACACTGATTACGACATTTATCGTCATGTCAATCGTCGTTCAACTCCCTCTTGGTCGACTCGCTGACTTGTATGGGAAGAAACGAATTTTGCAAATCGTCCTGACATTCGGAACACTCGTGTTCGCTTTGGCAAATGTTGTCGTCGATCACTATGTCGGACTGCTCCTTCTATTCGCGCTAGCCGGCGCGGGGCTAGGGTCGACATATTCACTCGGATTAGCGCACATGACAGAGGTACTCCCTCGAGCCTTGCTCCCGACCGGAAATATGCTGTATAGCATCTCTTTCAGTATCGGTTCGATTTCTGGACCGATGATCGGCGCATACTGGTTATCGCTTCCGAAAGAGATTTACTTCCTCATGTACACGTTAATCTTAGGCATTCTCGCATTACGGCTCTTCACATCAACGTCGAAGCCAATCGATATATAAAGAGGCAGATGGTTCCCATGAACCATCTGCCCTTTTTACTCTACAACTCGATCCATTTCATCATCGTTCAACTGTAAAGCTTGGATGAACACCTCATCTAGTGCGAACGGCTCCGTGTCCAGGGAGGCGAGCACTTCTGATTTCAACGTCACCTCTACGACACGATCTTCGAACTGCCATCTCGTCTGAATGTCATCCCCTTGTCTCGTTGCGCGGGTCGCCACCGGACCGTGACGTTCTTTTAAACTTTGACTCACGCACTTCATCACGTACTTGACGTACTCATCTTTCGGTTGACGCGAGATGAGGATATTACGGACGATTCGATTTCTAGTCATTGCTTTTCCTCCTTCCTTTGAATGATTGCGTACGCAAGTCTTTGCAAACGAAGACCGATTTTTCGAACTTTAAAATTCAGAATTTTTAATATATTTTGTCATGGGATTTCAATTCCGTCAACCGCGTCTCTTTTTCAATGACTTATGCGTTGTTTTTTAGCACGCTTTCCTTGAAAGTAAGTCGATAAATAAATCCCTACGATAACGAACATGAGTCCGACAATCGCGTTCCACGGAATCGTTTCGCCGAGTAAAATACCTGACAACATGACACCAAATAAGGGAACTAAGAAAATATAGAGTGAAATCCGACTGACGGGATTGTATTTCATCAACGTGTTCCACAGTGTAAACCCAATCGCCGACAGCATTGCCAAATAGAAGAGGAACGCAATCGTTTGGCCGGTGTACGGCATCGAGACTCCACTTGGGTCTAACAAGTAACCGATGACGAGTAATCCAATCGAACCTGTAACCATCGCCCAAGCTGTCATTGGAGCAACGTCATATTCTTTCGAATAATCCTTCGCAATCAAGTTCCCGAACGCACCCGACACCATCGCTAAGATTAGTAAAATCTCACCTAATCCAAAACCAAACTCCGAACCGGTTGCTGGCCAGTTTGCGATGACAATTCCAGAAAACCCAAACGTTAAGGCAAGCCCCTTCAAACGATTCAACTTATCATCTTCATAACGGATGTGGGCGAGTGCCATTTGGAAGAACGATGTCGATCCGGCGATAATCGATCCTTGTACGCCAGTCGAAATCGAGAGCCCGATATAAAAGAACAAGTATTGAAGGAACGTTAAAAAAGAACCGAGATGCGCATACGCCTTAAACTTCTTAGGCGTCAATCGAATCGATCGCTTCAACACTGTCTGACTGATAATCAGTAGAAGAACTCCGGCGAGTAAGAAACGTTCGCCTGCGAACAGTAGCTGTTGACCATATTCGTTCGACTGGATGTCCAACTTTTCATAGCTCAGTTTGATGAACGGGAACGCACTCCCCCATAACAACGTATTAAAAATCGCCAAAAACGCCACTGTCCATGGGCGCTGGAATATATTTTGCATGACACAAAAACTCCTTAATCTTTTTATTTGTGAGTCGAAGATGAGCGTGTTAAAATAAACCTAGATAATAATTATTATAAACAAACAAAACGCATCATCTAAAGGTTAAATCCATATTTTAAGCCGATTGAAGATGATAATCATCATCAATCATTATCATTTAATCGAGACTTATTCTCAATTAGAAAGAAGGGATTCTATGAACGTCCAATCGGTTACACACGAAAAAAGCCACGTATTCAAACGGGCTAGCTGGTACGAACATATCGAATTGATTATGGCGCTCATTAGCGGTGTATTGATTGTACTCGCTTATATCGCCGAAACACAAGGCGGAACTCCTTGGATTCACGTCACGCTTTACTTAACCGCCTTTCTCATCGGCGGATACGCAAAAGCGAAAGAAGGAATCACGGACACGATTGAAACAAAATCTCTGAACGTGGAACTACTCATGATTATTGCCGCCATCGGTGCCGCATCGATTGGCTATTGGATGGAAGGCGCCATTTTAATTTTCATCTTCGCCTTATCCGGTGCACTCGAGACGTATACGATGAATAAAAATGAGCGTGCACTCGAATCTTTGATGGAACTACAACCTGAACAGGCAACTCGCCTCACTGCTTCTGACGAACTTGAAGTTGTCCACATTGACGACTTGAAAGTCGGGGATCGTATCTACGTCCGCCCTGGCGAACGCATCCCGGTTGACGGACGCATTTTGAAAGGTAGCGCATCTGTGGAAGAGGCTGCAATCACAGGAGAATCTGTGCCGGTCGACCGACAAATTGGAGATGACGTGTTCGGCTCAAGCGTCAACTTAAACGGTGTGTTGACGCTTGAAGTGACAAAGCTCGCAACCGAGACGTTGTTCCAAAAAATTATTCAAATGGTTCAGCAAGCACAAGAAGAAAAATCACCTTCTGCACAATTTATCGATCGTTATGAAGGACGATACGTTCAAATTGTACTCCTATCCGTCACGGCCATCATCTTACTGGGACCGTTTTTCACGTCATGGTCTCTTGAAACGAGCATCTATCGAGGAATGATCCTTCTTGTCGTCGCATCTCCTTGTGCCCTCGTTGCCGCGATCACCCCTGCCGCACTAGCAGCAATTGCCTCATCCGCAAAACACGGAATCCTTTTTAAAGGTGGTGCGCACATCGAGAACATGGGGCGCCTGAAAGCAATCGCCTTTGATAAAACAGGAACGCTCACCATCGGGAAGCCGATCGTTCAAGAAGCGCTCATCACCCCTGATTTACAAGAAGTCGACGTCAATCGAATCGTCAGTTTGATTGAAGAACATTCAATGCACCCTCTCGCAGAGGCCCTCGTCTCTTATACAGGAAAACATACCGGAGAGATGACGCACTTTAAAGACATCACTGGTTCCGGTATCGAGGCAACGATTGACGGAACGACGTATCGCGTCGGTAAGCAGAAGTTCGCTGACCGAAGTGGTGACTTCTTTAAAGAAGATGTGGAACGATTGAAAGAAGCCGGCCACACGCTCGTCTTTATTAGTGATGACTCTCGTACAATCGGGGCATATGCCCTCCGTGACACGTTGCGCTCCGAGGCAAAAGGTGCAATCCAACGTCTGAATGACCTTGGGATCGCGACAATCATGATTACGGGAGACAATGAGGCGACTGCCCGTGCCATCGCAAATGAAGCTGGATTGACGCGCTATATTGCCGAATGTTTACCAGAAGAGAAAGTCTCACAAATCAAGGCATTACGTGAAGAGTACGGTTCGATTGGGATGATTGGTGACGGTATTAACGACGCCCCAGCACTCGCGACCGCTGACGTTGGAATCGCCATGGGCGAAGGAACCGATGCGGCTCTTGAAACAGCCGATGTCGTCTTGATGAAAAACGACCTCGTGCGCTTGAGCGACGCCATTCGTCAATCACGCAAGCTGAACCGAATCGTTCTACAAAACGTCGTCTTTGCGCTCGGTGTCATTCTCGTCCTCATCGCCACAAACATTTTCGAGTTGCTGATCATGCCGTTCGCAGTTGTCGGGCACGAAGGTTCTACTATCCTGGTCATTTTGAATGGACTTCGCCTTCTCACCTCTTCATGGGAGTGACTCATTCGACAAAATGGAATCGATGATTGAAACGATATGTCGATTTCGTTATAATTGAAACAATGTGTCTAATTGACTGAAACAAATCGAAAGATTGGCTAAAGGTGGTACAAGATATGAATACGATTGCAGTCATCGGCAAAGTGTTTGTCGATATTAAAGGAACGTCTTTCGCACCGCTTCATAAAGATGCGAAAAATGTTGGCGACATCACTTTCTCCAATGGCGGAACAGGTCGAAACGTTGCTCAAAACTTAGGTGTACTCGGTAATGACGTTCGCTTCGTCTCAACTGTTACGAACGACCAGATCGGTGTCGGTGTTCTCGAAGAGTTACGTGGTTTACATGTCAACGTCGATGGTGTCGATATGCTAGAAGACAACGGGATGGGCATGTGGCTTGCCGTCATGGATAACAATGGCGATCTACAGACTTCGATTTCAAAACAACCTGACGAAGCACGAATGGAAGAAGCCATTTTACGTCAAATCGACACGGTCTTTAAAGAGAGCGACGCTGTCGCAATCGACTTAGACTTATCGGTGAACGTCTTGAATGAAACGATTGAACTGTGCCGTGAGATGGACTTACCACTATACGGCGTGTGCGGCCACCTTTCAGTCATTGAACGGAACCGTCATCTCCTCCAAGGCTTCACCGGATTCATCTGTAGCCGGGAAGAAGCGGAGATCTTGTCCGATATGTCAATCGTCACGGTAGACGACGCGCTACGTGTCGCGGAAGTACTCGCCATGAAAGGTGCTCCGCTCACCATCGTCACGATGAGCGAGCTCGGTGCGGTTTATGTCGACCTTCGTACGAATGAACAAGGTCATGTCCCGACAACGAAAGTGAAAGTAGCCGACTCTACTGGAGCCGGTGACTCATTCTTCTCTGCTGTCATCTCAGAACTGATGAAGCAACATCCAATCGAGGATGCACTCCGTCTCGGGATGCGTGTCGCAGGAAAAGTTATCGCGTCACACGAAAATGGGTTGACGCAAGACATGTATGATTCATTAGAACAACCTACGCAAAAATGAGTTGAACGCATCGGCGAATCGTCGATGCGTTTTGTGCAAAATTATAGGAATGAAAGGAACGATTTCAGTGGTTCGAACGAAATTAAGAAGTGCGATCATTCTAATGAATGATAAAGACGAAGTCGCTTTGATTCGTCGCGAAAAAGAAGACGTCTTGTATTATGTATTCCCCGGGGGCGGAGTCGAATACGGGCATACGACTGAAGAAACGGCCGTCCGTGAAGCGTATGAAGAACTCGGCGTTCACGTCGAGTTAGAAGGAGTTGCTGCCTACGTCGCCTTTAATAATGAGTTGAACCCTTACTATTGGGCGAAGATGACAGGCGGCGAATTCGGTACCGGAACGGGCGAAGAGTTTCAAGAAGAACAGACAAACGGATCGTATACCCCGATGTGGATTAAGCGATCGGCGTTACCTCATCTTCCGGTCCGCCCACCATCACTCGCTGAAAAACTTGCCTCAAATGAGACTCGCTTTTACGATTTGACGTTAGCCGAGGATTAATCATGTGTATCCTCTACCGAATTCGGGAAATGTTTTTCTAACGATTGAGTCAGGAGGGTTTCATGATGGCAATGACAGAAGTAAAGGAAAAAAAGAATTGGTTCGGGTTTGGAAAAGAGTTATTCCGTCGTTTTAAAGAGCATGACGTACAAGACTACGGGGCCACACTCGCATTTTTTTGGTTTTTATCGATTTTCCCCGGTATCATCTTCATTTTGGCACTCTTATCGTTTTTTGATATCTCACAAGATTCATTCCAAAATCAATTAAATGATTTGGCACCAGGATCCGCCGCTTCCGAATTTTTGACGAGTATTTTTGACGCAATCGGGGAGCCACGAGGCGGTCTCTTATCACTCGGTGCGATTTTAGCCATTTGGTCCGCCGCAAAAGGGGTCGACCGCCTCATCACGACTTCCCTACACGCGTATGGCGAGGACAATGAACGTAATTTCTTTGTCAAAAAAGGATTGGCGCTTGGAATGACGATTTTACTCGGAATCGGGATGTTACTCCTCATTCTCTCAAACGTGTTCGGGGCACAAATCATCTCATTCGTCACCGAATATTTACCCGTCAATATTACCGGGGCCGAGGAGATGATGATCAACGTCTTCCGTTATGTTCTGACAACAGTCGTGCTGATTTTGACGCTTTCGATTTTTTATAAAGTATCACCACAACAACATGTATTCTGGAAAAGTACGATTCCCGGAGCCATCTTCGGTGTGATTGGGTGGCAGCTTGTTTCCTTCGGATTCAGTCTATACGTCTCGAACTTCGGAAGTTACGATTCGACTTATGGATCGCTTGGTGGGATCATCGTCACGTTGCTCTGGTTACAACTGACCGGAATGATCATTTTAATCGGATCTGAAATTAACGCGACGTGGATGCGTTTCTTTAAAACGCCAAGCGAACAAGAATATGAACGTGATTTTAAGAAGAACAAAAAGAAAGCGAAACAAAAACAAGAAGAGGATGACTATAAAGACATCCCGACGAATACGTATGGGTAATGTTAAAAGGAGCGCGTTCAAGTTGAACGCGCTCCTTTCTTATGCTTCTACCGGGTCAAGACGCCCCGTCGCCGGGTCAATCACGAATCCATGCACGTTCGTGCCTGGTGGTAACAATGGATGATTGTTAATCAGGTTAATCGAATGAACGACGTTCTCTTCGACCGAATCAAAACCATGAAGCCATTGCTCCAAATCCATCCCTGACGACTTCAATGTCTTCAATGTCTGAGGGTCAATCCCCCGTCGCTCCATCTCTTCAATCACGACGGACGGTTCAATCGCCGCCATCCCACAATCGTAATGACCGACCACAACGACTTCTTCCGCGCCTAATGCATAAAGCGCCACTAAAATCGAACGCATGGCTGAACCGAATGGATGCGACAAGACGGCACCCGCATTTTTGATGATTTTAGCGTCTCCGTTTTTAAGTCCTAGCGCTTGAGGTAACAGTTCCGTCAAACGTGTGTCCATACACGTTAAAATCACAATTTTCTTATCTGGAAATTTATCAGATACGAACGGTTCGTACTGTTTTTCCTCTACGAAACGTTTATTGAATTCAAGCATTTCTTTTACGACTGACACGTTAACGCCTCCCCTTTTCTCACATCACAAATCTTGAAACAATTAGTCCGACGACCATCCATGCCCCGAACAACGTATTCACTTTTGCCGTCATCGCCATCGCAGGCATCAATGCGGCCGGTTCTGCTTTTTGCCAAAACCGTTGAATCGCCCGAACCATCACTGGCACGGTGAGGAGCGATAACAAGACCCATGGTGTGACTCCATAATACATCACGGCGACGATGATGCCGACTATTGCGGCGATAAAGAATGCTGCGAGCACATACACCGCACGTCGATGTCCGACTAGGCAAGCAATTGTTTTTCGGCCGTTCTCTTTATCGTTATCAAGGTCACGAATATTGTTCGCAAGTAAAATCGCTCCAATTAGCAACGCCATTGGGAACGATACGAGCAATAGCTCCGTCGTCACCGTATTGATTTGGATGTAGCCAGCGATTCCAATGATGACATACCCCATGAATAGACCGGCGACAATTTCACCAAACGGCGTATACGCAATCGGTAACGGTCCTCCGGTATATAAGTATCCAACGAGCATAGATAGTGCACCGACCCAAAGCAAATGCCAACTCGTAGACGCTGCGATGTAAAGTCCAAGCATTGCTGAGACAGCATACATGCCTAGGGCGATTGACAGGATTTGTTTCGGCGTAAATCCGTCACGCACGATTGACCCACCAATCCCAATCGACCCTTCATGGTCTAGCCCACGCTTATAATCATAATACTCGTTAAATAAGTTCGTTGCGATTTGAATGAGGACTGACGCGACCAGCATCGCAAGAAAGAGCCCCCATTTCAGTTCGGTTTGATCGAGGACGATGAACGTCCCGAGCAAGACCGGAATAAAGCTTGCTGTCAGGGTATGTGGTCGAATCATTCGCCAATATGCCCCTTTTGATTTCTGTTTCATTTCGTTCCCTCCCTTCGTTAGTTTACGTCTCGATGAAAAAATCTGTCAACGCCAGCCGTCCATCTCACATCCCTTACAATTTCTCGAGCATTTCATAGGCAGGTGGATTGCGAACTCGTGATACACTAAAGAGTGAGAATTCTATCGGATTGAGGAGGCTTTTCTTTTATGCCAGATACTCAAACACATATAAAACAACGAATCGAGCAAGCCCATAAACGGGCGCGAGCTTGGCAACGACCTGTCCTCGCATCATATACATGGGAAATTTCTGCGTTCGATGCGTTTCAAATCATTCAAAACACGGATACGTCCCACTATTATTTCATGACACCAGACCGTACGCTTGAAATGCTCGGTTGCGGAGATGCGCTCGTTTTGAGTGCTTCTGGAACAGAACGATTTCAGCGACTCCAGTATGACTGGAGTCTCCACCGGCGAGATGTCGATGCAACTATTCATGCGTTTGCCGGCTTTTCGTTCGATACTTTCATGCGACCACAAAAGAGTATGTGGGATGCCTTTGGGGAGGCATCACTCGTCGTCCCAAAATTTTTATACCGTCGTTATAAAGACCGACATACACTGACAGTCGCGACGCTCGTCTCTTCAAAACAATCGGTGGAACAGTATTTGATTCAATTGGCTGACCAATTGGCTCAATTCAGCTCACTTCATCCTACAGAAGAATCGACACCGACCTATTCGAAAGTAAAAGATGGCGTGGACCACTTTAAATCGAGTTTCCAACAGGCGAAGCAGTTAATTGAGGAAGAGCGCGTCGAAAAAATCGTCATCGCACGAGAAGAAATTTATCAACGCTCCGACGACTCATTCCCTTTCGCGAAAAGCTTAAAGCATTTGGCGGACCATCAAGAGTCGAGTTATATCTACTTATATCAACCAAAGCGTGACGTCGGGTTCTTTGGAGCGACGCCTGAGCGACTGATTCAAAAAGAAGGCATGCAACTGAACACGGCTGCCATCGCCGGGACGACCAAACGTCCTAAAACTGAGATTGAAGCAGAACTCGCGAAAGAACAGCTACTGAATGATACGAAAAATCGTGAAGAGCATCAGATTGTTGTAAAAGACATTAAGCAAGCTTTGACACCATATACTGCACCGATTCATACGAGCGAGACACCGCAAATTTTAGCGAATCGGTCGGTATTCCATCTGCATACGCCTATCCAAGCGACACTCGAAACAAACGCTTCCTTGATGTCGTTAGCGGAGTCCTTACACCCAACACCAGCACTCGGCGGCTCACCGAAGCGGACATCGGTCCGATTGCTTCGTGAAATCGAGCGTTTCGACCGCGGATGGTACGGTTCCCCATTTGGTTGGGTCGACAACGAAGGTGATGGCGAGTTTGTCGTCGCCATTCGCTCGGCACTCGTTCAACATCAATTCGTCGCACTCTATGCAGGATGTGGCATCGTCAAAGACTCTGCACTCGAGCAAGAACTCGAAGAGACCGAAATGAAAATGAGTCCAATCAAACAAGCTTTGCAGTTTGATTCGCACGATTAAGGAGGCACCCCACATGAATAAGATGTTGACCGACTGGGTAGCATCCATGGTGAATCGACTTGTTGAATCTGGCGTGACAGACGTGGTCATCAGTCCAGGTTCTCGTTCGACCCCACTCGCGATGGCGGCTTATTTGCATCCGCAAATTCGTCACCACATCATTGTCGACGAGCGCTCCGCCGCATTTTATGCCCTCGGTTTGACGCGTTCGACGGACACCATTCGTCCTGTCGCACTCATCTGCACGAGCGGGACGGCTGCGACAAACTATTATTCTGCCGTGACAGAAGCATTCATTTCGCAGTTGCCACTCATCGTCTTAACGACCGATCGCCCACATGAACTCCGGAATGTCGGGGCACCTCAAGCGATTAATCAAGTCCGGTTATACGGTGAACAAGTAAAGATGAGTCTCGACTTGCCCGTACCCGAAGAAGCAACGCTTTCATTCATGCAACAGACGGTTACTCGGTTCACGAACCTTGCCATGCAGGCCCCGATTGGACCGGTTCACTTGAATGTTCCATTCCGAGAACCGTTACTTCCAGACCTCGAACAGTTAAAGCGACTTCTGAAAGGTGAACCGACTAAACCGGAAAGACAGAGCATTCGCCCAACAAGTGCCGACCGAGAACTCTTTTCGGAACGAACGAATCACAAACAACTCGCTTTCGTTGTCGGACCTTACACTCCGGTTACATGGCAGGACACCATTTACGAATTTGCGATCGAACGCAATATTCCGATATTTGCCGATCCACTCAGTGGGATGCGTCGCTTCGATGGCGTGTTAACGAACTATGACACGTGGCTCGCAAGCGAGTACCGCACTGACTGGTTACCTGAGGTGTTCATCCGCTTCGGTGCCGCACCCGTCTCAAAACGGTTCAATCAATGGATATCGACGACGGAACAACTCGTGATTGAAGAGCCAGGCTCTTATCGCGATCCGAGTAGCCGCGCGACCATCTGTTACGGAGACGCACTCGACTTTTTACCACTCATTGAATCGATCAATGAACCGCGCTACGTCGAACGACTACGCTTCTTCGAAGATGTCGCAGAGTCGGCAAAACCTTCACTTCAAGGCGAAGCCGAATTGACGAAACGACTACTCGATACGTCAATCGAACGTCTTTTCGTCAGCAACAGTATGCCGATTCGTGATGTCGATACGTCATTATCAGCCGGAACAGCCGTACAAGTTCTCGCCAATCGAGGCGCAAACGGGATTGACGGCGTCCTATCGAGCGCACTCGGCAGCTGTTACGATAAGTCTCACGCCGCTCTATTGATTGGCGATTTGGCATTCTACCACGATAGCAACGCCTTACAACTGTTGAAGGGACACCCTGGAAAGTTTTCAGTCGTGATTTCGAATAATAACGGCGGAGGGATTTTCTCATTCTTACCTCAAGCTTCCATCGATGCCCAACTATTCGAAGACTTGTTCGGAACACCGCTCGATTTAAACATTCGTGGATTTGCTGAGACATACGGGTTGTCCTATCGTTTGATTGAACGACCGGATGAGATTCAAAAAGCGATTGAAGATGGCATTCACTTGATTGAGTTTCCATCGAATCGTGAGCAAAACGTGGCGATCCACCGAGAGTGGACGCAGTCTGTCTGCGCTCGCCTCATCACGGAGAATGAAGCATGAACATCGGCTTGCGAGGGATTCAGTATGAGGTGAGCGTTCGAGGGGAAGGAAGACCTGTGTTGTTCTTACACGGGTTCACAGGAAATGCCCATTGGATTGATTCGCTACCCGCGATGCCAGTCCGACACGTGTCACCTTCCCTACTTCAACACGCCGCAACTGAACATCCTCCCGTCAATCGGTCGACGATGAGTCAACAAATCAAAGATTTGTCATGCTTACTCGATTTGGATGAACGCCCTTGGACGGTCGTCGGTTATTCACTCGGTGGGCGAATCGGGTTGACACTCGCCGCATGTGACAAGCGCGTCGAACATGTCATCGGAATCAGCACGACACCTGGTCTTCGCTTTTCAAGAGAGCGGGCAACTCGTCGACGTCAAGACGAAGAACTTGCCCGATTCATCGAAACCGAAGGACTCGCCGCATTCGTCAAGCGATGGGAGAACCTTCCGCTTTGGCGACAGACGGAGGACATGAAACGTTCACTCAGGGAGGATCGACTTGCACAACACCCCACTGCGCTTGCGAACAGTTTGCGGGCGATTGGAACAGGTCACATGCCTTCGCTATGGGGCGCACTGCACCACCTCCCTCGCATCGACTTGATTGTCGGAGCAGAAGATTCTAAGTTCAAAGCGATTGCAAAAGACATGCAGCAAGAACGGTCCGATATTAAAATCTATGAAATTTCAGATGCTGGGCATGCTCCTCATATCGAGAATGCATCAGAGTTTGGTACAATAATAAAGAAATTGATTTTAGGGGGTATTTAAAATGGAATCAGTAGCGAACTGGACATCGGTCCGTACGTATGAAGACATTAAATATGAAACATGGAATGGGATTGCTAAAATCACCATCAACCGTCCAGAGGTACGCAACGCGTTCCGTCCGTTGACGGTTAATGAATTGATCGATGCATTCGCTCGTGCACGCGATGATAAAGAAGTCGGCGTCATCATCTTGACGGGTGAAGGCGAAAAGGCATTCTGTTCAGGCGGAGACCAAAAAGTTCGTGGTCATGGCGGATACGTTGGAGAAGATGAAATCCCACGCTTGAACGTCCTCGACCTTCAACGCCTCATTCGCGTCATTCCAAAACCGGTCATCGCCATGGTGGCAGGATTTGCAATCGGCGGTGGACATGTCCTTCACGTCGTATGTGACTTGACGATCGCAGCGGACAACGCTCGCTTTGGACAAACAGGTCCTAAAGTCGGTTCGTTCGATGCAGGATACGGTTCTGGTTACTTAGCTCGCATCATCGGTCATAAGAAAGCTCGTGAAATCTGGTACCTTTGCCGTCAGTACGATGCACAAGAAGCACTCGAGATGGGACTCGTCAACACGGTCGTACCACTCGAACAACTCGAAGCAGAAACAGTCAAGTGGTGCCAAGAAATCTTACAACATTCACCGACTGCGCTTCGTTTCTTGAAAGCAGCGATGAACGCGGATACAGACGGTCTTGCTGGACTTCAGCAACTCGCTGGAGACGCAACGCTTCTCTACTACACGACAGATGAAGCGAAAGAAGGACGCGACGCGTTCAAAGAAAAACGTGACCCTGACTTCGGTCAATTCCCACGTTTCCCTTAATTTTTTTGAGAGAGTAGCGAATCCGCTACTCTTTTTTTGGAGGTTGATGACATGCTTGAATGGATTACTAAACACCCGGCATCACAAATCGCACTCGTGACAAACGAGGCAAAACTAACATGGGGAGTATTGCGTACAGAGAGTCTGAAACTTGCCCAATATATTCACGAACAGGATTCTACTGCCGAACGGATTGGCATATTCGCTAAAAACAGTAAAGACTATGTCATCGCCGTCCATGCAGTGCATCTACTCGGCAAAGTGCTCGTTCCGTTCAACACACGCTTGACCGAAGAAGAAGTACGCATTCAGTTGAAGACAGCAAAAGTCGACTTGCTTCTCATCGATCACAAAATCGATTTGCCCGTCACACAACTTCTGATGACATGTCGGGCTCATTCATGTTTTACCGGGACACATGAGTGGAAAGAAAATGAAACCATGTCCCTCATGTTCACATCCGGTACGACGGGGCGGGCCAAAGCCGTACAACAAACATATGGAAATCATCTCGCAAGCGCACGTGCCGCTGAAGCACATTTGGACTATCGCTCATCCGACCGCATACTCACGGTGACGCCCCTCTTCCACATGAGCGGGCTATCTCAAGTGTATCGGAGTGCAATCATCGGTTCGACGCTTTACGTCGAGCCCCGTTTCGATGTCGAACGAACTCTTCACTTAATTGAAACAGAAGGCATTACACAGCTGTCACTCGTCTCCATCATGCTTCAGCGACTGCTTGATGCCGGACTAGAAAAACACCATCTTCGTACGTTACTCGTCGGAGGCGGACCGGTCCCCCGCCCGTTATTAGAAGAAGCAGAGCGACGACAGTTACCGATTGCTCAAACATACGGGATGACCGAGACGTGCTCTCAAGTTGCCACATTGCTTCCGAGCGAGGCGCTCTCGCATATCGGTTCGAGTGGTCGAGCCATCGCTCCGACCGTGATCCGAATCAGTCAGGACGGGGAAATTGAGGTAAAAGGGCCGACTGTGACGAGTGGATATTTCGAACAACCTGAATCAGACAACTGGACACCCGATGGTTACTGGAAAACAGGTGATCTCGGAACGATGCGGGACGGGTATTTGTATGTACACGACCGCAGAAGCGATCTCATTATTTCCGGTGGCGAAAACGTATACCCTGCTGAAATTGAGGCGGCCATGTTGCGATGTGCAGGTGTTCAAGATGTCGGTGTCACGAAACAAGCACACCAGACTTGGGGAGAAGTCCCGCTCGCCTTTGTCGTCGGTTCATATGATCCAACTGAGATGCAGGGGATTCTCGATTCTCAGCTAGCCAAATACAAACATCCGATTGCAATTTATCATGTTCCCGACCTCCCCCGAAATGCGAACGGAAAACTAATGCGCCATCGCTTAAAGGAGCTACTGCCATGATCAAACGTGCTGACCTTTCCATCGTCCCTTTGACATTTAAACACCCAATCGTAACGGCACATGCCGTGTTATCCGTAAGAAGAACGCTCATCCTTCGCCTAGAGACCATAGACGGGGTCATCGGTTACGGCGAAGGTGTCGCCTTCGAGACACCTTGGTACACGGAAGAAACGACCCAATCTATGATCGATACGTCAAAACTAATTCTCAATTTATTAAAAGGGATGACGGTCACGACGGACGTATTCCCAACACTCGTCTCCTCGATTATCGGTCAACGGATGGCGAAAGCGATGTGGGAAAGTGCCTTATGGGAGATTGAAGCAGCCCGCGCGAACATGTCACTTAAAGACTATATAAAAGCGGGAGACACCGTTTCCTGCGGTAGAACGATTGGGATTGGATTACTCCATCAGACGATGAACTCGATTGAAGCAGCGCTAGCCGACGGTTTCGAACGAATTAAATTGAAATCTTCCCCACACGAACTGTTACCGGCACTGCGCGAGATTCGGGCCGTCTTCCCGGACGCACCGCTCATGATTGATTTGAACGGAAGTGCAACCAATCAATCCACAGAATGGTTCGAACAAATCGATGCCCATCGGTTATTGATGATTGAACAGCCATACCCGAGCGGTCAGTTCGTCAAATCAGCAGCTCTCCAACGAAATCTAACGACACCGATTTGTCTCGACGAGTCGATTACGTCTCACAACGATGTGGAGACGATGACGCAACTCGGTGCGGGTAAAATCGTCAACATTAAACCTGCACGTGTCGGTGGCTTAAGTGAAGCGTTAACGATTCGAGAACACGGGACCCCATACTGGGTCGGTGGGATGTATGAGTCAGGGATTGGAAGGTATCATACGCTCTTATTCGCCTCGCTAAGCGGTGCGAGCTTCCCGGCGGATATGTCGGGCACGAGCGCTTATTTCGAGCAAGATTTGCTCGATACGCCGCTTGAAGTCGAGAACGGGAAATTGACCCTCCCAGATACGGTACAGCCGGATTGGCGTGTGATTGAACAACTGAGAGAAACAAACATCTCGCTAACTTAGGTGTTATGTAAAGGAGTCGTTATGAAAAAAATCGGGATGTTGGGCGGTATGAGTTGGGAGTCTTCACTCGAGTATTACCGCAACATGAACGAAGAAGTAAAATCCATATTAGGTGGGACTCACTCTGCAAATTGTCTACTGCACTCGTTTGATTTTCACAGGATTGAACGATTACAGCATGAAGGAAATTGGGATGAATTGACGCGTGTCATGATTCATGAAGCCCTCAACCTGAAAAGGGCAGGCGCTGAACTCATTGTGATTTGTACGAACACGATGCATCTTGTGGCGGATTCCATTGAAGCCGCTACTTCTCTGCCCGTCCTGCATATCGCAGACGTCACGGGACATGCTATCAAACAGGAAAGTCTTAAGAGGGTCGCACTACTCGGTACACGATTCACGATGGAAAGTTCATTCTATCGCGATTTGTTGAAAGAACGGTATGAGATTGAATTAATGATTCCAAATGAAGAAGATCGACAACGCATACACGACATCATTTATGATGAGCTGATTTTTGGAATCACAACAGATGAAAGCCGCCTAATCTACACACGTATCATTGAATCGTTGCAAGTTGCTGGCGCAGAAGGTGTCATTCTCGGATGTACAGAAATCCCGCTGTTGATCCAGCAACAACATGTTTCCATCCCACTCTTTGATACAACGTATATTCACGCGACAGCAGCCGTGCGCAAAGCTCTCGAACAACAATGAATACAGAAAAGGTGCGGTTCACAAGAACCACACCTTTTTCTCAACGGAATGACCCCGTTAACACTTCATACCCATCTTCTGTGACGATGACCGTATGCTCGAACTGTGAGACGAGGCTCTTGTTCGGTGTGAAGAGTGTCCAGCCATCCTCTTCAGACTGATAGACGATTTCGTCTTTCGTCGAGATGAATGTTTCGACCGCAATCACTTGTCCAGCTTTTAAGAGTTGATTCTCTTCGCGGCTGTAGTAGTTTGAAATCGTCTCTGGCTCTCCGTGTAACGTCCGACCGAGTCCGTGTCCGGCCAAGTTACGGATGACCGTGAATCCATTCTTTCTCGCGTCCGAATAAATGGCTTTCCCGATCTGGTTGACTTTCACGCCCGCTTTCACTTTGCCGAGTCCGGCTTCTAGTGATGTCAACGATACCTCCACCAAACGTTCGTGCTGAGGTGATTTCGCTGTCCCAGCAATGACCGTACGACCCGTGTCCGCATAGTAGCCATCCTTCACAGCAGAGACGTCGACGTTTACGATATCTCCCTCTTGAATGACCTCGTCCCCAGGAATCCCGTGGGCAGCGACGTCATTGAGCGAAATACATGTGTATCCTGGAAATTCGTACATCGTGATGGGTGCAGAAGCCGCACCTTCCTCTTCTAAAATACGTTGCCCAATCGCATCTAATTCCTTTGTCGTCATGCCCGGTTTGACGGCTTTCGCCATCTCGTCTCGTGCAAGTGCGACGATTCGACCGATTTCGCGTAGCGCATCGTAATCATAATCTAACATCATCATTCTTCCTTTCAGTCTAGTAATCGATTCTGGTATAAATATTCTTCGGATATGTCGGCGAATAAGAACATGCCGTCGGGTAGTGGATAACTGAACGTCCGCGTCACTTCGTTTGAACTGAAATCACGGTAGTCACCCGATAAATAGCCACGTCCCCGAACGTCCATCGCCGCCATCGTCTGAATGAAATAAGGTCGGAAACTCCAGTTATAGCCTCGATACGTGTTATCGACACGCCATTCTCCGTTCACACAGTAGACGTTCGCACTCGTCTGAAAACCTGTCTTATCCGTCAAATAATAACGGACAAACACTTCCTCGAGCTTTGGCGCGATGTATTGAATCCATTCATCTTTCTTATCTTTCGACCATTTCCCAGATTGAACGAGTTCTCCGATTCGACGATGTAACTCAAATTCAAGTTCATACAGACGGTTCAATCGCTTCTGGTCATGCAAAAAGAATGAAGGCACCTCTTGCGCTAACACACCCATCCCTTTGATTTCTCGTTGTGGAAGCTCGTCTTCCAACCCAAGTAGACCACCCATATAATAACGACCGCCGTGTTGCCAAGCGTACCGAAGCTGTCCGATGTGGTTAATTGATTTATAAAGAAGCGGCGCGCCAAGCTTCGACGCAATATATTCCATCGTCTGAAGCATGTTCGGATATGTGACCGACAACGTCTTCTTCTCGACCATCGTTCCAAGATCGACGAGCAACAATTCTGGCGCGAGCGTCATAATGTCCTCGATACTTGTCGATTCCGCAAAGTCTAGCGCGATTTTCAGCCCATACGATCGATAGTACTGAATGACACGCGATAGGCGAGGAACATCCACTAGGTCCGTCCCTTGAAGCGTCACATAAATGCGATGTAACGGGAAGTTCAATTCGCGAAGCGGGGTCAAAAAAGCCTCTCCCCCTTCTTCGAGAATCCATTCGGATCGACATCTGAACGTGACGAATGATTTAACATCCCGAAGTTGTTCTGCTGCCAATTGCTCCATTCGTTGGGCGATGTCTAACTGATACTCGAGTGGAACGTCTTCATCATAAAAAAACGGTGTCAACGATTCGCCTCGGAATCGCCCATGTACCATATATCCTTCTACTTGAAACGTCGCCGCTCCAAGGATTGGTTCATACGTCACCATCACTTCCTCGGGATGGACCATCACTTCTACCGCATCCATAACTCATCACCTCTTCGTTAAATGCGAAAACGAGCTACAATCAGCTCGTTCGCGTGTGTACATACATATAGGCACCGAAACAAGCAATAAAATAGGCGATACTCATTACGCCATATGCAATGCCCATCTTTCCGCCTACTCCAATGGCTAACACTAAAAAAATCATCGCTCCAAATAACAATGTCGCCACGGGGATATAACGAAAGTTAGGACGGTCTGTCTTCGACACGATTGGTTTAAGTGCAAGCACACAACCAAGCAGCACAAGGAGACCGAAACTTAATTCCACCATCCGTTGACACCTCATCCTTCTATCTCTACTCAACTAGTGTAGCACGACACAATAAAAAAAGCCGCAAATCCACTTAAGGAAATGCGGCATTTCACGATGATTAGTCACGTGGACGGCGTGGACCACGGTCATCCGAGCGACGACGATCGTCACCACGGAATGATCCTTTACGGTCTCCGCTACGTCCATCACGACGTTCGCCACCGCGTCCACCACGACGATCGCCTCCACGGCCACCGCCACCACCGCGACGGTCGTTACGACCACGGTATCCACCGCGATCACCACCACGACCACCTTGGCGTTTCACACGAACTGGTTCAGCGTATGAGATTTCAACTGGTGTTGAATCTGGCTCTTTCGTCAATCCGCGAAGGGCAGCAGCGAGAATTTCAACTGCTTCGTACTCTTCAAGAAGTTCTGTCGCAAGTTGCGTGTAAGCTTTGAAGTCGCCCGCTTGAACGCGTTCGATCAACTCTTCAGCTGCTTGCTTTTGGTTTCCTTCAAGTACTTCTGCGATTGTCGGTACGTGACGACGGTTCATCTTTTTGTTCGTTACGCGTTCGATCGCCTTCACTTGTCCGAATTCACGTGGCGTGATGAACGTGAGGGCTGTACCTGTCTTACCAGCACGACCTGTACGACCGATACGGTGTACGTAGCTCTCTGGGTCTTGTGGTACATCGAAGTTGTAAACGTGCGTAACACCTGAAATATCAAGTCCACGTGCAGCAACGTCAGTCGCTACCAAGATATCGATCGTTCCGTTTTTGAAACGACGAATGACTTGGTCACGTTTTGATTGCGTCAAGTCTCCGTGAAGACCGTCTGCAGTGTATCCACGTTTGATGAGTGCTTCTGTCACTTCATCAACACGTTTCTTCGTACGAGCGAAGATGATGCTGAGTTCAGGTGAATCGATGTCAATCAAACGGCAAAGCGTATCGAATTTTTGACCTTCACGCAATTCGAGGAATTGCTGGTTGATGTTTTCAACAGTCATCTCTTTCGCTTTTACTTTGATGATTGTCGGCGATTTCATGAAACGCTCTGCAATCTTTTTGATTTGTGGTGGCATCGTTGCCGAGAAAAGAAGCGTTTGGCGTGCTTCAGGAAGACCTGCCAAGATCGTTTCGATATCTTCAACGAAGCCCATGTTGAGCATTTCGTCTGCTTCATCCAAGATGACTGTTTGAATGTCATCAAGTTTGATTGTTTTACGCTTCATGTGGTCCATGAGACGTCCTGGTGTTGCAACAACGATTTGTGGGTTTTTTTTCAAACCACGGATTTGACGGTCGATTTGCTGACCACCATAAACAGGAAGTGCGTAAACGCGCTTTGTTTCTCCGATTTTGTTTAATTCTTCTGCAACTTGAATCGCAAGTTCACGTGTCGGTGCAAGAACGAGTGCTTGGACTTGACGCGCCTTTGAATCGATTCGCTCAATTGTCGGAATACCGAAAGCTGCTGTTTTCCCTGTACCTGTTTGTGCTTGTCCTAATACGTCCACTCCTGTGAGTGCGACAGGAATTGTCTCAGCTTGGATCGGTGTAGCTTCCTCGAAGCCCATTTTGTGTACACCTTTTACTAACGCTTCACTTAATTGTAAGTCTTGAAATTTTGTCAAATTATATTCTCCTTTGTTCATACAAAAAACGTCTGAGTTCAGTTTGACAGATCTACAGACGTTTTCTCAATGTTTCCTCATAGTCAACTTTATTAACTATAACGTATTTATTCCTAAAATGAAAGAAATACATTTTCAAACTTTTTCATGTCACCCGAACATGAGTTATCTTATTTCAATTTGTAGCCGTTGTCGAGCTTTTCAACTTGCTTTTCTTTTAGTAGTTTTCCGAGCGCCCGTTTAAACGCGGCTTTGCTCATCCCGAACTCACGGTCGATCACGTCAGGGGCTGTTTTGTCACCGTACGGCATTTGCCCTCCACGTTCCTCGATATAAGAGAGGACGCTCGCCGCATCGCCGTCAATCGCCTCATAGGCACGAGGTTTCATCGAAACAAGAACCGTTCCGTCTTGTTTCACTTGTGTCACACGGACCGTCAATTGTTCACCAAGTCGCGGCCAACGTGTCATTTCTGCTTCATGTAAGAAGCCGAGTGATTCTCCTTCGACCCATACGTTGACGCCGACTTCACGTTTATTGACGACAGTCGCTTGAACATCTTGATTGTTCCACTCTTCCTTTGACGGACGTGCCAACAAGTTCAAATACGCGTAAGGCGCCGGGTCTCCGAGTAAGCGCCCTTTTTGGTCATACTTCAAACGAATGCACAATTGGTCTCCCGTTTGTGGCCAATACGACCGATTCTCTGGTAAATCGTCCATTGAGACGAGCACATCTTTTTGAATCCCGATATTGACGAAAACACCTGTGTTGTATCGAACGCCTGTTACTTCACACCATTCATACTCATCGAAAGAGACCGTTGGAATCGTCATCGTTGATGCGAGACGCCCTTCTGAGTCATGATATAAAAAGACACGAACCGTTTGACCGACTGTCACTTCTTCCGTTTGTTCCTTTCGATGAAGGAGCACCTCTTCGCGACCGTTACTAATGAATACTCCAAAATCAGCAGAACGTTCCGCGACCAAGTCTACTACTTCTCCTGCGCGCAATGCCATTACACCCACATCCTTTTCTAAGCTATTACTGTCAGTATACCTATCTACACACGTTCCTAATCATATCATGTTCTCTTTCAACATTTTGCATAAATGTGACGAAAATGTGAACGCGGCGCAGAAAGGGAAAAACGTCACAACAAATGGAAACGAGTTGATTTATTAAAATTTTGTGACAATTTTGTGAACGTCTTTTTTTCTTCTAGTATCCTATTTTTGAAAACGTTATTATATAGGAAGTGTCCAGTAGAAATAAGGTTTCATTTAGGATTGATCGGGGGATAATAAATGTTTGATATACAGTCTCGTTCGTTTGCAAAACGATTTACAAAAGGGCTACTCGTCGCCTTTTTCGCATTACTTGCCTCACTCAGTTTCATTTTCTCAAACGGTGTGGATACGAACGTATCGTCATCATCGACTTATATGACTCAAGAGTAAACGTCTTCCGTCCAACTGGAGGCGTTTTTTTCTTTGCCAAACACAAACAGGAATTTCCTACAAAAGGTCGAATACGATTAAAAGACCTTGCCTTTTTCTTTCCTAACCACTTAAGAAAAGGAGACTCCGCTATGATTTTCTATTTTCTTACGACCATCTTATCAACTGCAGGCCTCGCCTTTTTGTTCCAGTCTGAACTGTACAAAGATCCAATCGGAACATTTCTATTTGCTGTCTTGATTGCGATGGGCCTGTCTTCCTTTAAGCAACTCTTCATGCAAGCGAGCGAGTTCTTTGTGGAAAGACGGAACCAGAAACGAATCAAACGTGTCGTGGCCAGAATGCACTCCACGACTCGGAAGCGCTCTACATAACGCTCGTCTTCCCACTCCACATTTGGTATCCTATGAAGGAACAGACAACGTACATTGGATTTATAATCGCAGGAGGCACACAATCGTATGAATGAAATTCCGTTATCGAATGAATGGCTACTTCGTTATTCACCCGTCATGGAGCTTTGGTTGAAGGAAGATGGGATCTTGCTCGTCGATGATGACAATCGCATCCGTCTCACCCTTGAAATCGGGAACGATCAAGCCATGCAAATTAAGAGTATTGAACAAGACGGCGCTTATTTCGTCGTCGATCCTGTGAATAAACGCATTACGTTCGAACTTGAGGAAGAGGAAGAAGAGAGCGATTCTCGCTTTTGGGAATAAGGATTCATGCCGAAGGGTCGGATTCTCGTCAAGAGAAGAAGACTCTTTCTTGTTGTCATTATGAGAGGAGAAAATAAAATGATTCGAACAGCAGTATGGTTTTTCTCGTTTTTTGCGGTGCTACCGATTACCGTCCCATTTTTACAGAAGGCGAAAAAAATTGAGACGCCACAGCGCTATCGCTATGTACAAGACATCGCCTATAAATGGGCGCAATTTTTATTGAAGGTTGCCGGTGCTGACATTCGTGTCCATGGACAAGAGCAGATTCCGGATGAACCGGTCGTCTACGTATCGAACCACCAAGGAAACTTCGATGTTCCTATCATGTTGACGGCTACGAAACGACCGAAAGCCTTCATCTCAAAAATTGAGGTACAAAAATTCCCAATCATCCCGCGTTGGATGGAATTGATGGGCTGTATCTTCATCGATCGTAGCGATCGTCGTCAATCAATCAAAGCGATTCGCTCTGGTGTCGAGACGATTCAGTCTGGTCAGTCGATGATTGTATTCCCGGAAGGAACACGTTCAAAAGGTGGTCCTATGAAAGAATTTAAAGCTGGAAGTCTGACACTTGCGACGTCAAGCGGTGCGAAGATTGTCCCCGTTGCCATTCAAGGAAGCTACAAACTGTTAGAGGCTAAAAACCGAATTACCCCGGCAACGGTTGACGTCACTTTCTTACCAGCAATCGACCCGGCTGACTTACCGAATAAGGAAATCGCTGCAACAGTCGAAGCGGCCATTCGTCAACAGATTGAAGGAGATAACGCATGAGTTTATTAATGATTGAAGGCATTCATAAAGAGTTTGCCGACAAAGTATTATTTGATGACGTGACGATGACGATCCATCCAGGAGACCGCATCGGGATCATCGGTGTGAACGGTTCTGGAAAATCGACATTCATGAAAATCATCGCCGGCACCGAGACGGCAGACCGAGGAACGATGCAACATCCAAACGATTACCGCATTCGTTATTTGACCCAAACGGTCCAGTTCGACGAAGGGCAAACAATTCTTGATGCCTTGTTCACGAGTGATACACCATCCGTTCAAGCTCTGAAACAATTCGAACGTGCCCGCCAAGCGCTCGAAGCGGATCCAACGAGTGAGCAATTACTCGAACGTTTCATGAAAGCTCAACAGGCTGTCGATGCCGCAGATGCTTGGGAAACGGAAGCCAAACTGAAGTCGATTTTGAACCGTCTGGGCCTACCTGATGTGTCCGTCGATGTGAACGCCTTATCTGGAGGGCAACAAAAGCGGGTCGCTCTCGCTGCAGCGTTACTCGACGAAGCAGACTTATTGCTCTTAGATGAGCCGACGAACGAACTGGATGCCGACACGATCGCATGGCTCGAGACGATGCTTGCCGATTATCGGGGAGCTATCCTTCTCATCACCCACGACCGTTATTTCTTAAATCGTGTCACAAACCACATCTTAGAGATTGCGGACGGGACGAGTTATTTCTATAACGGAAACTATGAGTTATTCCTTGAGAAGCGTGCCGAACGAAAAGCACGGGCACAATCGATGGAACAAAAGCGGCAAAATATTTTACGACGCGAACTCGCCTGGTTGCGTCGAGGTGCAAAAGCACGAACAACGAAACAAAAAGCACGCATTCAACGCGTTGAAGACTTAAAGCACCAAGAGAGTTTAGCCGAAGAGGAATCACTCGACGTCTCTGTTGGGTCTCGCCGTCTTGGTAAAAAAGTCATTGAGGTCGAGGATTTATCTTTCGGATACGACGACTCGCTTCTGATTCAGCAGTTCAATTGGATTTTCGGTCGCCGTGAACGCTACGGCATTGTTGGACCGAACGGGAGTGGGAAATCAACGCTCATGAACTTGCTTGCCAAACGTTTGGAACCGACGAGCGGCACGATTGTTCACGGAGAAACAGTCCATCTAGGCTATTACGGCCAGCAGGTTGAGTTTGAAGACGAATCCCGACGCGTCATTGACGAAATCGAGCGGATTGCGAAAGTGATTTATACGCCGGACGGCGAGACGATCACGGCCGGTCAAATGCTCGAACGTTTCCTTTTCTCGCCGGATGCGCAATACAAACCGATTGCGAAGCTATCTGGTGGAGAAAAACGACGTCTCGTCCTTCTGCGCATTCTTATGGACGAGCCGAACGTCTTGTTCCTAGATGAACCGACAAACGATTTGGATACGGAAACGTTGTCCGTGTTAGAAGATTATCTTGAATCGTTCCCAGGTACGGTCATCGCTGTCAGCCACGATCGTTATTTCTTAGACCGTATCGCCGGGCAGTTGATTGCATTTGAAGACGGGACGATCCAGGTGTATCACGCAGAATACAGCGACTACTTGACGATGCGTCAAGAAGAGGCTCGTCAAGTGAAGAAAGAGAAAGAACCGAAAGAAAAGAAAGAACGCGCGAAGTCAGAAGTCGTCAAATTCACCTTCAAAGAACAAAAGGAGTGGGACACAATCGAGGAAGACATCGCCGCGCTTGAAGAACAGATTGAAACGCAAGAAGCAACGCTTGCGACAGCCGGCAGCGACCTCGGTAAAGTCAATGAATTGTATGCAACGATTGCATCACTGAAAGAGACACTCGATGCGAAGATGGAACGCTGGACGTACCTATCTGAAATCGACGAACAAATTCAAGCGCAGAAAAAAGGTTAACCTAAGCCTTTCAAATAAAATAAAACAGAGGTGGATTCCCGATGTATGTTTCGGAAATCCACCTCTTTTACATCACTTCACTTTAATGACGATTTTCCCTTTTGCGTGCCCTTCTTCTCCATAATCATGGGCCAGTTTCGTGTCTTCCAAATCAAAGACGCGGTCGATGACTGGTTTCAGTTCACCTTTTTCAACAGCTTCCGCAATTTTTTTCAAACGCTCCCCTGTCGGTTGCATGAAGACGTACTCGGCGCGAGCCTTCGCCTGTTCGGCTTCCTCTTCATTCGGTGGTGTTGAGATGGAGACGAGCATCCCGTTTTCTTTGAGCATTTGATATAGTTTGCTCTGTCCGTCGCCTCCCATCGTGTCAAACACGAAGTCAAGATCGCGGACGATTTCTGCCGGATTTTGCTGTTTATAGTCGATGACTTCGTCGGCTCCAAGTTTACTGACCCAATCCACGTTTGGCGTACTTGTCGACGTGACGACATACAATCCGTGTGCTTTTGCGAGTTGAATGGCTACTGTTCCGACACCACCTGAACCGGCACCGATGAAGATTCGGTCACCTGGTTTGGCATCCATCACTTCGAACATGACTTGCCATGCCGTATGTGCGACGAGTGGAAGTGACGCTGCCTCCTCGAAACTCAATGAAGCTGGTTTCTTGACGACAAGATGGGCATCGACCGCAACATATTCAGCATACGTGCCTTGTCGCGCAATATCGGGACGGCTGAACACTTCATCTCCGACCTCAAGCTCGGTTACGTTCGCCCCGACTTCCTGAATGACACCCGATACATCCCACCCGATGACGAGCGGCATCTCGTAATGGAGCATCTCTTTTAAGTATCCTTCTCGAAGTTTCCAGTCGACCGGATTGACGCTTGCGGCATGAACCTCAATCAATACGTCATCTGCACCGATTGTCGGTTGCTGCAGTTCACCTACTTTGAATTGATCCGATCCACCATACTGTTCGATATATGCAGCTTTCATTTCATCGTCCTCCTTTGAGTGAATGACTCACCTTTACTCGGTTCCCATTTTGTTTATCTCACAAACGAAAAAGCACACCACGCGTAATGCGGGTGTGCTCAAATCGACGGATGAGTCAGTTCGGTTGTCATATAGCTATATACATAGACGTCATGGGCTTGTCCCCGCTGCCGCATGTAATTATGTAGTCGACCTTCTTGAATAAATCCATTCTTCTCCAACATGCGTTGTGATGCGACATTCTCGACATAGACAATCGCACCGACACGTTCAATCTCACGCGTCTTGGCAAATTGGAGGGCTGCATAAAGGGCCTCGGTCGCATAACCCGAACGCCAATATTCCGGTCTGAGTTCATAGCCGACTTCGGCACGCCGGTGTGACGGCCCCCGATTGTGAAACCCAATCGTTCCAATCAACGCTTTTGATTCACGATGCTCAATTGCAAATCGGATGATTGCTCCGGTTTCGATTTGATCGAGCATATGCGTAAGCATCTGTTCCGTTTCTTCTAATATTTGATGCGGCTCCATTCCATAGTGATGGAGCACCTGTTCATTTGAGAAAATGGCGAATACGTGTGGACTGTCCTCCATTTGGAGAGGACGCAGTCGAAGGCGGTCTGTCTCAATTACCGGGAGCCCGTTCATCCTTTACTGACCAAGTTGTGTTGGAATGCATAGACGACCGCCTGTGTCCGGTCGTAGACGTCAAGTTTCGTCAAGATGTTTGAAACGTGTGTCTTCACCGTTTTCAGTGAGATGAACAGTTCATCCGCGATGACCTGATTTGACTTCCCTTCTGCCATTAGTTGCAAAATTTCTCGTTCCCGCGCAGTCAAGCTTTCGTGGAGGGTCATCTCCGGATGACGCAACCGCTCGAGCATCTTCCCAGTCACTTGGGCAGCCATGACAGGGTTGCCGGCAGCCGTCTGACGAATCGCGTCCGCAATTTCATTAGCGTTTGCCGTCTTGAGGACATAGCTCATCGCACCGGCTTCAATGACGGGATATACTTTCTCATCATCCAAGAAACTCGTCACGACTAAAATCTTAGCCTCTTTCCAGCTCGCTTTGATGCGTTTCGTCGATTCAACCCCGTCAACAGGCTCCATCACTAAGTCCATGAGGACAACGTCTGGTTTTTCTGCGATTGCAAGCTCCGCTCCCGTTGCGCCATCCGATGCCTCACCGACGACTTCGATGTCCGGTTGTGTCGATAAAAAGGCAGACACGCCCGCTCGGACCATTTCATGATCATCAATTAATACAACTCGAATCATCATTACCCCTCCACTTGTTGTTTCACACGTACTTCAATTTGTGTTCCGACATTCGGCACACTGACCAATCGTAACGTTCCACCGACTTCCGCCGTGCGCTCTCTTATCGATTGTAATCCATATGAGGCGACTTGTGTATCGTCCACGTTAAATCCGATTCCATCATCATTTATCTTTAAAATGACCGTCTGTTGTACCGTTCGCATTTCAATTTCTAGACGAGTCGCCTTGGCATGTCGCAACGTATTACTGATGGCCTCCTGGACAATACGGAACAGCTCATTTTCGGTATGGCGCGATAACTTCACTTCTTCTAAACGCCAGACGAGCTCGGTCGACTGTTTACGCGATAGCTCTTCTAATAGACGCTCGATTCCGGTCTTTAACGTCATACCTTCTAATTCCACTGGTCTGAGTTGCAAGAGCAACGAACGCATCTCTGCCTGTGCCGTTTGAGCCATCAGCTCGACTTGCTCCATTTGTTTACTCGCTAATTCCGGTTTCGTCTGCATCGTCTGCTTGACCGCAGTCGTCATCATCGAAATGGCGTAAAGCTGTTGACTTACCGAGTCATGAAGTTCCCGCGCGACACGGCGTCTTTCTTCGACAACGGCTTCACTACGCGCCTCTTCGACACTGACCGGACGCTCACCGACCCGCTTCGCCATCTCAATCATCTCTTGGCGCTGTTTCGACACTCGAACGATTCGTTCGAGCGTATCTCGGTAAGGAGACAACGGTCGGAACGTGATCTCTTTTTGGTTCTCTAGTTTCCAAAGGGCGTTCGCGACCTCTCGAAAGTCTCGACGCAAATAAAAATAGGAAGCGACTCCGAAGATACTACCGATTAAGACGGCAATCACTAAAATGGACACACCGAAAGGCAACCCTTCTTCACGCGAAAATAAGTCGCCCAGTGAAGTCGAGTCACCTATGAGAAACGCTACTGTAATCAAGAAAGCCGTCAAGAGGCTACTGAACAATTGATGCCAGACGACCGTTCGTGGATATGAATCTTTTTTCATACCGTCATCACCTCGACACTTCCGCTCATGAGCACGATATGAATCCGCACTTTCCGCGTAGCCTGGACATAATCATCGGACGCCGTATAGAAGCGACGGTTGAACACCGGTGAATAGTTCGAATCATCGACTTGAACTTTCCCAAACCCGATTGATGCATCAATCGAATAATCATAACCTGCCGGAATGAGGATACGAATGTCTCCCGCAAGTCCGTTCAGGAGTAAGAATGTCTCTCCTTCAGGAATGATGGCTTGCGATAAATCCATCTCGACATCACGCAGTAAAAAGAATTCATTCGTATCCCGTAACACATAGTGACCCGCTTCTTTCATCCCGAACGAGAAGGCTTGCTCCTGGCGAAGGGGTGTTCGAATTTTTGCTTCGACCGGTCGATTTTTATAGAGTCGGTATCCGAACAACAATAACAGTCCAGAGAGCACAAATCCGAACGCGGCCGATGAGAAAATCAAACCAATCAAGAGAATGCCCCCGATTGCGTAAAAAATGTAGCTAGCCGACTGCTTGCCTCGACGACTGAAACGACGTCCAATATAAAGAAGAAGCAATGGGAGGATCATGCTGAATAAGACGCTATTCCCACCCGTCACGATATCGATAAAGAGTCCCACCGAAAATAAGATAATCATGAATCCAATAATTTGACGTGTGTTCCAACGTTCCATGTCCATTCCCCCTTTCTAATCATATGTATGAAGCAAAGAAAGCGATGACCTTATGCAGGTCATCGCCGAACCGTCACCTCACTCTTGTTTAAAGCGACGCTCCAGTTCTTTTAGTTTTGCTTCAAAATCATCTTCGTCTTCTTGCGTATCTTGCTTCTCTTCAGCAGGTTGTTCTTTCTTTTCTTCCTCTGTAAACGGATGAGACTGCGACGTGTTTTGACCAAAGATTTGGTCAAGTGCTCCTTTTAAGAGATCAAGGTTTTCACGCATCGCAAATTCATATCGTTTATTTTGCATCTCATCGAGTTTAAGTTTCATCTCGAGCGCACGACGCTCCAACTCATCTAATTCACGCTCTCCCTCATCGATCAGCCCTTCGAAGTAACGATATTGTTCTCCGTAGTGTTTCGATTCAAGCGCTGCACGTTCTGCTAGCTTCTCTTCACCGGCTTGTTTCGCCAGTTCTGTCTGTTCGTATCGTTTATCTGCCATCTTCTTGGCCTCATCACGTTTCCCAGCCAATTCTGCAAGCAGTGTACGTTGACGTTCAACGAGACGCTCAACCGATAACGCTTCCTTCTCTGCTCCGCGGATATGACGGTTCAATTCCGCTTCTCCACTTGAACGTGGCATTTCTTTATCTTGATACTTCTTCACTTCTTTCGAAATCTCTTTCGTCAATTCATTCGCTAATTCACGAAACTGATCAAACGGTGTCTTCATGGTGAATCCTCCTTATGAAATCTTAACGACGATTAACAAATTTTTGCCACACTTGATCGAACTGTTGGAAGCTGCTACGGCTAGCACGCGTTCCGTCTGCATTCAAAATTTCGACTTCTGGGTCGCGTTTTTCACCTGTATACATCATATACCCTTTAAACAACAACCACGCGACAATGATTCCGACGAGTGCCCAAATGTTTGAGAGCATCGTCCCAATCCCGATAACGGCAAGGATCCCGAAACCAACTTTAGCACCGATGTGTGTCACAGCCTGAAAACGGACTCCAGCCCAAAGCGTCAAGAGCGCTCCTAATCCGAATAAAATCATATTCGGTAAAGAACCGATCAACACGAGCACTAGAGCGATCGCGGCTACGATGAACAACACCTTTTTCACTTGGTGATTCATCTGTCATCCCTCCTTGTTAAGTACACTCTTATCATAATACGTTATTTTGTATAGGTCGACGAGCGGAAGGCTTGTTTTGCCTCGGTCTATAGACTGAGATGTTATCGTTTTCAGTTCCTGTGGTACACTTATGCTATCGAACAATGAAAGGATGATGTTTTATGAGCAACATGATGAATGCACGCCAACTAGTATCAGCGAATCGGAGGGCTAACGTCCTCCATCATTAAAAGGAGGATTCTATTTTGTTTCAACAAACTGAAACGGGACGTGTCACAGCACAGTTCCAACATCTTTATACGGTATCTGTCGGAGAAAATGCGTATATGTGCGGGGTTTCCGGAAAATTTCGACATGAAGCGACGAGCGAACGGGACTATCCGGTCATCGGCGACTATGTCACGATTCAAGTTCGCGAGCATGGTCAAGGTACGATTCACCATCTCCTTGAGCGTCGGACCGTTCTTTCACGAGCGGCCGCCGGCAACGAGACACGTGAACAACTGATCTGCGCGAACGTCGACTACGTCTTGATCACAATGGCGTGTGGACACGATTTCAACATCCGTCGTCTAGAGCGCTACACGCTAGCCGCCTGGGACACCGGGGCAATCCCTATCATCGTTTTGACGAAGACCGATCAAGTCGACTCCGTCGACACATTGCTTGAAGACATTCAGCTGAATGCACCAGGTATTGACGTTTTCCCGGTCAGTGCCGTGACTGGAGAAGGTATGGTTGAACTTCGTCATGCGTTACCGAGTGAGAGCACAATCGCTTTCGTCGGTTCGTCCGGAGTCGGAAAATCTACACTGACGAACGCCCTTGCCCACGAGACACTTGCCGTCACACAAACCGTCCGGGCACAGGACGAACGCGGAAAGCATACGACGACACACCGCGAATTGTTCCGAATCGATGACTTATATGTCATCGACACACCGGGTATGCGCGAGTTTGGCCTATGGGAAGGAAGCGAGCACCTCGATGAGACGTTCCGCGATATCGAAGCGCTTGCCGAGACATGCCGTTTCCGCGACTGTTCTCATAAGAAAGAACCGGGATGTGCCGTCCAAGAGGCGCTCACGAACGGTACGCTAGATGCGAAACGCTATGCGAGTTACGTCAAACTTGAGCGGGAACTTCTTTATATGGAGAAGAAACAGGCAGAACATGCCCGCGTCTTAGAAAAGAAAAAACGACGAATATAGTTCGTTGGACTGTGAGCGAAGTTGCTCGCAGTCCTTTTTATTGTAATTTGACAGTTTCTCTAGGCAGGCGTAAACTTGCCATATACTTAAAATGTTTACCTAGGTAAACAAATTAACCATTAGGCAAGAAAGAAGGATCTGTCATGTTGAATGAAGTCGAATCAATTCGGACACATCGCTCGATGACTCAAAAACTTAAAACACTTCTCCCTTTTCTAGGTCCAGCTTTTGTCGCTTCGGTCGCATACATCGATCCCGGAAACTATGCAACTAATATTGCAGCAGGTTCTCAATTTGGTTATTTACTCTTATGGGTCATTTTAATCGCAAACTTGATGGCCGGATTAATTCAAACGCTGTCTGCTAAAATCGGAATTGCGACAGGAAAAAATTTACCTGAAATTTGTCGTGACCGTTTCTCTAAGAAGACCGCTATCTTTTTATGGATTCAAGCCGAATTGATGATTATGGCTACTGATTTGGCAGAATTTGTTGGTGCAGCACTCGGGATCTACCTCGTGTTTGATGTGACGCTCATTCAAGCAGCACTTCTTGCCGCGGCCGGTTCTTTTGCCATTTTAGAAGTACAAAGACGTGGCTATCGCCCACTTGAAACGCTTGTGACCGGGATGCTACTCGTCGTTGCTCTCGCGTTTGCCATTCAAACGTTTAGTGCCCAACCCGAAGTGATGCCCCTTTTATCAGGTCTCCTCATTCCTCGTTTTGACGGGACAGAAAGTATTTTACTAGCTGCCGGGATCTTAGGTGCAACGGTCATGCCGCACGCTATTTATTTGCACTCCGCTTTGACACAACGACGAATCAAGGGAAAAGATGTGGTAGCACGAAAGCGTATCATGAAATTTGAACGAATTGATGTGACAATCGCAATGGTCCTCGCTGGCGCAATCAATGCCAGTATGTTGATTATCGCAGCCGCCGTCTTTTATAAGAATGGGATGATCGTAAACGATTTAGAAATCGCTCACCAGCAGTTTGACTCTTTTTTAGGCTCACCAATTGCCATTCTATTTGGCATCGGCTTAATGGTTGCCGGATTATCAAGTGCATCCGTCGGGACATTGGCCGGAGATGTCGTCATGCAAGGGTATATTCAAAAGCATATTCCGATTTATGTACGTCGTGTAATTACGATGGCCCCGCCACTCTTACTCATCCTGTCCGGTGTCAACTTGTCAAACGCTCTCGTTTGGAGTCAAGTTGTTCTTTCTTTCGGTATTTCATTCGCCCTCATTCCTCTGCTTCTCTTTACGAGCAATAAAGAGTTAATGGGTGGGCTCGTGAATCATCGCTTTACGACATGGATTGGATGGGGCATCACAGCGATTGTCATCGCATTAAATCTATTTTTGATTGTCCAAACCTTTATCTAATCTCTGAATCTATAAAAACAAGCGCAGGCCACATCGGCCTGCGCTTGTTTTTATACGGTTCCCTGCAAAATCCCTTCCGCCCATTCGACTTCATCGGATGTTGGAGGTTTCGTACCTTTGAGCGGATAATCCAGTCCGAGCGCCTCCCATTTGTAGACGCCCATCTCATGGTACGGTAAAATCTCGACTTTCTCGACATGGTCTAGCTTTTGAATGAACGCCGCGGTACGACGAAGCGCACCTTCTTCAAGCGTCCATCCAGGTACAAGGACGTGGCGAATCCACATTTTCGTTCCGCGCTCGGAAAGGTGTTCGGCAAGCGCGAGCGTGTTGGCATTGCTACGTCCCGTCAATTTTTTACACATGTCATCGTCGATATGTTTGATATCGAGTAAGACGAGATCAGTGTGATCTAAAATGGCATCTAAATTAGGAGGACGGAGTGCACCGGACGTATCAAGCGTCGTGTGAAGCCCGTGCTTTTTCGCTTCGCGTAATAGCGCCTCTAGAAATTCTGGCTGGGCAAGTGGGTCACCACCTGAAATGGTGATGCCGCCATTGGATGCTTCCATGAACGGACGGTAGCTGAGGGCCTCTTGAATAACGTCTTCAGCCGAACGGTGATTATTCTTTTTGAAATCCCACGTGTCCGCGTTATGGCAATAGAGGCAACGTAATGCACAACCTTGTAAAAAGACGATGAAGCGAATACCAGGGCCGTCAACTGTTCCGAATGATTCGACCGAATGTACATATCCCATTGTCATCGAAATGACCTCCTAACGAATGAGCGGCCCTCCGTGGAAGGCCGCTAAGCCTTTACTTACAACGAACCGTGGAACGTACGGTTGATGACGTCGATCTGTTGCTCACGTGTCAACTTGATGAAGTTGACCGCATATCCTGATACGCGGATTGTGAGTTGTGGATACTCTTCTGGATGTTCCATTGCATCTAGAAGCGTCTCGCGGTTAAAGACGTTGACGTTCAAGTGATGTCCTTTGTGTTCTCCGCTCATATACCCATCGAGAAGTGCCGCCAAGTTAAGTTCGCGTGCGATTTCTTCTTTTCCGAGTGCTTTCGGTACGATTGAGAACGTGTATGAGATTCCATCTTGCGCGTGTTCAAATGGAAGTTTCGCAACAGATGAGAGCGATGCAGCCGCACCTTTCGTATCCCGTCCATGCATCGGGTTTGCACCTGGAGCGAATGGTTCACCGGCACGGCGACCGTCTGGCGTGTTCCCTGTTTTCTTCCCGTAAACGACGTTTGATGTGATCGTGAGGACCGATTGCGTATGAAGCGCGTCACGGTATGTTTTATGCTTCCGTACTTTTTCCATAAACGATTCGACGAGTTCGACGGCGATTGCGTCGACACGATCATCATTGTTTCCGAATTTCGGGAAGTCGCCTTCCGTTTCGAAGTCGACAATGATGCCTTCTTCGTTTCGGATCGGTTTGACGTTTGCGTATTTGATTGCTGAGAGACTATCAGCCGTTACCGAGAGACCCGCAATCCCACAAGCCATCGTCCGCAAGATTTCTGGATCGTGAAGCGCCATTTCGATTCGTTCGTACGCATATTTGTCATGCATGAAGTGAATGACGTTGAGTGTGTTGACGTATAGCTCTGCCAACCAGTCGAGTGTACGGTCAAAGTCGGCATATACTTTTTCGTACGTGAGCACATCCTCTGTGTTCATTTCCCAAGACGGAGCGATTTGAGCGCCACTCTTCTCATCTCGTCCACCGTTCATGCTATAAAGAAGGGCTTTTGCCATGTTGGCGCGCGCACCGAAGAACTGCATCTGTTTCCCGATCTTCATCGGTGACACACAACATGCGATCCCGTAGTCGTCACCGAATTGCGGCATCATTAAGTCATCGTTCTCATATTGAATCGCTGAAGTTTCAATCGACATTTTCGCACAGTATTGTTTGAAGCCTTCTGGAAGCTTCGTCGACCAGAGAACCGTCAAGTTCGGCTCTGGAGCAGGACCGAGGTTCGTGAGTGAATGCAAGAATCGGAACGAGCTCTTCGTGACGTTCGAGCGACCATCTTCACTCATCCCACCGATTGACTCCGTTACCCAAGTCGGGTCACCTGAGAACAATTCGTTATAGTCCGGTGTCCGTAAGAATTTGACGATTCGAAGCTTCATAATGAAGTGATCGACGATTTCCTGAACGTCTGACTCTGTTAAACGACCAGCTTCAAGGTCACGTTCAGCGTACACATCAAGGAATGTTGAGACGCGTCCAAGTGACATCGCAGCACCGTTTTGTTCTTTAATCGCAGCAAGGTATGCCAAGTACACCCATTGATACGCTTCTTGCGTGTTTTCCGCAGGGCGACCGAGGTCAAATCCATAAGCGTCCCCGAGTTGTTTAAGTTCTTGGAGGGCACGAAGTTGTTCATTCAGTTCTTCGCGATCGCGAATATCCGACTCGGATAAGAACCCACCGCGTTTCGCCAAATCTTTTTTGCGTTCTGCCATCAAGAAGTCAATTCCGTAGAGGGCGACGCGACGATAGTCACCGATGATGCGTCCACGACCGTAAGCATCGGGAAGACCTGTGATGATTCCTGATTTACGAGCTGCCCGCATTTCCGGCGTATAGGCATCAAAGACACCTTGGTTATGTGTTTTACGAATCTCTGAGTAAATTTTTGTAATTTCTTCATCTGGTTCGAAACCATATGATTCGAGTGCTGCATCGACCATGCGAATACCGCCATTCGGGTGAATCGAACGTTTGAACGGCTCATCCGTCTGAACGCCAACGACTTTTTCTAACTCTTTGTTTAAGTAACCTGGTCCATGCGACACGATTGTCGACGGTGTGTGTTGATCGACGTCCCAAACGCCGCCGCGCTCACGCTCTTCTTTTGTCAGTTCCATCACACGGTTCCAAAGAACGTTTGTCGCTTCTGTCGGACCTGCCAAGAACGTATCGTTCCCTGTGTATTCATGACGGTTCAAACGGATAAACTCACTGACATTTACTTCATTCGTCCACTGACCAGGCACAAAACCTGACCATGCGGATTTGATTTCAGTTGCCATGTTGATTCACTCCTCATTCTCGAAAGTAACTGCGTGTTATCTATACTGTGAGTGTACGTGAAAACGTGAACAATATGTTTTACATTCTTGTGAAACTTGTAACAATCTTATGAACGTGATGAAACAGCCGTTTTTGAAAGCGTTTTACAAACTGTTACATCTACTAGTTTATCTATTTTGAAACAGCTGATTCCCATTTGAATAGGGTTAAACGATCATCTGTACTAATTTGATTGTTCTGTGACGAACTATACAGTTTTTAGGGTGATAAATCTCACATCATTCGGTTAGAACTTGAATTTTTGTGTCGTATCAGACACAATGAAGGCAGAACATTGCATAAGAGGAAGGGGTTCTACTCATGACGTATGAACCATTAACAACAAGCCACGCCTTTCAAGTCGGCGATCGCATCTCACTGAAAGTTGACGAAGCTGGTGAAAAGCGTGACGGATTTATCACAGAATTTGAAGACGGAGGGTTTTGGATTCGCTTTGACGATGACATCGAGAATGAAGATTTTATCGATTACCGCGACCAGTTACTTGCCGTACTTTTGTCGCGTCCAATCCATGTCATCACGGTACATCCGGAACTGAAACCGTTCGAGCAAATGACGTCCGAGTTACAGTATCGCGTCTACCAAGGATTCACGATTGAGAAAGTTGAATTGACAGCAGAAGGTGCAGACGCCCACATCAAACTCATCGAAGACGGTCAGACGTTCACACAGACGTTACGTTCTTCAATGGAAGATGGTCAGGAGCATGTTCGCTATATTTGATGAGGGAGCGCTTTCGCTTCCTTTGTTTTTGCCTAAAGATAAGGAGACCTATTATGAATTTTACAAAACCTTTTATTAACGAAACGTGGGAACGGATGGGCTTTAACGAGCCGATGCCGGTCCAAAAAGAAGCGTTCCCCCTACTATTAGATGGAAAAGATGTGACAATCGAAGCACCGACCGGGACGGGTAAAACGCTCGCCTACCTGCTTCCAGCGATTGAAAAGATTGACCCATCGAACGAACGGATCCAAGTCGTCATCGTCGCCCCGACTCGTGAACTTGTCATGCAGATTCAACAAGTCGCACAGCGCTTCACTGAAAAAGGTGATGTCCGTATCGGTTCATTCATCGGTGGCGTCGAATTGAAACGCCAAATCGACCGAATCAAGAAAAAGCCTCATTTGATTGTCGGGACACCGGGACGTCTCGTTGAATTGATCGACAAGAAAAAACTGAAACTCCATGAGACGCATACCGTCATTTTAGACGAAGCCGATCAAATCATCGACAGCGGTTTGACAGAGGCAGCGGAACGTATCATCAAGCATACTTCGCACGAACGTCAGCTTGCGCTCGTCTCGGCAACACTCACCGATTCACTTAAAGAATGGTCGGCACCATTCATGGACGAACCAGCACACATCAAAATCGAGCGTGCTGTCAGCGATCAAGTGACATACGGCTATATGTTGACGACGCGTCGGTACAAACCAGAACTCTTACGCCGTCTTTCGCACGTCGATGGCGTGAAAGCACTCGCGTTCATCAATAACCGCTCGTTCTTACCACCACTTCGTGGAGAGCTTCAGAAGTTGAAAGTGAACTATCGCATGCTTGACAGCTTGAAAGGAAAACGCGAACGCGTCGAGACACTCCGTGAATTCCGTAAAGGCGAATACCCGCTCCTCATCACGACAGGTCTCGCGGCGCGCGGTCTCGATATCGAAGATGTGACACATGTCGTCCATTTCGACTTACCAGAATCCATCGATGACTTCATCCACCGTTCAGGCCGTACGGCTCGCGGTAATGCAGGCGGAACGGTCCTCTCCCTCGTGACGACAGACGATTTGCCACACTTGAAATCATTCGCACGTCAACTCGGTGTCGAGTTGAAAGAACTCGAGATTTATCGTGGCGATGTGATTGAGAAACGAATCGAGGAGAAGCCTCCTGTCGTCAAACGTCCTGCGAACAAGCGAGGACCGCGCCGATGAAAAAAGACCGGAAAGTAATTCCCTTCCCTTTGCTCGTCGAAGAGTCCGAATTGCTTGCCGAACTGAAAAAGTTGTATGAGCAAGCGGCTCTCGCGCGAAGCACGCAATGGACAAATTATATTCAAGAGATTGCATCGGAAGGGACATGGCATTTAAAAGATGCCGAGCTCTTCCGCGACCTCTTCATCGATTGGGCCGTCTTCTTTGAGACGGACGAGGAGGGGATGACGCCACATGGTCGCTACTTGGCCGACCATAAAAGCGATATGTCACCTGCCCTCTATCACGCACTTCGTGGACTTGCCGTCCCGCGTTGCAGCATCTTTGAAGTGACGGAAGACGGTCAGTTGAAAGACTGGGAGTCGAAAGAGACGTACGCTGTCCAGTTACCGGAAGAACGTGAGACTGGTGACCTCGTCCTCGGGAAGTTACTCGATATCCGAGGCAGTTGGCGCTTCGGCTCGGCGTTTCTCGCCTTACCTGCGAAAATGTCTGGAAACGTGTCCGATCTTTATATCGACTTTACGGATGAAGTCGGCCCCGGTGCCTTTTTGGAGCAGTTCCCGGAGTTCTGTGCGGAACTGATCGACTTGTTGCTGGATTTAGAAGAAGGCGTCATCATACCGAAACCATCAAAATAAGCAAAGGGCCGCGGCCCTTTGCTTATTTTTGTCTAACGTACACGTCAATCTGTTTAAGTATGTCACGCGCTTCTTCATTTTCAGGCGTGATTGCCGCACTTGAGATTTGTTCCCCATCCTCGTATACATCGATGACGACACCATCTTTCGCTTGGCGCGTTTGGTACAGACGACCGTTTGCATAGAAGGCGTGATCCACCGAGTCGAGAACGTTCCGGGTCATCTGCTCACCTGTTTTTAAATCAATGACAGTTTCTTCGCCATCCGTATTTAGTGTGAACAGTTTATTTTCGAACACTGTATAGTCCCAAAAGTCTTGATTTCCTGCCAACTGAACAACTTGTCCTGTTTCCGTATCATAAGCGAATTGGCCCGGCATCGTAATTCCACTATAATACGTTTCTTCCCCTTCTCTAATTGTCTCATAGGCATTGACACCGACTGGGACATAGCGTGTTTCGGACATTGATGGTGATCCACTTGTTCCATAAAAACGACTTGTTCCACTTACGTGCGTGATAAATCCATTATCCAACTTTATTTCTTTGACAGTGACGTCATCCATCGTTTGATTGAATGTCGCAAGCATCGTCGTTTCATCACCATCATAGCCTTCTCGATAAATCAAATTTAGTTGACCATCATTTATGAACAAACCTGCCCACACACCTGTCAAGATCTCGTAAATTTGACGATCTTTTGCATCGAACTCATATGTGGTTATCTCTTTTCCGTCTAACTGGTTAAAGATTATGAGCTCTTCATTTCTATTTTGGCCAATTCCTATGAATCCATTTTCCGTTTGAATTGATTGTGCAAACGTCAATCCGTTCATTTGTCGGTGCATCGAGCGCTCTTCTTTGTTTAAACGTTCTCGATAACGAATTCCTTCAGCGATATAATTCAAATTCGAGGTGACTCGACTCTCCTCAGAAGTGACTTCAAACCTTTGAGCAACATCATTCTCTGCGTTATAACCAAATTCAACGACCGCGTCTTTCCAAACAGATGGATTCGAACTGATGTTTAACGACCACTTCGCTTTTGGTTCCATTGCGTCAACGGCAAATGTTCCAAGCCCTATCACAATGACCGCACCAAGTGCGACCACATTCCACATTCGCTTCATCTTCTCACCTCACACATTCAATTTGCTTTGTAAAAATCTTCGACTGAGCCAAATTGTCACACTTGCCCATACGATTAACACAACACCCACATATACGATTGTCTCATCATAAATCAATCGATTCGACAAAAGGGCATAGCCCAATATCGGAATAGTCAGTATGACCATCAAGGTAGATAAGCTAAGTACGGGTGACCACATCGTCCGTTGCCAGAAACTTCGTTCAATCAACACAAATGTGAAAATAAATAATACGACGATGACAATAAACAATTGATGGATGACAAAGTTGACGACTGAAGTAGGATACATCATGGCCAATATTCCGTTAATAGATAGAGCTTGATCAAATGATCCGTTTATCGGTATCATCTTCCCATCAAACCAACTTGTGAACGCTATGTATTGTAATTTGAGGGCAATCCATTCGATGGCCAATAACCCCAACGTCATCATCAAAATTGTAGCGAGTTTGGCGAAAAACAAAGTCATCCGCTTTTGCGGCATCGTGAGTAGTCGCAACATGAACGTCCCTCGTCCTTGAAAATCGCGATACCAGATCCAGGCGCTGTATAACAACATCGCTGCGACCGCAATCCCGAGTGACAAGAGATATGGTGTACCTCCAAGATAGTCTGAAAATGACATTTGATAGTCTGCATCTCCTGTACGTCTCAACTGTTCATAAAAGTTCGTCTCATCCCATAAAAAGTATCCAAGCCATCCAAACTGAACGACGATGAGACCGGTGACTAACATCAAGAACGGTTTTGTGACACGCTCGACTTCCCAACTCAATAGTTTCAATAGATTCATGCCCCGTACTCCTCTCTCATCACATCGACGATGGACTTTCCATGAATAAAACGGACATCTTCGACATCAAACTCACGGACGATTCTTCCGTTATTCAACATGACCGCCTTGTCGATCAAGTACTCGATATCTTCAATCTCGTGTGTCGTAATGAGCACGCCACGATTCTCCATGACCTCACTCGAAAACAGTTCGACAATCTGTTCTTTCGAGAAGACATCGATACCCGAGAACGGTTCATCGAGTAATAAATAGTCCGGGTCTTGCGCAATACCGAGTGCGAGGTTCGCTTTTGCGAGCGTCCCTTTCGATAACTCGCTCAACTTGTCTTCCGGGAACAATTTAAAGTCTTCAACAAGACGGGCGAATAATGTCGAATCAAATGAAGGATAAAAGTCTTTCATGAACGCCTCACATTGCTCGATTGTAAAGTGAATCGGGAACATCGCATGGTCGGCGACGAAAGCGACACGATTCAAATCGATTGGTTTTCCATCAATCAATACCGACCCTTTATCAAAAGGCGTCAACCCCATGATGCCTTTCAATAACGTCGATTTCCCTGTACCGTTCAGTCCGATGAGACATGTGATTTCCCCTTTATTCGCTGTGAACGAAACGTCTTCAATGACTTGTTTTCGGCGATAGCGCTTCTTAACTCCCAACACTTCGATCATCGTACATTCCCTCCTTGTACTGTCGTTTGATTTTCTCGACAAGTTCGTCTACCGAGACGTCAAGCTCTTGAATTGATTCCACAAATACCGCGACCGCGTCATCTACAATCTCGGAGCGGATTTGTGCCAATATCGTTACATCTGTCGTCACGCGACTCGGTCGATTTCGTTCGGTCGTAATCAATTGTTGATCCTCCATTTCCTTAAACGCTTTTTGAACCGTGTTCGGATTAATCTTCAAATCATTCGCAAGCTCTCGCCGAGATGGCATCTCATCTCCAGCTTTTAATTCACCGAGCGCCATCTTCTTTTTAAAGTAGTCGACGACCTGTAGATACACCGGTGCCCTCGTATTGAATTGCATGTTCATCACCTTTCTAAGTGTATGACATGGTTAATACACTTTCTAACTGTATTATTAGTGTAATACACTTCTACGTCAATCATTTTTTCAATTTTTCTCCAAATAAAAAACATCTGACGAACGTGTCAGATGCTGAGACATTCAGTTATAGCACGATGTGTGCAGTGTTTTTCGGGTCTATTCGTTCAAGATAAAGGTCTTCGCCCGGCCAATAGCGACGCTTGTATTTCGCAAGCCGTTCCGCCGGATTGCCGAGATATGTATCACGATTCAATACCCGTTCGTACCGAACCTCGCGTGGACAATCGAGATAAATCACATAGTCAAAATAAGGCTGCCATTCCGGGCGTTGTAGAAAGATTCCTTCCACGACAACCGTATGAGCAGATGATACGTCCACGACCTGTTCTGTAATGACGTCTCGTTCCTGATCATATCGCGGTAATACTAACTTCGTAACCCCTTCAGTTAAGGGACGAAACAGTTCACGCTCAAGACGCGACACGTCCCATTGGAGTGCATAATACTCGGTCGGTTCAGATTGTCCGGTCTCATAGCGTTTTGCACGTTCGACGATATAATCATCGATATGAAGCACAAGTAAATCGGACTCCCCATTCAAATGTGAGACGAGCGTCGTCTTGCCCGCTCCGCTCAACCCATCAATTGCTACGACAAACGGACGATTCCCCGCGTGCGTCGCTCGTGCAGAACATATCACATCCAATACGTTCATGTCGTTCCTCCCCACACAAAAAGTCAGCTCACGAATGAGCTGACTTTAGTTTACCAGAGTACCCAACCACGCGCTCCTGGAGGCGCGCTTTCAATCAAGTGCCAGATTGGAACCGTATATGCAAATGCGATCAAAACAAACGTCACGGTGATCCACAGTTTCCAATTCTCGAAATAGCGCGGTGTGTCCATCGCTGCTTCTTCCGTCTCGGCGAGCGGGAATTCCTCTTCGCCTTTCGGTGCGAGGAACGACAGGTTGAACATCGAATACACGAAGATGAGAACCGAGATGAACAAGATTGTTCCCCCAATCGCCATCATGACGTGGTATGGGATCCATTCCCGTGTCAACGCATCCGAGAAGTAAGTCGCTGGACCTGTACGACGCGGGTTCCCGTTCAATCCTGAAATATGCATCGCATACGACATGATGGCCATACCGAACGCCCAAGTCCCTGCTTGAATCAATCCAAGTTTGTTCATTGCCTTCGTCAACGTACGACCACGAAGTACCGGCACAAGCCAGTAGGCCGTTCCGAAGAACGTCAAGGCGACAGCCGTCCCGACTGTAATGTGGAAGTGCCCCGTGACCCAAAGCGTATTGTGGACCATCGCGTTCAATTGGTGCGAAGCGTTGATGATTCCACCTGCACCGGCTGGAATGAAGAATAACATCCCGACGAATGGTGCAAGGAAACGAACATCGCCATACGGCATTTTCTTCACCCATCCGAACAACCCTTTCGCGCCGAGCGCACGTCCACGAAGTTCGAACGTCGCAAAGAGCGAGAATGCTGTCATGAATGACGGGATAACGACCAAGAACGTCAAGATGACCTGTACGAACTTCCAGAACGGTTCAATGCCCGGTTCTGTCAATTGATGGTGGAAGCCGACCGGGAATGAGAAGAGTAGGAATAACAAGAATGCCATCCGTGCCAACGCATCTGAGAAGATCTTCCCACCGATGACTTTCGGTACGACCGTATACCATACAATGTATGCTGGCATGAGCCAGAAATAAACGAGCGGGTGACCGAAGTACCAGAACAATGTACGTGACAACTCGATTCCGACTGTATCCGTCCATCCTAATGAGAGCGGAAGGAGTTGGAATAAAATCGTTGCTGCGACACCGAGTGTTGCAATGTCCCATAGAAGCATTGTCATAATACTCATATAAGCCGGGAGCGGTGGATGAACGCCTGGATTGTCACGTTTATAATCCGCATACATACGGAACATCGCGAACGACGACAACCACGTTCCGACTACGAACAAGACGAGTCCGACATAGAAGAGCGGATCTGCCATGAGCGGTGCATAAAACGTATACAAGACCGTCCCTTTGTTGGCCAAAATCATGACCGTTACCATGACGGCACCGATAATCATCGTCCAAAAGCCGAGCCACGCGACACGTGTCGGGAATGATTCAAAGCGACCGAACGACTTCGCCAGTAACGCATATAAGAGACCAATGATGAACATCGTCGTGAAGACGATCCCGAGCATGATACCGTGAGCCGTTAGCAATTGATAATATCCAAAGATTTCAGGGATGACCCCGGTCCGAATCAACGTCTGTGTCAAACCAGCCAACGCTCCGATCAAGACGGCGAGAATCGATACGAGAACGTGACCGTAAGCAAGACGCGCCTCTTTCGCTCCGATACTCGGAACAGGAACCCCGCGTTCCATCTCCCATTGTTTCAGTTTAGATGATACGTCGTTCATTTATTCCACCACCTTGATTTTAGTCGACATCATGTGATGCCCTGTTCCACAATACTCGTTACAAAGAATCAAAAATTCGCCAGCTTCCTCGAACGTGTACGTCAATGAGTTGATATGTCCTGGGACAACCATCATGTTGACCGGTGTACCCGTTAACTGGAATCCGTGGACGACGTCTGGTGACGTCACAAGGAACGTCACTTTTGCACCTTTTGGAATCTCAACATTCCCTGGCGTGAACGTAAATGCTTGCGCGATCATGACGAGTTCGTATTCATTGTCGCCAATTTGATGTAGCCCAGGTTTGTCGAACGGAGCCGTCTGATTCACTTTTGCTGGATCAATCAAGTCCGCATCTGATGCTGGCTGATTCCCTGCTGCGAATGCCGATACCCCGAGGACCGTCAAGAAGACCGCGAGTAGGATAATACCAAATGTAAGCCAATATTTTTCTAGTTTATGAATATGCACGATGAGACTCTCCTCCCTACATGTTTATCGAGTGACGAATAAGTAAAAGACTGATGACCACATGGCAATGATGACACCCGCAACGATCATGACCGATGTAAACGTTCCTTTTAGGTTCGGTTCTTGCCCATCTTTATGTTCCACGTGTAAGACCCCTTTCGCTTGTTTTTCCATCTTCATTGTATGCAATCGTCTAGGTGATAATATGTGATATTTATCACTCCAAAAGTGACAATCACATCGATTTTGCGTAGTTTCAACACACAAAATTCACATTTCGATAAAAGAAGCCCACAAAAAAACCGTCTCCTGATGAGACGGTTTATAAACGACATATACCTGCAGGGCAACCTTCGCAGTGACAAAGCTCTTTCAAAAAATCAACATCATGAATGACAATCGATTTGGCCGTCGTGCTAATGACCCCTTCTTTTCGCCACTGACTAATCAATCGGTTCACCGTCTCGCGTGGCGCTCCGATCAATTGCCCGAGTTCACCGTCTGAAGGATGACGTGGAATGACGATTGTCCCCTCTTCCTCGACACCGTGCATAGCTGCCATACGGAGCAACGTTGAAGCCAACGCCCCTGGCTTTCCGTACAATAATAAGTCACGTACCTTCATTTCTGAATGCTTGCGCATCATCGACGTCCATCGTAAAATTTCTCCGGCAAATCGAATATCGCGTTGCATGAGCGATTCCAATTCTCGTTTTGAAATGGTACCAATCGTACTTTCTTCAGTCGTTTCGATGCTGTATGAACTAGGGAAAGTTTCCACGATATCAAACTCACCAAAGAAATCATCCGAACCATACATGAACATGACGAGTGGATTTCCCTTTTTCGTGATTTTCGTGAATTTGACAGAACCACTCTTCAAGTAAAAGAACTTATCACACTTCTCACCTTCCCAACACACGATACTCGCTTTCGGATGATGTTGAATCGTCATCATTTCTAGTAGCAATTGTTTCGTTTCATCTGAGAATACAAAACTGTTCGGTTGGGTCGTTCCACATTGCATTGACATAGGTCGGTGCTCCCTCCACGTTTCATTCGTACGTTCCAATTATGACTTTATTATACAGGAGTGTGACAGGGAGTATCGAAAAAGTATGTGACATTTCAAACAATCTTTTTCAAAAAAAGAGATTCGGCGTTCATACCGAATCTCTCTACAGTATTTATCGTTGAATCAATCGAATCAATTGTTCGGCCGGCTTAAAGTTCGGATACCGGACCGGTAAATCGAATTTCGTCGTGTTCTTTAAAATTGATTTGGCGTGACTAAACGTCTCAAAGCTCGTCCGCCCATGATAGGCCCCCATGCCGCTTTCACCCACTCCACCAAACGGGAGATTCGGGTTCGTCAAATGCATGATGACATCGTTCACACACCCTCCCCCAAAGGAGAGATGTTTCATGACCGTTTGTTCCACGTCTTTCGATTCCGTAAATAGATACAGAGCAAGTGGATGCGGTCGGTCAGAGATGAACTCGATCACTTCATCTAGCTGACGATATGGAATGACCGGTAAAATCGGGCCAAAAATTTCATCTTTCATCACATCGGCATCTTCGTGGAGATTCGTCATAACGGTCGGTGCAATTTTTAGTTCATCCCGGTTCGTCTCACCGCCGAAAGCAAGCTCACCTTCTGTCAAATAGTGAGATAAACGGTCGAAATGCGATTCGTTGACGATGCGCGTGTATCGTTTCGTACCGACACCGTTCCCAAACATCGCAAACGCCTCCTGTTTGATCGCTTCTAAAAGTGCTTCTTGTTGAGATTCATGTACGAGCACATAGTCTGGCGCGACGCATGTTTGACCGGCGTTCATCCATTTCCCCCAGGCGATACGTTTTGCCGCAATCGAGACGTTCGCATCTTCGTGAACGATCACAGGTGATTTACCACCGAGTTCGAGTGTGACCGGTGTCAAATGTTCTGCTGCCGCCTTATTGACGATCCGTCCGACTTGCGTCGAGCCTGTGAAGAAAATATAATCCCATTTTTGATTCAATAGTTCTTGCGCCGTGTCTTTATCTCCTTCGACACTGGCCACATATCGATCGGTAAAGGCACGCTCTAACACCTGCGTCAGGACACGTGCGACATTCGGGGTCAGTTCTGAAGGTTTGACGACCGCTGTATTCCCCGCTGCGATGGCACCGATGAGTGGCGCGACCGCAAGTTGGAACGGATAATTCCACGGAGCGATGATCAATACCGTACCGTACGGCTCATATTGAACCTCACTCTTCATTCCTAAATGGATGGCGGTTCCACGAACACGTTTCGGACGCATCCATCGCTTCAGTTCACGTGTCGTACGTGAAATCTCATCGTAAATGAATCCGATTTCTGTCGTATACGCATCCATCTCCGACTTATTCAAGTCTTCGCGAAGGGCTTCTAGCAAGTCCGCTTCATGATGCTTAATCGATTCCTTCAAAAATGTCAGCATACTCAAACGGAATGCCATCGATTTTGTCGCCTGCGTTTTAAAGAAGCGACGTTGTTTCTGGACAAGCTCGTCAATCGTCAACTGTTCAATCGGTGCCAGCATGAACTTTCCTCCTTGTGATTCATCACATTGATTTCATTTTATCATCGTGAGAAAAGCGAATCAAAAAAACGCTTTCATCGATGTGGGTTATATCATACGTTTAAATGTTTAAACATTTAATCATAGATTAATCGATTATTTTCATCGTGTCAAAACATACGCCCGCTCTTCATTCCACTGATAAGAAAGAGGAGGCTTGCCCCCCATAAAATCAGGCCGGTCAGCATGAACTGCTGAACGATGGAAAGCGGAAGAGCGCTTAAAAACGATGACCCCGCTACCGTTCCGAGAGAGAAAAATGCATAGAACGCCCCGTATGCTTTCCCTCGGTTTTGCGGAGATGTCGATTGAATCAATTGCGTATTGATGGCCGGGAATAAAATCGCAAATCCCACTCCATATAAGGCAAGTACCCCATAAAGACTGGTTTGTACACTTGCTTGTCCAATCAATATCTGACACGTCCCAATGATTGCGACTCCAAGTGCGGTCAATTTAGTCGGTGAAAACCGATCGAACACTCGGTTCGTCGGTAATACAAAGAACAAGACGGCGACCACGCCGAACATGCTGAGTAACGTACCGCTCAATCGTGAATCAAATCCAAGTTCCTGCACGTGAAGCGGTAATAAAAAGGCGAGTGCTCCTTGGGAAAACATGAGGAAGAATGCCCCCCAATAGGCCCGAATCACTTTCGGATCCGGTTTTGTCAGTTCCAGATCGGACTCTTTCTTTTCCTCGATCTTTTGAGTTCGTCGCATCGTCACGACTGTCACGGACAACATCACCCATCCGAACAAAGAAACGAATAAAAAGACCGTCGATGGGGACGTGACACTGGCGATGATTCCACTAAAGGCAGGACCAATGATGGCCGCCAATCCGACGAAACTTCCGGTAATCGCGACTTTCTTCCCTTGACGGTTCGTTGCGGTGACATTCGCTGATAACGTAAATGCAGCCGGTACGATAAGCCCAGCCACAAATCCGTGGACACATCGGACAAACAGCAACATGGAGGGCGAGTCAACAAATTGATAAGCGAGTAAACTTAAGCTCGTCAAGAATAAGCCGAGCACCAAAACGCGATAGGGACCATTTCGATCGGTCCATATACCAGAAAGCACATTTCCAAACGTGTTCGTCAACGAATAGACAGCGATGGAAAAACCAGCGATGAACGAAGATGCGCCAACAGATACCGCAAACGTACTCATGATCGGGAGTTGAGCGAACAAATCAAAAAAAGCAAAAAATACGATGCCATATAATATAAAACGTGATGGAGTTTTCATTTGGACAAATCCTCTTTCTCGTGATCTTATCCTTAGTCTAGCTGGAGCTCCATACGTTTCATAGGGATGAATCGGTTTGGACACAAAAAATCCCTACAGCCATGGACTGTAGGGAAAATCGTTTAGTTCGTTACTTCAACGGCTGTATCGAGTGCGACACGAATCATTTCATCAAATGTCGTTTGGCGCTCTTCTGATGTCGTCTCTTCACCTGTCAACAAGTGGTCAGAGATTGTGAGGATCGTCAACGCATTCACTTTGTGCTTCGCTGCAAGCGTGTATAGACCCGCTGCTTCCATCTCAATAGCGAGGCAACCGAAGTCAGCCCATTTTTTGAAATGGTGGAAATCATCTTGATAGAATTGGTCCGCTGTGAAGATTTGTCCGACTTTCACCGGGATGCCCGCTTTCTCTGCATTCATATATGCACGATGTAGGAGGTCGAACGTCGCTGTTGGCGCATAGTCCATTCCGTTGAAGCGGACACGGTTTTGACCCATCTCACTTGACGCGCTCATGGCGATGACAACATCACGCACTTTGACATCTTCTTGAATCCCGCCAGCTGTTCCGACACGAATCAAGTTTTTTGCGCCGTACGACATAATGAGTTCATTCACATAGATCGACATCGAAGGCACACCCATCCCTGTTCCTTGAACTGAGATGCGCTTACCTTTATACGTACCCGTGAAGCCGTACATCCCACGAACTTCATTATATAATTCGACGTCTTCTAAAAACGTCTCCGCAATGTATTTGGCGCGAAGCGGGTCCCCTGGAAGTAATACCGTTTCTGCAATTTGTCCTTCTTGAGCTCCAATGTGTACACTCATGTTTGAATTCCTCCTTTAAGCTTGTCGTTGAACCTTTTCCCGAAATTCGTTCGGAGTAACACCGACTTGTTTTTTAAAGACCTTCCGGAAATACTTATCGTCCGAAAAGCCCACTGCTTGGGCGACTTCATAGATACGCTGTCTACTCGTCTCTAACAGGCGCTTCGCTTCGTTCATCCGAATCGTCAACACGTATTCAGACAAGTTCACGCCATATTGTTGTTTAAAACGTCGCGAGATGTACTCTCGACTTAAGTAAAATCGTTCACTCATACCTTGCAAACTCAGCTCTTCCGAAAAATGTTGTTCAATGAACATTCCAATCTGAGAAATCGGGTCACCACTCGATTCATTGACCACGTCCCCTAATGCGCGTGCCAACGTATCATTCAATACATCGGGGTCAATCGGTTTCAACAAATAATCAAAGCTTCCATATTGGATGGCCCGTCGCATATACGAATATTCATCGTATCCTGTCAGTACGACAAGCTTAGCAAATGAAGCATGGTCGTGTACCCACTCCATCAGTTCGATGCCATCACAATGGGGCATTTGAATATCGGATAAAATGAGCGCTGGACGTTCCTGCTCGATGAGCGTCTGTGCTTCACGCCCATCCCTTGCTTCAAGTACGATCGTCACACCGAATCGTTCCCATTCACCGAGTAATTTCACCGCTTCCCTTACCGGAGATTCATCATCTACAATCAACACTTTCGTCATGACGCCACCCCCTCAGAAGAAGCGGGGAAACGCATCACAATTCGAAAACCGCCTGTTTCAGGTGTAGCCAACATAAATTCTGCCTCCCGATTATAGTTTAACATGAGTCGATCACGAATGTTTCGTAATCCTGTGCCTTCTGTGTCATAAAATGTCGAATCGCTTTGCTCGATTCGTGACATGACCCGTTCCCATTCCTCGGCCGTCAGCGAACGACCACTGTTCTCACAGCGAATCACAAGTGACGTATGATCCATACAGGCCGTCACCTCAAATCGATTTGCTAATGCAGACCCGTCCCGTTCGAAACCGTGTTTAAAGAAGTTCTCTGCCAACGGCTGTAAAATCATCTTTGGGACAATCAGTTCATGTAGTTCCTCAGGGATTGAGACAATCACTTGAAACTGATTTGGAAACCGTACGTCTTGAAGACGAATGTATGAGTTCAAATGCTCGATTTCTCGCTTTAGCGTAACCATCGACTCTTCTGGATGCATCGTATAGCGCATCATCGAAGAGAGTTGCGTAATCAATCGATAAACCGTTTTGCCCTCTCCTTTTAACGCCAACGTTCCAATCGACTGCAACGCATTGAATAAGAAATGCGGGTTGGTTTGCGCCTGAAGTGTGCGCAGCTCGTTCGTTCGATTCTCTAAGGCGAGCTTATACTCTCGTTGAATCAAATCATCGATCCGTTCAATCATTCGCTTGAACTGTCTCCCAAGTACGCCAAACTCATCATTTCCGAGGGAATCAAATGAGACGGTCATGTCTCCTTGCTCGATTCGCCAAATGTTCGAGGTCAATGTCTTGATTGGAGTCGTCAACTTCATCGAGGCATACGTCGCTCCGATCAATGCCAAGATGAGCGAGACAATCCCGACAAGCAAGATGATGAACGACGTTCGTGAGGCCGGTTCGGTCAAGAGTTCATCCGGGATCGATTTACCGACATAAAACTGTTGATGGTCGAACTCGAAGGTTTTCGTGATCTGATGGTGTTTTCCGTCTGTCGAAATCGACCGCGGTTGAAACGAAGTCGGGATCTCCCCTTCACCGAGGTGGGCGAACACGCGGTTATCCTCACCGACAAACCATAAACTTTCTTCCGGATTATTCTGCAGAGAGGCCAACTGTCCGATAAATAAATTTTCAGGGATATCAAGCGATAGAATAGCAAGCGGTTCATCCGTTTCAATTTTATCGAGTCTAAAATGAAGCGTCACGACGTCCTCTTGCGTCATAATCGGTCCAAAATCATGATAAGGAATGAGTGGATGGGAAGCTTCCAATAGAACACGACTTTTTGGATTCTCTAAAAGCTGTTGCTGGACGACACTTGGTTCTTTTTTCGAGCGCGGGGATACTTTCATCTTGTACGCTGCGAACGAATCCATATCTTCGAGCATCAACAGCTGAATTTGCGCCACGTCTTCACGGGACAAATACATCGCAAGTAGAGCACGTCGCACTTCAATCTCCGTTTCTCTTAATGAAAGACCCGGTCCGTACTCTAAAATATCCAATACATCGCGGTCGGCATATAGACTCGTGGGAAGCCGACTCAAATCAGAGATGTAGCGCTCCATCTGACGTGTGCCTCGTTCGAGCGACCATTCGGTCATCTCGAGACCACGTTCACGCTCCCGATCTTTTACATACCAAAATGAAACAATCGTCGCTAAAATGACTGGCACGATAATCGTCAACGCAATCATTCCCGTTAACTTTGTCCGAATGCTATTCACCGATCTCCCTCCTACTCCAACAGTATATCACGCGTTATGCAAACGTTTGCAAAAAAATCCTAAAAAACCTCCTCGTCTCTTTTGAGACAAGGAGATTTCCGTTATTCATAGGATTCCATCAACTCAATGAGTTCAGGACCATGACCCCAATCACGTGCCGTGTCAATCGGTGTCATCCCGCTGTCGTTTTCGAGTGTGACGTCAGCTCCGTTATCTAGCAAGAGTTGAACCGTTTCTTCATCAACCTCATCATTGTAGAACAAGTTGTGAAGGGGTGTTTCGCCGTACTCGTCTTGGACGTTCACGTCAGCACCGTTTAATAGTTCCGCTTCAATCTCTTCATAGCTCGCATTGTTATACGTCAATTCTTGAATCGGTTCTTCCCATTCAAGTGCCCAGTCATCTCCAAAGTCTTCGGTCATGCCTGCTGATACGATTTCGGTCAAATCATCACTCATCACGAGTAAGGCGATGATGGCTCCGTTCCCGATCACCGTCAACAACACCATCGAAATGATTGAAGCTTTCACATATCCAGCCGTCTTGAATACCGGAACGTTTTCTTCACCGGCAGATGTTGCAATCGATGCGATTCGCTTCGGCAACGTTGGATGTGTCGACAACAATTCACTATACTTCGCAATAAATCCGTTTTCCCGACTTGCTTCATATAAATAGTCAAACTCATTCACTTCTTTCGCGAGCGGCCCCCCGATCGCGAGAACCGTTAATGCACGTTTCGCCGCCCCGAAATCTTGAATGTAATGGGCAGCCATCCGGTCACACGTATATTCACAAGCGCGTGAATAGGCAGAACCTAAGAAAGGAATGATACTTCCTAGCAAGACGACCCACTGTTTTTGGACATGGTTTCGGCGAATGTGCGCCAGCTCGTGCGCGATGACGAACTCCACTTCTTTCGTCTGACCCGTCCGTGTCAATTCCACAACATCCGAATACAAAATGACCATATTCTTTTGGAAGAAACGAGTGGCAAAAGCGTTTAGCACACCGCCCGCTTGTAAAATATACACATCCGGTAACAAGCGGATGCCCATATCTGCCCCGACACGTTGGACCATGTCATGGAGTTCTGTGAACTGACGAGCCGTCACTTTGACACCGTTCGTCCGAATGTACCCGATTTGAATCCAGTGCGTAAAGAGCGAGAGCGATACGATTGTACCGATGATCCATAAAAATAGACCAAATGAGGCTACCGTCAACACGACCCCGAGGATCAACACGAGTACGCTTGCTGCAACTAAAAGTGAGAAGTATAATTTTTCTCGTTTATGTACCAAGTTTGAATGATTCATCTAAATTCTCCTTCTTTTTCCAAAATACATGTTTAATTATACCGTTACTTCCAGAAGAAACAACGAAAAAAAATAGAAACTGACAAAGTCGTCAGTTTCTAGCGAATCGTTACTTGATAGAGTTGATCATCTTGCGGCTGCGGGGTGCCTCGTCCGTCCGTATTATTCGAAATAAAGTACAATGTGTCGTCTTCTAACCACACATCACGAATCCGCCCCACATCTTCGACAATCGTCGTCACTTGTTTCGTTTCTCGGTCGATGGCGACGAGACGCTCGTTCCGAAGCGTTGCCATATAGACGTATTGCTCATCTGTCGCAATACCAGAAGGTGCCCACGACGTGTCACCTACTTCAAACCATGGTGTGACAAGGCCCTCTTGTTCTTGATTTGCCTCAATGATTGGCCATCCGTAATTATTTCCTTCTTCAATCATATTGACCTCGTCATGCCCGCTCGCCCCATGCTCACTCGCATAAAGCATGTCGTCAATCCGACTCAGACCTTGGGGATTCCGATGACCTAGGGAATAAATCCAGTCGGTCGGTTCACCTTCACCCGATAATGGGATTCGTATAATCTTTCCGGCTAACGATGATTCGTCTTGTGCGAGTTCAGGCACGAGCGCATCTCCCGTCGTCACCCAAAGGTTCTCACCGTCCAGCAATAGGCGACCCCCGTTGTGGAAACGCGCACCAGGAATCTCATCAAGTAAGACATTCGTCTCTTCAAAGCGTTCTCCATCCCACGTCAACTCGACGACACGATTTTGAACGTTTCTTCCTGACGATCCGTACGTGTGATACGCGTAAAGTTTACCGCTCGATTCAAAATCTTCGCTTAACGCAAGACCAAGGAGTCCTCCTTCACCAATCTCGAACACGCTTTCCTCGAAGTTCACGTCTTGTCGGGTTACGCCATCCGAACCGTCAATGACGGTGATGGTACCACCACGTTCTGATACGAGCCATCCGTCCTCTGTCCGAACGAGTGACCACGGGATGGCCAAGTTCTCGGCAACTGTCGTCACCTCACCAATTTCGAGTCCCGATTCTTTCGTCGTGCCCGTCTCACGATCAGTCTCTGACTCATTACGTGTCGACTCTTCTGAAACTGGTGGTTCTGTTCCTTCGTTCGTTTGTTCTGGCGTACATCCCATCAGAAACAACAATGTCACAATCCCGATTTGACGTTTCATGTCGGTTCGCCTCCCTTTTCCTCATCATACCCTTGTTTCACGAGCGTTGTGAAGGTTCCGGTGGGCGGGCTGGCAAGCGAGACGAGATGACGAACGCGATGATGGCCGCGACCATCGCCCCGATAAAGATGCTGTTCAATCCGGTCGCGATGATTTGTTCTCCTTGCAGTCGAACAGATGCGTTCAACGTCTCCGTGACGCTCTGATTGAAGAAATCTTCTAATGAAACTTGAGATAGCGCCTCGCTGTTCTTAAAGTCATTGAGTACGACAAAGTTAAAGACGGCCCCAAACACGGCAACGCCAAGCGTTTGACCAACCGTACTCAAAAATGAGTTGGTCGCCGTCGCTGTTCCACGCTGTTGATACGAGACGACAGTTTGCAGGACAACGATAAACATCGGTTGAGACAATCCGAATCCGATGCCAATCAGCGCCACTGCACCGTATACCCACACATCCGCACTCGATTGCGATAACAGTGTCAACGTGAGTGTCCCGATGATCAGTAAACCCATTCCAATCAAGGCGCGCCGTCTCGGAGAAGCCACACCAAGTGTACGTCCACCGATAATCGATGTGAACGTCCACGCGACCGATAATGGCATCAACATAAATCCAGCCTCTGTCGCTGATTTCCCTAACACAGCCTGTGCCCAAATCGGGATGTATGCGGACATCGAGACGAGCACCCATGCTGCAAAAAAGACTGACCCGTTGATGGCAGCAATCGTCGGTTGCTTCAATAATTCAAACGGTAACAACGGAGATGTCGCTTTTCGTTCGGATACGAAGAAACCAACTAATAAAACGATACTGAATAGCCCACTGGCAACAATGGTCGTCGTCCATTCATTCGTCTCACTGAATGTAATGAGCGCATATAGAAATGCGGTCGTCCCACCCGCGAACAAAAGAGCGCCTTTCAAGTCAATCCGTTCAGTCGTCTCAGCGACTTTCTCTTTATAGAAGATGACAATCATGATGAACGAGAGTAACGCGAATGGCACGTTCAACAAGAAGACGTAGCGCCATGACAACGTTTCGACCAAAAAGCCGCCGATGACCGGACCGAGTACACCCGATACGCCCCATACGGCACTTAAAATCCCTTGAATCTTCCCGCGTTCCTCATATTTGTATAGATCACCGATAATCGTCATCGAAATCGGAAGCACCGCACCAGCCCCTAGACCTTGCAACGCCCGAAAGACAATCAACTGTTCCATCGACGTGGCTAACCCACATAAGAGTGAGGATAACGTGAACAACCCGATTCCAAACAAGAGGACACGTTTTCGTCCGAATAAATCCGCAACTTTCCCATAAATCGGAGTCGATACGGCCGTAAATAGTAAGAAGGCCGCAAATACCCAGCTGACGAGCGTTGCCCCGTTCAACTCACTGGCGATTACAGGAGTCGCAACCGATACGACGGTCCCTTCAATCGCGGCTAAGAAGGTCGCCAACAAGAGGGCAACCGTCACATTTTTTCTCATACATTCCATCTCCCCAAAAAAATAGTGGCGTCGGAAGGTTCCGAACACCACTTCAACTGTCTATTATTTTGTGCGAGCCACGTGCATTTGACAAGTGTCATCTTGCGATTCGAAAAAGAATTCTCTTAGCCGTTCGTAAGCGGCTTGTTCTTCATGAACGTTTACCTTCCCACAAATGGTACCCGCTCTCATCATCCAGACTTCATCTGACAACATAGCCGCCACATCTAATTGGTGAGTTGAAAACACAATCGTCGCCCCTCGTTTCGCCTCTTCGCGTAGTAAGTCTTGAAGCATTCGCATCCAGATGGGGTCCAATCCGTTCGTCGGTTCATCTAATAGTAGGATATCTGCCGCATTGACGAGTGCTTGTGCCAAAAGGAGGCGTTGTCGCATTCCTTTAGATAGTTCGGTGACGCGCTTCTGCTTATGCTCGTACAACCCGACCCGCTTTAGAGTCTCGGGAGTCGGTCGTGCCTCTTGTAGGATCGCATAATAGGCGAACGTCTCTTCAACCGTCCATGTGTCATCAAACGAAAAGTCGTCAGGCATATACCCAAAGCTTTGATTGTATTTCCTTCGTTCTGTTGTCGTGTAGCCGTTCAACTGAATGACCCCGGTGCTTGGTTCGATTGTACCGTTCATCAGATTCAAAAGCGTCGACTTCCCAGCTCCGTTGCTCCCGCATAAAGCAACGATTCGCCCCGATGCAATCTCTTCACGAATCGGATAGAGCGACCACGTATCGCCATATTTTTTACCTACGTCTATACAATGAATCATGATGTTTTCCTCCAAGCCATTTTCGAAGCAAGCCATAACAAGAGACCACTCGTCGCTAATAAGGTAGCCCAGACTACGACAGATCCAACCGGTTGATTCATCCAAGTTAATAACTGAAGGTAGACACTTCCGAAAATATCGGGAGACGACACTGATGTACTTGCCCAAATTCGCATCAAATCAAATCCATTCACGAACAGCGCGGCAATCATCCCATTCACTTGTATGCCGTAAGGAAGCCAGGAAATGATTGTCACGAGAATCGTCGGCCACAATAACACGAGGACGACCCACGTCAAAAAGGCGAGCAACATCGCTCGGATTCTCTTACGCCCAAGCAATCCAAGCAACGTACCGAGTGCCGTCGCATAAATTGTTAATCCGGTCGCGTATACGAACAGAATGATCCATGTTGTAAACGATTGACCGACTACGAGTGACGCGATGAGGAATGCTAGTAATAGAACGAGCACTTGTGTGACCAAAAACGAACTGAAGCGAATGAAAATGAACTTCCACTTCGGATACGTGAATGTCGAAAGCAAATTCAATCGCTTCGACTCCCGCTCTTGTCCCCAATGAAGCGCAGTCGTCAATAAGATAAAGAGCGGAAGTAATAGACCGAGCACTGTGATGAGCGTCGCACTGATATTTGTATAGTCCGCAGCAACAGGCAGAGCTTGTCCGATTCCCCCGAGTAGAACGAGCGTGATGACCCATGTCAGGAGAAAGGCATAGTTCTCTCGCTTTCGAAGGCTACGTGCCCATTCCATTCTCCATAAAGACATCGGTTACTGCCCTTCTTCTTCCGTATCCATCTCCATGTCCATCTCACTATCTTGATTCATTCCGTCCATCGAACCTTCGCCGTCCATCATCATGTTCATCTCGCCGCGTTCCCATGTGTGATCTTTCAATTGATCAAAGTCCATCATCTCGCCGCCGTTTTCTTCCATATACGCTTCTGCGTCTGCTTCTTTTGCGAATGAGAGAATATTGTAAGCCATCGGTGTTTTCGACTCTTTGTCATAAACGAACATCGCCTCGTCTAATTCGACCCAATCTTTCGTATTGAAGTCTTTTACATACATGGCAGCAATATCTTCTTCTTTTTGTTCAGGATACCAATCACGCATCAAACATCCGATATCATCGAACGCATATCCTTTTTCATTCTCCATAATCGCTTCCGCCGCAAACTGTTCATCCATGATTTTCATCTTACACACTTCGCACTCTGTTTCTCCCCATTTGATGTCAAACGGTTCTGCCGATGCACTTGAGCATGCACCAAGCGCTAAAGATAATCCTGCTACTGATAATAGTCCTGCTACTTGTTTATACGATTTCATGTCGTTTCCTCCCAAATATCCAAATGATGATGAGTAAAAAGATACTCCCTACGCTCCAGATTGACCCGTTCCAATGCCAGATCGCCGAATCAGTTTGTGGTGATCCGTCCGTCAACGATACGTCTTCCGGGCTTCGTAATATGTTTTCTAATAGAAGAAGCCCCGGTGACCCGTACAACAACTCGAATGCTTCATATGAATCCGTCAATAAGAACAAATATGGATCGGTCCGGAATGGAATCTCACTATAGCCGTCACGATTCAGATCAAGTGTCGTACCACCCCAAACATTTCCTTGCACCACGTTTTCCGATGACTTGAACATCGTCACGGGTTCTCGATTCCCCAATAGATTGTTTCGAAGAATCATCATCCCGCTTGCTTGCTTCAATTGAAAGCCAATATCGTTGCCGTTGATTGCATTCCGTTCAAGGATTGTCCCTTCTGACTGTTCTGCATATAAACCGATATGATTTCCGTAAATATGCGTCATCTCGATGATTGTGTCGACAGCTTCATATAACATCAGCCCCGTCGCCGTTCCGCCGGATTGGTCATGCACATTCCCATTTTGAAAAGTGACTCGATCGGTCCCCATAATCATCGCACCTGTCAGGTTATGATGTAGTTCAGGTACCGAAATCACAACATCGGTCGGAAACATCAAGTGAATGCCGTAACGGGAATGCGAAACGATTGGTCGAACAATCTTGTGCCTAGACCCGTTTTCTATGTATATCCCATCTCGCACTTCTTTCGCGACGACTCCTTTGAGTTCTGATGCTTCGCTGTTAAGAAGTACGATTCCATCCGCCTGTCCGTCCCCTTGAATCGATGTTCGAATGACCCGCACGCCGTAACTATTCTCAATCAATAGTCCAGTTCCCGAGGACTCAATGGATACATCGATTAGTTGATGTCCGAGACCTGATACTTGAACGGCTGGGACATCGTCGCCCTCACACTGTTGAACCGATACATGTTCAAGAACAGCACCCGTCCCCCGAAGAATGAACGCAGGATGTCCACAACTCGTATACATTTCTCCGTCCCCATCGAACAATTCGTTTGATTCGATGACGATTGGTTCAGTCAATGGAGTCCGTGTTTCTTCCGCATTCACATAAGGCATCCAACACATAAACAGAATACTGACTAATAATCGTTTCATGCCCCCTCCTTCTCTCAACCGCTTACATCCCCCATTTTACTGAAACCCCCATAGGTATGTGTGTGGTTTATATGGGATTCTTGTGACAGTTTCTTCATAAAAAAAACACAGACGGCGAAGGGGTCGTTTCACCGTCTGTGTCTCGCTTATTTCACTTTGTCTTGCCATACTTTCGTGAAGTCTTGAAGCATCTCTTCACCTGTTTTTTGTCCACCCACGTATGCCTGCATAAGCGCACCGTATTCATTCACCGCACCATCTGGATACTTGAACCAGTTCCATGAGATGGTCTTCCCTTCATTCGAATACGCCAAGATATCATCTGCGAGCGGTCCGAGGTCGTTCGCTTCAATCGACTTGAATGCAGGGATAAATTTAAACTTGTTGACCATATAGTCTTTTCCAGTATCAGACGTCGCCATCCACTCTAAGAAATCTTTTGCTTCTTCCTTATACTTCGAGTTTTTGTTGACGACCCAGTTGTTCGGAACACCGACCGGAAGGCGGTCCATCTTCTCCACATCGTCGTTGATCGGGATTGGAACGAAGCCCATCTCCATATCCGGATTCACATCGAGAATCATCTGTTGCGCCCAGTTTCCTTGTTGGAGCATCGCTGTCTCTCCTTGGGCGAACTGTGTGACTTGTGTATTGTAGTCTGTCGTCAACGGGTTCTTATTCCCGTATTTAATTGTTAAATCAAATAGCTTCAAAAATTCTTGGAACTGTTCGTTGTCTTCAAATTTCGCTTTGCTTTCATTAAGTGCTTGAATGAACGCGTCCGGATCGTCTTGTTGCGCCATCGGAATGTTCAACAAGTGGATTCCTAAAATCCAGAACTCTGCATAACCGACAGAGAATGGTGTGATGCCTGCCTTCTCAAGTTTTTCAGCAGCATCTGTCAGTTCAGAGAGCGTTTTCGGCAACTCTTTGATACCCGCTTTTTCAAATAGTTCTTTATTATAGATGAATCCGTACCCTTCGAGGTTCATCGGCATTCCGTATAATTTACCATCCATCGTCATCGGTTCTTTAGCAACTTCCGTCAAATCACCGACCCACTTCTCGCTCGATAAGTCTTCGAGTTTGTCTTTCCACGTCTGCGCTTCTGTGAAGCCACCGTTGTTGAAAATGTCTGGTTCGTTGCCTGAAGCGAATTGCGATTTGAGGGCCGCACCATAGTCCGCACCGCCACCGACTGTTTGAACGGTGACTTTCACACCTGTTTCTTCTTCATACTCTTTTGCCATCGCTTCAAGATCTTTCGCAATCTCCGCTTTGAATTGGAAGACGTTCAACGTGACGTCTTTCTTGTCGCCACTGTCCGCATTTCCTTCAGAAGAACCTTCATCCGTGAGTGATCCTCCGCCACAAGCCGTAAGTGTTAGGACCATTCCAGCCGTCATGACCGCTGTTGACAATTTCCACTTCCGTTTCATCTCATTTCCTCCCTTAAACTCATCCATTCTTTACAAAATCAACTTTAAATGAAACCGCTTCCACTATGTAGGTGTCAAATTTGACGGATAGGGTGGAAAATGTTGCACAGAAAAAACAGGACTCATCTTGTTGAGTCCTGTTCCGTGTTTCTTCTTATTATATTACAACAAGCTGATGCCAGCTTCTTCGCACGACTGAATCACTTCTTGCGGCCAGACCGACGTTTGCACCTCTCCGATATGACGCGCACGCAAGAGATACATCGCCACGCGGGATTGACCGATGCCCCCACCGATTGTTAACGGGAGTGTCCCTTCGAGAACACCTTGGTGGAACGGGTATGCCCGCTTCTCATCAGCGTCTGCTTTTTTCAACTGCGCATCAAGAGCCGTTTCATCTACCCGGATTCCCATCGACGATAATTCAAATGCCGATTCGAGTTCCGGATGCCAGACGAGGATATCACCGTTGAGCGACCAGTCATCATAGTCTGCTGCACGGCCATCGTGTTTCATGCCAGAAGCGAGAAGATCTCCGATTTGCGAGATAAAGACAGCGCCATATTCTTTACAGATTGCACTCTCACGCTCTTTCGGTGTCATCGCCGGATACGTGTCCTCCAACTCTTGACTCGTGATGAAATGGATTGCTTCGGGAAGAATTGCTTCAATGCCATACGTTTTTTCCACTGCCAACTCTGTTTCACGGAGTGCCGCATAAATCGACTCGACCGTTGCTTTTAAATACTCCATCGTTCGCTCTTCCCGAGCGATGACTCGTTCCCAGTCCCACTGGTCGACGAAGAGCGAATGTGTCGCATCAAGTTCTTCATCACGGCGAATGGCCCGCATTTGAGTATACAAACCTTCCCCGACACCGAATCCATAACGTCCGAGTGCCTCACGTTTCCATTTCGCAAGCGATTGTACAATCTCGAGCTCATGTCCCGGATACATCGTATCGAACTGAATGATTCGCTCCACTCCGTTTAGATGGTCGTTGACCCCACTTGCCGATTCAACGAATAGCGGTGCCTGTACTTGAGTGAGTCCGAGTTCACGTGAGACTTTCTCCTCGAAGAGTGCCTTTACTGCTGCAATTGTCTGCTGTCTTTCCTTCATCGTGCTTGTTGCTGTTGTCATTTTCCGTTTCCTCCAATTGTGGAATATTTGAAAATGAAGCCATGAAAAAAAGCCCTCCATTCCCATCGAACATGGGACGGAAGACTTCGGTTCCGCGGTGCCACCCAAATTAGTAGACGAATCTACTCACTTTTTCGAGACAATCATCTCGTAACTCCGATAACGGGGAGCGGTCCGGCTACGTCTACTGGCAAAGCGTTCGGGTAGCGACTCCAGGAAGTTTTTCGACGAAGGGTTAAGACCGGGCTCACACCACCCCCGGATCGCTTGACTCACTACCTTCGTGTACTCGTCCTTTCGACGTCGTTCACAATTGAATTGAGTTCATTATTATAAATATTCAGATTAATGTCAACGACTTTTTTCAAAAAAAATTAATCCTCCGTGTAGCGAACGGAGGATTCCCTTGGGAGGGTTATTTAATCGAGCCACTTGTGATCCCCTTGATGATATGTTTTTGCATACCAAAGAAAAAGACCAGAAGCGGAACGATTCCTAGCACTAAACCAGCTAACGCAAGATCCCATTGCTTCGTGTACTGTCCAAAGAAATAGAACGTCGCGAGCGGAATCGTCCGTAATTCGACGTCACGGAGAACAAGCGATGGCAATAAGAAGTCGTTCCAAATCCATAGACTATTCAAGATGACAATCGTCACCGTGATTGGCTTAAGTAATGGGAAGACGATGCGCCAAAATACACCCCATGTCGAACAGCCATCAATGATTGCCGCCTCTTCAATCTCTTCAGGGATCGATTTCATGAACCCGTGATACAGGAACACAGAGATTCCAGAACCAAATCCGAGATACATGACCATCAGTCCCCAGTGACTATTGAGTAACCCGAGAATGCTCGAGACTTTCACGAGTGGAATCATGATGGATTGAAATGGAATGACCATCGCTGCCACGAATAAGAAGAAGATCAAGGTGGAAATCCAGTGCTTCGTTCGAACAAGTTTCCATGCTGCCATCGATGTGAAGATGACGATGATGGCATTCGCACCGACCGTAATGAGAAGTGAGTTCAGAAACACACGCCCATAATTCATCGCTTCCCACGCTTCTGTATAGTTCGACGTCAACCATTCATTCGGTAACGCCGATGTATTCGTAAAGATTTCAGCCATCGATTTGAACGAGTTGGCGACGACGTAATAGAACGGGACCAAATAGAGAAGTCCGAGTAAGATGGCGACAAGTTCAATGACTCCAAGATTCCAAGAATACATTCCTGAGCGCAGTGGACGCTGCGGGGCGCGCTTCGGTGTCTTCTCTATGCCTCTCTCGACATGTTCCAATTTCTCAGTGGTCATGCTTCCACCTCCCGTTTCTTCGTCACATACACTTGCGTCACCGTAATCGCAGCTACGACCAAGAAGAAGATGACCGCTTTCGCTGACCCGAGACCATAGTTGTTATTGACGAAGGATTCCGTGTAAATATTTAACGCCAACATTTCCGTTGATTTGAACGGTCCGCCGTTCGTGAGTGACAAGTTCGTATCGAACACTTTGAATGACCAGGAAATCGTCAAGAACAAGCAGATTGTGATCGATGGCATGATCATTGGCAACGTGATGTGTCGTAGCATTTTGAAGCGATTTGCCCCATCAATCCGCGCCGCCTCCATCAAGTCGGTCGGCACATTTTGTAACGCTGCGATATAGATGACCATGACATACCCGCCACCTTGCCAGATCGCGACAATGACGATTCCCCAGAATGCTGTTTGCGCATCTCCGAGCCATGGTAATTCAAACAGACTCCAACCCGTCAACGCCCCGATTGAGGCGAAACCTTTCACATAAATGAACTGCCAAATAAACCCGAGGATTAATCCACCAATCAAGTTTGGCATGAAGAATATCGTCCGTAAGAAATTTCGTGTCTTAATATTCATCGTTAATAACAAGGCCAATGAGAATCCGACGATGTTTGTCAGTAAGACCGATACAATCGTGTATTTGGTCGTAATCCAAAATGAAGCTCGGAACTGCTCATCTTCAAGAAATAAACGTTGATAGTTGTCAAATCCGACAAAATTCAATTCTCCTGTCACACCGTTCCAATCTGTGAAGCTATAGTAGATTCCGTTAAAAAACGGGATGAGAACGATAGCGACGAACGCTAGAAAAGCTGGTCCGACAAATGCTATGAAACTCGCTGGCTTCTTCCAATTTCGTCTTCGTTTCATCCGTTTCGAAGTTTCTGTCATGTGTATCGCCTCCACTATCAATGTATCGTGAAGAACCTTTTATGAAAACGGATACATTTGACGGAAAGGGTGGAAAATATTGAACGGAATGAATGAATTTCACGCTCTGATGAGTTATGATAAAATCAATGACAATACGAACGGATTGTATGTCAATCGATTCGTTCCGTCCTTTAAAACGTCAAATCCGAATATTAATTGATATATAAAACACATCGTTCGAAAATGGAGGTACTTTCTCATGACAACAACGAAACCATTATCTGATCTAACGATCGCGCAACAAGCTAAAACATTGCCCATAAAAGAGATCGCAGCAAAAATCGGACTACAAGAAGACGATCTTGACCTTTACGGAAAATACAAAGCCAAACTTTCTTACGATGTCCTTGATCGTGTGAAGACAAAACAAGATGGAAAACTTGTACTCGTCACAGCCATCAATCCGACGCCAGCTGGAGAAGGCAAATCAACGGTTACGGTCGGACTCGGCCAAGCCTTGAACCAGTTGAATAAGCAGGCAATCGTCTGTCTTCGCGAACCGTCACTCGGACCGACGATGGGCTTGAAAGGTGGAGCTGCTGGCGGTGGTTTCAGCCAAGTCCTCCCGATGGAAGACATCAACCTCCATTTCACGGGAGACATGCATGCTATTACGTCAGCCCATAATACAATCAGTGCTATGATCGACAATCATCTTCACCAAGGAAATGACCTTGGCATCGATGTCCGCCGTATCGTCTGGAAGCGCGTCCTTGATTTGAACGACCGTGCTCTCCGCCACGTCACCGTCGGTCTCGGAGGTGCTGCTCACGGCGTACCGCGCGAAGAAGGTTTCGACATTACCGTTGCATCTGAAATTATGGCAATTCTTTGCCTCGCTGACTCCTTAAAGGATCTTGAAGATCGGATTAAAAGAATTGTCGTTGCCTACGACCACCAACAGGAACCAATTACTGCTGAGCAAATCGGTGCGGCCGGAGCGGCAACATTGCTTTTGAAAGAAGCGTTCAAGCCGAACTTAGTCCAGACAATCGAACAAACTCCTGCCCTCGTCCATGGTGGACCGTTTGCGAATATCGCCCACGGCTGTAACTCGCTCATTGCGACAAAAACAGCTTTGAAACTTGGTGAATATGTCGTGACGGAAGCAGGCTTCGGCGCCGACCTCGGAGCTGAAAAGTTCTGTCACATCAAGTCTCGAGTGGGAGAGTTAAATCCAGATGCGGTTGTGCTTGTTGCGACCGTTCGTGCTCTGAAGATGCATGGCGGCGTATCAAAAGATCAACTTCACATCGAGAATGTCGGTGCAGTTGGTAAGGGAATGAAATTGCTCGCGAAACATATCGATACGATGAAAAAGCTAGGTCTCCCAACCGTCGTGGCCTTAAATCGATTCAATTCAGATACTGAAGAAGAGATTGCGACAGTACTTGACTGGTGCAAAGCGCACGATATTCGCGCTTCGTTAAGTGAAGTGTGGGCAAATGGTGGAATGGGCGGCCAACAGCTCGCTGAAGCCGTCATTGATGCGGTTGAATCAAACGAAAGTAAGTTATCGCCACTTTACGAGTTAACCGATTCGATCGAACAAAAAATTAAAACGATTGCCCGGGAAGTATATGGAGCGGCTGATGTCACGTTCACCGCAAAAGCCAAAAAACAAATGCTTGAGATTCAACAGAAAGGCTGGGCAGACTTACCAATCTGTATGGCGAAGACACCGTTTTCTCTATCAGACGATCCTTCCAAGTTCGGTTATCAACAAGGATTCACCATCACGGTCCGCGAATTAAAACCATCAGTAGGAGCAGGTTTCCTCGTTGCTCTCACAGGAAACGTTTTAACGATGCCAGGCTTACCGAAACATCCAGCCGCTCTCAATATGGGCATTGATGAATCTGGAAAAGCAATCGGACTTTTCTAATAGGAGGATGACACATGGTTCTTTCGGAGTTGACGTATCCAGACGGATATCAAACAGAAGTGATGGAAATTCGATCAGAGCAGTCCATTGGAAAAATATTCATCTTTCACGGGATGCTTGAACACCATGAAAGATATATTGAATTCGCTCACTTTCTAACAGAAAATGGATATGATGTATTCATATGTGACTTACGAGGAGCGGGATCAAGCGCCCACGACCAACAGACATACGGGCACCTCGCTCCTGGCGATGGGTTTCAGCAACTCGTCGATGATGCTCAGTACTTGATCAACCGTTATGAGGATGATCGCCCTACGTATGTGTTAGGTCATAGTTTCGGTTCTCTTCTTGTTCGTCGACTCGGTCAAACTATGGGACACGCCTTGGCTGGTGTGATTGTCGTCGCCCCTCCCCCACATCCCGGGGTTGCGGGTGAAGTCGGACATCGTTTGATCGCTACTGCTATGAAACGAAAAGGCGCTACACATCAATCCCGTTTCTTTGAACGTCTTTTGTTCGGGCGCTACAACCTTAAGTTTTTACCTGCTCGAACGGATAGTGACTGGCTTTCAAGTGTTCCCGAAGAAGTCGACTCGTATTTAGATGATTCGAATTGCGGAGGCCTCCCCTCACTCGGCTTTTTACACGAAGTAACCCGGGCCTCCCTTGATGTCACAACCTCTGCGCGCATTCATGAACATCCGAAGTCTCTCCCGGTGTTGTTTGTCGCTGGGATGGACGACCCTGTCATACATGATGGGGAAGGATTGAACGGGATCATCGAAAAATATCGTAAGGCGGACGTCGAACTTTCCGTTGCGACATATGACGATGCCAGACATGAAATTTTGCGTGAAGCGGACCGGGAACAAGTATGGTCGGACATACTGATGTGGATGAAGCAAAACAAAATCCAGTAAATGGTTCAAACTCCTTTTTGAAGGAGTTTTTATTTTTTCCAAATTCCATACAAATAACTTCAATGATTCACCTCTTTTTTAAAAGATAACCTTCTTATCAAAATTTAAGTACGTTATACTTAGACCGCATAGTGAAAATTATCTACATCAATCGATGACCAATCGATTGGTGAAAGGAGTAAATAGACTTTGAAATCAAACTTTACACGATTGAGCGCAGCTGTTCTTATTTCCACTTCATTATTTAGTGGATTGGCTCCCGCTCCATCATACGCAGCAACATATGAAGGAACCGTCAACACAGAGATTTTAAATGTCCGTTCTGACTCGTCTACGACTTCTTCGATTGTTGGAAAGCTAACTGAAGGAACAACAGTAAACGTTTATTCATCGAATAATGATTGGGCACAAATCGAATTTGAAGGTCAAAAACGATATGTCTCTTCTGAATATTTGACCGTCAATACGTCCATTTCTAAATCTTCAACTTCCACTACTACTGCCCTTTACACTGCTAAGGAAGCGACAAATATGTATTCCTCGATGACGACTTCTTCCTCGGTCGTGAGCGCCATTCCGAAAGGTGCGACCATCACTTACATATCGACGCATGGGGCGACGGGTTCGTGGTACAAAGTTTCTTATAACGGAAAAACAGGTTATGTTGCTCAAAAGTATTTTGTTGAGCAGGCATCTGCAAAACAATATGTCGCAGAAATGAACGTCAACTTGAGAGCAGAAATGACGACTTCTTCTGCTATTTTAACGGTAGTTCCTAAAGATGCAGTCGTGGACTATATTTCGACACATGGCGCGACAGGATCTTGGTACAAAGTTTCTTATAACGGGAAAATTGGTTACGTCGCTCAAAAATACTTTTCTGCATACGAGGGTGGTAGTGTGACGCCTCAAGTGAACCCGACACATATGACAACTGATTCAACAAAAGTATATGCATCGATCACAACGACTTCTCGTGTATTGACGACTCTCCCTAAAGGAGCGAAAGTCAGTCTTCAATCCACATATGGCGCGACAAATTCGTGGGGTAAGATTTCTTATAACGGAATCACTGGCTATGTAGCCATGCGCGACTTACAATCGCTGACTGCACCTAAACCGATGTACATTAGCAATCAAACGACACTTTACAACTCTATGTCGTCAAGTAAGAAAGCCATTCGTACGTTAACACCTGGTACAGCGGTGTCTCAACTTTCTACTCATGGCGCGACTGGATCATGGTCTAAAGTGACCTATCAGTCTACGACAGGATATGTCCCGACGCGTGATCTCTCTGAGAAATTCACACAAGTGGTGACACCTTATTACGCTCAACAAGATACGAAGTTATATTCTTCGATGTCTAGTTCAAAAACGGTGTTACAGGCTATTCCAAAAGGAGCTAAAGTTGATCAATTTGCGAAATTTGGAGCGACCGGTTCATGGTATCAAGTCCGTTACAACAACACGACTGGTTATGTTGCAGCGCGTGACTTTGCATTAACGCCGCCAACAACGACGCCAACAGAACAATACGGTCCAGAAGCCGAGTACCGGATCTATGTAGAAGGTGGCAGTACGTTAAACGTACGCTCTACCCCTGCCGTCCAGTCAGACAACCTTGCTGGAACGTTGAACACCGGGACGATTGTCAGTGTGAAACCGATCATCGGTTCAGATTGGGGATTATTGACGAACGGTACGTATAGCGGAAACTATATTCACATGGATTACGCAATCCCTGTCACGACAACGCCACCAGGAAGCGGTGTCATCAAGAACGTTTTCTATACGAACTATCCGATGTCTGTTCGCGACATGGCAGAGCGTCAATATAATCAAATCGCCTTGACAGATTTCCATCGCTACGAAAAAGCTTATTTGCCAAGAGCTTGGGTCAGTGTCACTGATAACGTGGGTACAATCGTCAATCAGGATATGACCGTCATCTCAAACGTAGGTGCTGCTTTAAAATCGTCTGCTTCATCAACTTCTATGACAGTGGCAACAGTTCCGAAAGGTGCAACAGTTCAATATGTAGAACGCGCTTCTTCTTCTTGGTATAAAGTCAAATACGGTACAGCCACGGGTTATATCACATTGAGTTCCGTCGTCGGTAAGGCCAACATTTTAAGCCAACCAAGCCTTACATCTCATCCATACGGTCAAATCAACCCAGGCGAAAAAGTAACCATCACTGGACAGACAGGCACTTACTACACTGTTTCTTACAAACGGCCATCGGGGCACAACCTTCGAGTGTTTGACAACATTTGGCGTCGTGCATCAGTCGACGAAGTGTTGACATATGTTGACCCGACTGGCATCGATCCGAATTCACGCTCGTTCTACCAATTCTTAGATTTATCGAAGAGTGCCGGAACGACAGCGACAACACTCAATAAGCTACTCCTGTCGAAAGGTACACTTAGTGGCTTAGGTCAAGCGTTCGTAACTGCCGGTAGTCAGTATAATATCAACGAAGTTTATTTGCTTTCGCATGCACTTCACGAAACGGGTAACGGTACCTCAAAACTAGCGTCTGGTGTACCCGTTGATAAAGATGGAAACGCCTTGATTAACTCAAATGGTGACCGCATTTATCCGGAGCGGCCTGTAGCTGCTACTGTATACAATATGTATGGCATTCAGGCCTTCGACAGCAATCCACTCGGAAGTGGAGCCAAATATGCGTTTGAACAGAAATGGTTCACGCCTGAAGCAGCCGTGATTGGCGGAGCCTACTGGATTGGTTCTAGCTACATTAATCACCCAACTTACAAACAAAACACACTTTATAAGATGCGTTATAACCCTGATTCTCCAGGTACGCATCAATACGCAACGAATATTGCTTGGGCAGATATTCAAACGAGACAGATCTATGACGTCTATCAATCGCTTGATGCCTATACACTCAATTTCGATGTTCCAAAATATCAATAAAAAAATGAGACACGCGCCTATGACTTGGCGTCGTGTCTCATTTTATGTCCATTCGACTGAGTCGATGATAGATTCGATCTCCATCTTTTCATTCGTCACTTGATCGGCGACATACGTCATGAACAAAAGACGTTTTCCGTCCGTCAACGACCATACATCTAGATGCATCCCGTCTTCGATCCCGCTTGCGTAAGCTGTCGTCATGTTACCCGTCTCATCCGTCACGCTCGGCGCCACTTTTACATCGATCGGAAACTCTCCTAAGAACGTATTGAGTTCGCGTAAGACGGCTTCTTTAGGTTCTTGTGAATCTTCAGATTCGTAGATGGAAATTTGAAGCGTTCCTTGCGCATCCTCTTCTGTTGAATAGAAGCTCACGTAGTCTTCTTCTTCATTGTATTCATAATGTTCCGGATACGTCAGGCGGAACCACCCATCAATTTCATACTCTTTCATGCTGTTTTCTCCTTTACTTGCTTAAATGCCAGTCCCGTGACCATTTTTGCTTGTAGTGCGTATTTTAGTCGTTCGGTCACGTAAAGACGTTGGCTATTTACATCTTGGGCAATCATATGTCCGAATAAATTCATTCGAACCGTTTGATTGGATAGGAAATAGAATCGATCCGTACTTAACGGGCGATACTCGTTCGAGTGTTCGAGGTATTCGATTTCAAAGCGTCGAAGTACATTAAGCGCGCAATACCGATCGGTCTTCCCTGTACTTGTATGAAGCTCGACACGGACGAGCTGAACGTCATACGGACAGACATTCATAAAGATTGGACTTACCCGCTCATGGATCAAGAGGATGCCCATATCTGTTTCAATTAGATCGGGTAAGGCTCCCTCATCTTGCGAGATACTCAATACGACGTACGGTCGGTTCGATGGTGCAAGCAATTCCCCTTTGTAAAATCGAAATCGCTGAATCCCTGTCAGAACTCGTGCACGCCAAGCACTCCCTCGTGCTTCCGCTTCCATTCGATACAACCTCTCTCCACTCACGCTTACTCCCCCTTCACTTGTTTGAGCGCATCGACGAATGTCTCCCATTCTAGGTTGTCACAAACAACCTTATTTTCCAATCCCCATTCTTCATCGATTGTCAAACGTACTTCGTTCGATTCAGGGTGACGTATCATTCGAAGATCTCCAATTTGAATCGTATCTGGTGAAATGGAAAATGTACGACTCGGCAATCCGATCCACTTAACCCGATTCGAGCGTAATACGACATACCATTCTTCATCGCGGTGAATGGAAAACGTCCAGTTTCGGAGAGACACTGTCGTGTCTGTTTGTTTGGACTGCTTCAACATTCGAAATCCTTCGCCCATCAGTCGTAAATATGATTTTCGTTCACTCATATTTGATTTCTCCCCTTTTTTCTATTATCTTCGTTGTGGATAGGATTCTGCAACCTAAAAAGTTTTTTAAAAAAGGGTTTGCAAATAGAATCTGATATGCTATTATATCAAAGTAACGTTAAGACGTTTCGCGGGTGTAGTTTAATGGTAAAACCTCAGCCTTCCAAGCTGATGACGAGGGTTCGATTCCCTTCACCCGCTCCATATTCTTTTCTTCATGCGGGTGTAGTTTAATGGTAAAACCTCAGCCTTCCAAGCTGATGACGAGAGTTCGATTCTCTTCACCCGCTCCAATATCGACATATACGCGAGAGCCTCTCGCACACATACAATGCACGGTTGAGACCTTGCAAAAGCAGAAAGTCATCTGACTTTCTGCTTTTTTGTTGTTCCTTCGATTATTTTGGGGAAAAGAGTGAATGAACCTAATCAGATGAGGAGGAACTCTTTTGATTCAAGCGAAACTGCAATCATTCACGATTTACGAAAGTGCATTAATGCGAACCACATCGACCTTGATTGATACACCAGACGCCATTCTCTTGATTGATCCGACGTGGCTTCCTGAAGAGATCGCCACGATTCGTCGGGATATCGAGCTAAACCGTAATGATCGTCCACTTTACGTCATCTTCACTCACCATCATTTTGATCACATTATCGGGGCTTACGGCTTTAAAGATGCGACGACGATTGCCTCACAGGCGTTTGTTGATGCCGATTCATCTGATCAGTTAGATGAGATTCGAGAGTTCTATGAGCAGCACTATATCGATCGCCCGATTCAAAAACCCGAAATTGATATCGTGGTTCAACCGAACCAGACACTTCTACTCGGTGCTGTTCCTGTTACATTTATTTCGACACCCGGTCATGATGCGACACACTTGTCCATTCTGATTGAATCGATGAATCTACTTGTTTGTGGAGATTACGGTTCGAATATCGAGCCACCCTTTATCGAGCATGACCCGAGCGCTTATCTCGAGACACTCCAAACGTTACAATCTCTCATTTATGAACATGAAATTCAATGGTTCGTGCCGGGACATGGTGACCTGTGCGACAATCGTAGTAAGATGATTGAACGATTGAGCGCAGGTGAAGAATACATTTTGGCACTTCCCGAAAACCGTCATTGGTCTCCTATGTGGCCAGAGCATTCCTTTTTCGACCGTGTTCATGAACGCAATCGAAAAATGGTGGAACAAAAAGAGACCGATCGCCGGTCCCGTCAACAAGATTACTAAAAAAATCGCAACGTCTCCCCAAGACGTTGCGATTTCCCCCTATGTAGACCTATTTCTTTGTGACGCGTTCTGAGCGGACCGTGAACATACGGTCAACCCCATAGATCGTTACTCCCGTCAGAGCGAGTAACCCAATCATTGCAGAAGAAAACATGACCATCCCCCCATTGTTCACAGTTTCGTCATAATCACCCCGTGCTTTCATTATAGAAGAGCATTCCAAAAAAAGAAAGCGTTTTCTTCAAACTTTCTTCACATATGTTAAATTCAGCATCTTGTGTTTTTTGAAACAACTTGTCTCTTCCATTTGGACAGACATGTGTAAAGATGTGTAGCTTTTGTGGAATGTGGGAATACATGATGTAAGGATAAAAAAGAGACAGAAGCTGCTCGTCGAGGAGGAAGAGGTATGATTAAGTACGGTACATTGGTGCGAATCGAGGGAAAATATGCCGTATTGAGATGGAATAACGGCTCAAGTTTCATCCCTAGACGATTCCTACCTTCCGAAGCACGTGTTGGTGATACAATCATTCGAGACAATCATCATTATTATCTTGAAGAAGATATGACCCCGAACTTTGATGCGTTGATCAAACAACACTATAAAAGCTGAACGATTTGCCCTACCAAACAGGGCAAATCGTTCAGCTTTTTTGACACATTAATCTAATGCCTTTTCGATTTGTTGCTGAATCCACGTTTCATCGACGGGACCGGTCTGCTTCGCCACAATGATCCCCTGTTCATCTAACACATACGTCGTCGGTAACGCGACGACGCGATATTGTTGCTCCACGACTGCCTCTTCATCTAACAAAATTGGAAAATCAACCGGGTACTCCTTTAAAAAAGCCTCGACATCAGCTTTTCCACGTCGTTCATTTTTCGTGACGTTCACCCCAAGGACAGGGATCCCTGTCGCTTTTTCAAATGACACAAGTTCAGGAAACTCGTCTCGACAAGGCGGGCACCATGAAGCCCAAAAATTAATGACTACCGGCGTTCCTTGGAACTGTGAAAGGGTGAGACCCTCACCACCCAACGTATTCAAGGCGAAGTCCGGAGCTTGCTGCCCCACTTCGAGTCCTCCTAAGGCTGATTCATTTTGGACGATAGGAACCGCTTCTTCTTGCTTTTGCGACATCATATATTCTTCGTATCCTTTATAGGCGAGCCCAGCAATCAATAGAAGGATGAGCGTTCCGATTACGATTCTTTGTAAGCGCATCATTTACCCCTTGTTTGTTTTACTTAAGATTTCTACACTTAACTTATCACAAACCGTAAAGGAGCGTATGTATCGTGCAACTTCAAAACGAAAAAATTCAGATTACATTAAAAGCACAGGGTGCGGAAATGACCAGTTGGAAAGTATCCGACAAGGAATATTTATGGCAAGGTGACCCGACATATTGGGGACGACAAGCCCCAATCCTTTTCCCAATTGTCGGACGCTTATTAGATGACCAGTATATATATGAAGGCAATACGTATACGATGAGTCAACACGGCTTTGCTCGTGACGCAATTTTCGACATTGAATCATCGACCACTTCTTCCGTCCGTTTCACCTTAAAAGATACGCCAGAATCACGTCAACATTATCCCTTCCCGTTCGTGCTGAACGTATCGTATCAACTCGTAGGCGAAGAAGTGATTGTCACATATCGTGTCCATAATCCAGGTGAAACCGTTTTACCATTCAGTATCGGTGGGCACCCCGCTTTTAACATCCCTTTCATGGGTGGCGCGTTCGAGGACTATACACTCGACTTCGGAGAGGTGCGTACACTGGACCGCTATTTATTAGAGGGTCCTTACCTGACAGGAGCCTATCAACCATTAGGTGAACGCCAATATATTCCGCTCACCCGATCGCTATTTGACGACGATGCATTGATTTTCGAAAATGTCGAGTACGCTGCACTACGTCATCAGCCTTCAGGCACGGCGATTGTGATGGAGAGCCCCTCGTTTACTCATTTTGGAATTTGGTCTCCACCCCATAAAGACGCTCCATTCGTTTGCCTTGAGCCGTGGTTCGGACACGCAGATTATAAAGGGCATCGGAAAGATTTTATGCACAAAGAAGGAATTCAACTCCTTTCCCCAAACGAGACGTTCGAAGCGAGCTATACTCTATATATCGAACACTAAAAAAACAATCCGACGATCATCGTCGGATTGTTTTTGTTCGTTAGAAACGATCTTCTTGTTCTGCCTCATATTCTGATGGCGGTTTTTTCATAATGATTGCCAAGACGATATAAATAAGAAGTCCTGGACCACCTAAGAGTGCCATCGCCACAAATAGAACACGCATGATCGTGACGTCCACCCCTAGATAGTTCCCGAGCCCTGAACAGACTCCGGCAATCATTTTATTATTTTCATCTTTATACAACTTGCGTTCCATATCATCTTCTCCTCAACTCGTTATGATCGTTGTGGTCGGCGTAACGTGGTTCTACCTCCGTTTGCCACTTCTCCACGTCCTTCAAAATCAAGCGCTTCATTAATCGGTGTACTACCTGACTTAATTTCGATTCGGCGACCGTATAACCCACGGTTATCAAGAGATGCAGAGATGACAGTCGCGACATCCGTCTCGGAAATCGTCGCACCATCCGCATCGTTCAAATCTTCAGATGCTTCGATGGAGCCTTTACTCGGTTCATCGACAATGGTCACTGGGCAAATGATCGTATAGTTCAAACCGCTATGTTCGATATATTCGTCGGCGGCATTGTTGGCTGACAGAAAATTAAAGAGTTCCTTCGGTGCGGCATTCGGTTGATCCGCTCCATATGCACTGAGCAAGACGACATGACGGACACGTTCTTTTTTAGCAGCGTCGATCGCGTTCATCGCGACGTTTCGGTCGAGCAGTTCGATTTCAGTACTTGATCCGTCTGCACCGGCAGTCGCCGCAATGATGACTGCATCTTGTCCACTTGTCGCCTCATGAACTTTTTTCTCGAGTTCTTTCTCGACATCAACCGTCAATACATGCGCACCCATTTTTTCGTACTCTGCTTGTAGTTCAGGATAACGAATTAAAGCGGTCACTTGATGGGTCTTCGCTAAACTTTTCAATACACGTTTCCCAATCTTTCCTGTTGCTCCAATGACTAATACTTTCATTCAAATTTCCCTCCTCAAAAGAGTAGTTCATTTGTTTAAAATTCCTCTTTCAAGTCAGAATCAAACCCTTTTCTTAAAATTATCTCACCGTGCCCCACATCGACAAATCGAGAGCCTCCCGAATGGATTGCACACTTTCTTCTAACGGTTCGTAGTAGTACACATTGTTAATATAGGCATCTTGTCCCTCGACTTGCATCTTATTCACGTCCGGGTTAGAAATCATCGTGAGCCCGACAGAGGCCATTTGTAAGATGTTCATCTCAAGACCCATTTCTTCTTTCATGAAACGATACGTTGCCGGAATTTTCGTCCATCCCGTTGGACTAGCCAACTTCTCCGCAACAGCCGTCATGACTTCGGTTTGACGATTCGAACGGGCACCGTCCGTATCCGTCTTACGGTGTCGCGCATAGGCAAGCGCCATGTCTCCATCCATCGCGTAAGAAACACCTTCCGTATACTCATACGTTTGGTTGAACCCTTTCTCACTAAACGAATGCGTTGCCGTCACATTGACACCACCAATCAAATCAATCAACTCCATAAACGACTCGAACGTAATCACGACTTGTCCATCGACCGACGCATCGGTCAACCCTTCCACGGCACCGACTGTACAGTCTGCCCCTCCATAAGCGAAGGCATGGGTGATTTTATCACCCTCGCGGTCTGGCTCACACGGAATCGCCGTGTACGTATCGCGCGGAATCGACACGTTTTGCACCGTGCGCGAGCGAGGGACAAACTCCATCAATTGTAGAGAGTCTGTCCGAGAACCTGATAATGATTCTCCAACCCTTGCGTCACTTCCCATGATGAGGAACGTGAACGGCGAGGTCGCCACATACCCCGCGACAAGCAACATAAAAATGAGAAGAAGGGCAACTTTCCCTTTCCACTTACGCTTTCGTTTACTTGTTGGTTTTGGCGATTGGTCGACTTCTCGTCTTGCCGGCTTTGACGGTTTCGGTTGTTGCGTCGCATGACTTGACTTCGGTCGAGAAGTCTTGCGTTTCGGTTTTGAGAATGACGGCATTCGAAGCATCCGTTTTCTCCGTTTTTTTGACGTTCCTTGATTTGGTTTCGAGGTCTCTGGCGATCTCTCGTTTAAGAAAGGATGCTCTGCCCCTTCATCCGGCTCTTCCAGTCGTGATGCTTCATTTATATCTGTTCGCTCGTTGGATGATTGTTCATCATTCAAGCGAGACGCTTCAAGCTCTTGTTGTTCGAGTTCGCGCTTTCTACGTTCTACACGCGATAAACGTTGATCATCTTTCATATTTTCAATCCTCAACTTTTCAATTTTTCTCTATTATCCCGAACCCACATTGATCTGACAACGTTTCTACTGAAAATCCGTCTTAAGCATGAGACCGTATGATTGTTTCAGATGAAATCCGGGAAAGGAATAATAATTGGTGTCTGCCCAAATCAAGGAAGCATGCAATAAGTATGAATGAAAGGAGGAGAGCTGATGCGCATCGGAAAATTACGTATGTTGTTGGAGCAGTATGGTGAGGCGACGCTACGTGATTTATTGGTCGAAATGTACCGTCATACTCCTAAAGATGTGATTGACGATCAAGACTTTGATTTTATGATCAGCCAGTTCACGCGTTATAAAGAAAAAAAGCATTCAGAAGAGCGTCATTCGCTCTCGCAAACGATTACGTTAGCTGAACGCTTTGTCGATTCGGCATATGAACATCTATATATCCGGCCTAATCAAGTTATGTCAGATCGTGATCAGAAAAATTGGTATATCCACGCCAAAAAAATCATTCGTGATTTAGCCCACTATGCCGAAGAATACACAGAAGCGCGTACGATGTATGAAGAAATGTTTTATCTTCTGTCGACGTCTGCTGGAGAAGAACCACTTTTTTCAACGAGCGACCCGTTTCGTCTTTTAAAAATCTCACAAGTCACCATGCTTCAAAAACTCATCCACTACTATCAACTAGACGCACCGATTGATACCGTCTGGATTGACCGCGCCCTATACACTGCCCTTCACGTGCCAAAAGATGTTGATTCTACGCGAATCGACTTGCTGTCTACCTTGCCGATTGAACACAGTCAAACCAACACGAGAAAAATTCTTCACGCACGCATCTTCAAACTTTGCGAGCGCATGTTAGAGAAATCCCAGACAGAAGATACCGCACTCGAAAACTATCAAGCCCTTAAAATGTTAGAACTTCGCCTCCTTGTCGCAGAAGGGAATTTACAAGAAGCTGAACAGAAACTGTTTTCGGAGTATATCCCGTTCTTTTCACATCGTTCCGAACCATTTCGTGTCTATGTTGATTTCTTGGAAAGTCATGGACATACGGATGAGACAAAGCGATTAAAACGATTAGCAAAAGAAAAACGAATTCGATTTTAGACAAAAAAAGGGAGTCAATCGATGACATCGGTTGACTCCAATACATGATATGAACGAGGGGTGTTCATTTGAAAAGGAGGACAGAAAGTTGGTGCAGAACTTTCTTCCTACACATATAAGTATAAAGTAACGATTGTAACCGTTACCAAACGACTTATTGCATTTTTGTGAACGTTTTCACGTTATTCGATCGTATTCATAATTCCTAAACCGACGACTGATAATAATACGATTAATACAAAGACATACACCATCTCATTGGGTGATTGAAATCCTTCGTGAATTTCTACCTCTTCTTCGACAATGATGTTCTCATGAATAACTACTGGTTCTGTTTCGGCCATAACCGTCGTGGGCGCACCGATCATGAACAACATAGATACGAGAATCAGTTGATAAATATATTTCATCATAAACTCCTAATTGATTGGTTTCATTGTGATTAAGTATATCATGTCTTCGACGCACGTCACGTCTGACATTTGACGAAACTCACAGATCCATCAGCGTAACTAATCAGTTTTTCTGAATCGCATGCTTACAATCTATTTTATTTCATGTTTTTATAAAAGTTGTTGATTATTTTCATCAATCAGGTTTCATGAGAATGCCATACAACTTTAAGTAAGATAGCGCTTACAATTTAAATGTACTTATTATCTCATTCAGAAAGAAGGATTCTCCTTGAAACGAGCGCTACGCTTTGTAGAATGTAGGCAATTAGCTAAGCAGGAACGCATCTCCATTCAGTCGTTATACCCCTTATCAAAGACACCCCCGCTCCTTTCCTTACCTCCTCATCAGCACGTGTACATCGCTTTAAACAAAAATAATCCGTTAGCTGCTTTCGTGGCGAATGACGAGCATTTAGAAGCGTTTCAAATCATTCAACTCTCAAAGGCGACATATCACGATCGTCATGTGTTTAGAGGATTACTCGATCGGATCATGTACGAACGAAGTCGAGAAACCACATATCCGATTACGTACTATCTTCACGAAGAGGACTTCCATAATCAAGATAAGCTTCGAATATATGAGGCATCTGGGTTTCAAGTGTTCCATCAAACAAATACGTATCACCTGCCATTCATTCCGTGCGAGAAAGCATCGCATACGTATTGGACACTCGAATTGATGGATTATTCAAGAAGAACGGATTGGCTTACATTTCGTAATGCACACTGCCATGTCTTACCTGGAGCCATTCCGATGACAGATGAACAATTTGCGCAAGAAATCCGTCATCAAACATTGTTTTACACGATAAGCTGGTGTCACCGACCAATTGGAATCATGAAAGTTCGATTACATATGTATCACGTTTGCGTCCAAGAAATTCAGTTGGATTGTGACGAGTCGCTGATACGAGAAGCTCTTTCCTTCCTGCAACAAAAGTTTTTCGATACGTTCAGATATATCGACGAGGCTCATATTTCTACGACTAATCTGCAATCTGACTTGAATTTTGCACTTCGAAAGCAAGGGGCTCAAGTATCGTCCGGTGGTACGTGTACACTTACGCAACAAGTACTACCAACCCCACTCTACTCATAAATGAAAAAGACGTCGATTGCATCAACTCATTCTCGCAGGAAAAAGTTGTTCATTCGACGTCTTTTATTCTGCAGCAGTTGTCGATTCCATCGCCAAAGGCGGCATTTCCTTAAACAGTTCTGTCCGCAGTCCCGTGTCTCTCAAATCGAGCGATTCAATCCGATCAAATTTGATTTGACGATCGACGACATTGAACCAATACGTGATGTTCGGCTCATCCTTGAAACGAATCGCATAATTCGATCCATTCAAATGAAAATCGACCTCAGTAGACAGCAACTCCGTCGGACCAATCTGTTTATGGGTGGTTAACCGTTCGAGCACAACTTGCTCTTCATTGATGCGATAATCGACAAACGTCGCAAGCGAGAGTCCAAACACAAATGATACTAGGGCGAACGTGCCCACCAATCCCATCGTGATTTTTCCGTTCATTTCGCTGTCCCTCCCTCTCTTATTATATCGGATGTGGTTGAAACGTTGTGAAGTGACATTTTGTTCAACTTTAGGCAAACTGAAGGTTGAGGAGGAATGTTCATGCAAATCGATCATACTGGAATCGCCGTCCGCGATTTAGACGAAGCGATCACATTTTATACAACGGTGCTTGGCGGAAACCTGATTGACCGTTACACAAATACGGCCATCGGGGTTGAAACCGAGCTGGCCGTCATTCATATCGGGGAGGATGTCATTGAATTATTACGACCGACGAGTAACACGAGTCCAATCGCTCGTTTCATGAAAGCTCGAGGGAAAGGCGTCCATCACATTGCATACCGTGTCGACGATTTAGACCAAGCCATTGCCGCTCACAAACAGAATGGCATTACATTTTTAGAAGATACCTTGCGTACTACCGCAAAAGGTCGACGATTGATTTATATGGATCCACGTCATTCAGGTGGTGTCATCACTGAGCTCTGTGATTATCCTATGCAAAAGCAGTGAGAGAGGTCCCCTTACTGCTTCAACAAAGTTTCTTCTATGATTTGACGGTTCTTCTCTTTTAATCGCTCGTTATGAGAAGACACCATCGCTGTAGCGGTCGCGTTCGGGTCAATATACGTTTTGGCCCGATTCACCGCGTTCGCCGCATCTTGGAATGCCCCCGCAATCAAATGGACCTTCCCTTCATGCGTCAGAATATCACCAGCAGCATATAAGCCAGGAACGGATGACTCGCTACCTGCATTTCCTTTCACGTAAAATCCATTAACCATCTCTACGTTTAATTCACTGTTTCGAAGAAGTTCTGCATCTTGTTCGTACCCATGATTGATCACGACCTCATCGATATCGACCACACTTGTTTCTCCCGTGTCGATCTGCGTTAACAGCACTTGCTGAATCGATTGTCCATCGTGAGAAATCAAGTCCGTGACTTTCGACTGCGGACAACAATCGACTCGGCTTTGTTTAATTTTTTCGACTTGTGCCTCATGGCCTCCGAGCTCTTCTTTTCGGTAAACCAATAGAACGTTCTCTGCAATCGGTTCGAGTGCATTGGCCCAATCGACAGCGCTATTTCCGCCACCCGAAATCAAGATCCGCTTCCCTTTGAACCGTTCAAGTGATTTGACCGTATAGTGAAGGTTTGACAATTCAAAGCGTTCGGCCCCACTCACTTCGATTTTGTGAGGTTTCAAAATACCGCTCCCGGTCGCGACGATGACGGTTTTGGATACGTGATGACCATTCGACGTGTCGATACCAAATAATCCATCCTGACGTTTTAAAATCGACTCCACTTTCTCCCCTAGGATGACCGTCGGCGAAAAAGTGAGACCTTGTTGTACGAGTTGATCAATCAGGTTTGCTCCTGTCGTCGGAAGGAGTCCGCCCACATCCCACACCATTTTTTCTGGATAAACGTGAAGTTTTCCACCCAGGTGAGGCTGAAATTCGATTATTTTCGTTTTCATGCCTCGCAACCCGCTATAAAAAGCAGCATATAACCCTGCCGGACCTCCACCGATAATCGTCACGTCGAATTGTTCCTCACCCATCGTCGTATCCTTCCCTTCTATGTACGTGATGTCTACATTTTAAAAATGATAATCATTCTCATTAGATGATAACCTGTTTCTTCGCCTTTGACAAACTTTTTCCCAACACCATCCTCCCTTGGTTTTTCTTCATCGAAGGTCGGGTAAGGAAAGATGAATCAAAAGGAAGGATGTGTGCTATGGAGTGGATGGATCTTTTACTGATCATCGTGTCCGGTTTTTGGCTTGTGGAGACTTGGAAATTTCGTAATCGTAAAGAGGCAACGGATGGTTCTGTCGAGCGGAAAAGCTTTTATTTCGTAGCGACGACGATGATCGTCATTTTCACTTTGTCGATCATTTATTCAATCTTTGTCGAGACGCGCCCATCAATCACTCAACGATTGCTTGCCCTTTCGTTTTACATAGCGGGTGTGTCGTTACGGTACTGGGGGATTTTTCATCTCCGTCATCAATTTACTCGACACGTCGTCGTTCGTCCGCAAGATGAGCTCGTCAGCTCCGGGCCTTATCGTTTCTTACGCCATCCTTTATACACAGGATTATTATTGATTACGTTAGGCTTCTCCTTGTATTTTCTTCATTGGGCAGTCGCTTTGATTGGCACCGTTCTTACGTCTCTTGCGTTACTATATCGGATTCGGATCGAGGAAGGGATGCTGACCCGCCACTTCGGTCAATCGTATGTATCATGGGCAAAGTCTCGCAAACGATTATTTCCGTTTATCTATTAAAAAAGGAGTCCGGGGATCCCGGACTCCTTGCTGTTTTATACAGAGTAACGACTAAGTAATCGGACGACAACAATCCCCGCGATAAATGCGATGATACTAAGTGCCCACATGAGACCAGTGGCCGGCACTCCCGGAAATACGACGGCGAGTGAACCAACTACCAATCCGATAATGATCGAAAACGTCATTCCTGGGAAATTTGATAGCAAATAGCGAATTACCTTACTGCTGACAATAAAGCCGACCGCCACTCCTGCCCCGACGATTCCAATAATGAGCAAATTGAAATTTGAGATGGCGCTGATAACCGTCGGATAAACCCCAATCAGCAATAACACGAATGATCCGCTGATTCCCGGGAGTAGCATCGCCATACTTCCTAACCATCCAGAAAAGAACAAGAGAAGCGCAGTCCCAAAGGTCACATCCGTGATGATGGATGAATCGACCGGATTAAGAAACGCCATACTCGCCACGAGAATCGTTGCTACAATCATCGCGATGACATGGATTGGTCGAATCGATGCGCGCGATTTAAACTCTACAAAGAGTAAAGGAATGATTCCTAAAATCAATCCGATAAAGAAAAACTGTGTCGGCGCATAATACTCAAGTAACAAGTACTCGATTATTCGACTTAAGGCTATGATGGCTGTGCCCATCCCGATTGCTAGTGGAATTAAGAAACCAATATACTTTTTCCAATATCGGCTGAATACACCGCTAATCGCTTCAATCAATTGATCATAGATGCCTAAAATAACTGCGATGGTACCGCCACTTACACCAGGAATCAAGTCACTCGTCCCCATGGCCATCCCTCGCCAAATATTCTTCCACTCCATAACGTATCTCCTTTGCATATATCTTTCCTCAAGCACTTAGTATAGTCGAGAAAGGACGTTTGTGCATCCGCTTTTAGACCGAGAAAGGAGTCGAAGATGTCTCTTTTTTCATATAGTCAAACCGAGCTCCTGAAATATTGATTTCTTTTTCTTTTTGAAATCCGAGTCGCGTATACAAGCGATGGGCTGCTGGATTCGCTTGGTCTACGTTCAAGGTGACCGCTGGGATACCACGCTCTGTCGCGACGGTACAGATATGTTCGATTAACTTCGTCCCAATGCCACGGCCACCATATGCCTCTAATACAGCGAGCGAGTCGATGTATTGGACGAATCCTTCTGTCTCAACATCTAATTCTTCTTTACTCCCATGTGCCGTCAACCATTCCCGAATCGGTCGATCCAATTCTTCCGCCTCGTCTCCTCGATACGAAATGATCATTCCTGCTACTTCCCCTTCAATCTCGGCCACCCATATGTTTTCGTGGCTTAATCGATTTTTCGGCATTTCCACCCACATCGCCAATCGTTCCAACACTTCATCCGTATTTGTTGACCCCGTCAACGTATATGCGATTTCATGTATGGCCTGATACATGAGTGGCGCGATTTTTGTACAATCCTGCTTCGTTGCTTGTCGAATATTCATCATTGATCCCTCCATCATCTACTCTAGCATAGGACAGCACATCGATTGTTTGTTTACGCCCGTTTTGTGGCATCATATAGAGAGAAAGGGGCGAAACGAAATGAAAGCAATCATTACTGGAATGAATGGTACGGTAGCACCGGTTGTTGCCGAAACGTTACAACGTCATGGCATTGAGGGGATTGCGTGGAATCGTGAGCAAGTGTCCACGACGGATGAACAGGAGATGCGACAATTTATCGAAAGCATCCGACCGGACTATTTTTTACATATCGGCATGGGGCCGGTTGAATGGGCCGAGACACTCGCTCGTTTATGTGGGGAAATGAAAATTCCGTTCTTGTTTACGAGTACAGTGTCGATTTTTTCAGATGACGTGACTGGACCCATCTCACCGGACACGGCACCGGATGCTGAAGATGACTACGGAAAGTATAAACGTGACTGCGAAAGAGCCATCGTTCGCGTCAACCCGGGAGCTCAGATTGTTCGTCTTGGATGGCAGATTGGGGATGAAGCCGGATCGAACAATATGATGGACTATTTTACGAACGAGATGAAACAACGAGGTGTCATTCAAGCGAGTGAGCATTGGTATCCATCTTGCTCGTTTTTACCAGATACGGCGGAAGCTTTATTCGAGATTTTGACAAAACGCGGACCTGGTATTTATCAGCTAAACGGAAATGCGAACTATTCCTTATACGACATTGCGGTCGGACTAAAAGAGCTTCATGACGCCGATTGGCAGATTGAATGCACGGATGAACCAAAACGGGATAATCGGATGATTGATCCGTCCGTCCCAATCCGTCCGATTTCAAAACGTCTTAATCTACAAGCGAAATGAACCGCATTCCATACAAAACGCCTACTCAATCAAGAGTAGGCGTTTTCTTATGAGACTCATTTCACATCAGTCAATCGCAGTTTACTTTTTGGCAGACTCGGCATATCGACAAAGCTATAGCTCAAGTCTTGAGGAGGGACGGTATACGAGAACTCTTTGGTAAACAACTCAATCACTTGCTCGAGAATCGCAATCGTCACATGTTCCCCTGCGCAACGATGTCCAAAGTCCACATCCCCACCTCCTTGTGGGATGAAATTGAACGGACTCTCCTTCCAGTCCATAAATCGGGAAGGATCAAACTGATCAGGTTCTGCCCAAATTGAGGAGTCGTGATTCGTTCCATAGAGGTCAAGGAGCGTCAGTGTCCCTTCCGTAAACGTATACCCGTCCCATTCAAAATCGGTTTTGACTCGAGCTGCCGCCACGGGGAAGAATGGATAGAAACGTCTCACTTCTTGAACGAATGCTGTTTTCGTGACCTGTCCTTGCTTCACTTGCTCTGCTTCTTCGGGGAATTGGTGCAATGCTAGGACCGTGAACAGAACATAAACCGAGATTGCGACAGTCGGGCGTAGAATATTTAACACTTCGACAGCCACCACTTCTTCAGGTAACAACTCACCTGATTCATCTCGATGCCATGAGAATTCATAAAGCGCCGTCTGTTCATTCGGCAATAATCGATTCGACCGTACTTCTTTCACCATCTGTCGAATCCAAGCTTCAGCCGAACTTCTTGCTTTCCGACCTTGCAAATACGTCGGACCAAGAGACGTACCCGACTCAAATAGCAATCTCATTTCATCGGTCCGTTTCTCTACTTCTTCTCGTGCAAGCGGGACTCCCGCCCATTCACATACGGCCTTCATCAACACCTGTTGGGCCACATCATATAAAACAAGTTCTTCCGTCTGTTTGATTCGTCTCCACTCGCGACCCGTCAGCCGGAGCAGACGATCGATGTTTTCTTTCGTCATCAATGACATGAACATACGTTTCCGGTGCGTATGCGCCGTCCCATCTAATGTTTGCACTCCATCTTCTCCGAATAGTGTTTTGAGAAGACGCTTCGGTGCAGCATCCTGACGTGTAAATTTGTCCGCCTCATAAAACAACGAAGCGGCGTCCTCTCCTCCAAGACAAATCACGCGTTCCCCGAGCAAACGAGTCTCAAAAAGATCTGACTGAAAACTTTTACGTCGATTGGCGACGAATAAATAACCTTCCCGTAAAAAATCGACACTGTGGTCGAGCCCTTCTTGCTTCGGAATGACTTTCCCCATCCAACTCACCCTTTCTCTTTTTTCGAACTACAAAGGATGTTCCCGTGTTATTGGCGAACAAACCTAATATCGAAAGGAGCGAGTGACATGTTACCGTTCTTACTGACATTACGCCGGATTGTTCGTGGGATCTGGCGCGGTCTACGGGACCCTGAGTTCCAAGTCTTATTCAGCCTTGCCTTTCTCACCATCCTATCCGGAACACTTTTTTATGCTCAATTTGAGGCGATGCGATGGCTCGACGCGCTCTACTTCAGTGTCATCACATTAACGACTATCGGCTATGGCGATTTTGCCCCCCAGACCGATATCGGGAAAATTTTTACGATTGGCTATGTGATCACGGGTGTCGGCATTGTGGTCGGATTCGTTACTAAAGTGTTCGACCACCTTCAAAAGGCACGGCTAGATGAACTAGAAGCAAAACAAAAGACGCCACCCTCTGATTCATGAGGATGGCGTCAATCCGTTTAGGACACTTTTCGATTTTCAATCTCAAGTTGTTGATTGAATCGCTTCGTCTCTGCAATGACAACGCCCGACAAGAACAAGAGACCAATCAAGTTCGGGATGGCCATTAAACCGTTGAAGACGTCGGATAACGCCCATACTAAGTTCAAGTTGGTCGTCATGGCACCTAGTCCAGCGACAAGCACGAAGGCAATTCGATATGGCAGAATCGACTTTTGCCCAAACAAGTAATGGATGGAACGTTCTCCATAATACGACCAACCGAGAACGGTCGAATAGGCGAATAAAACAAGTCCGATTGTCACAATGTAACCACCCGCCGGACCGAGGAATAATTCAAATGTGGCCGAAGTCAATTCAACCCCTTCTAACCCGGTCCCGATTTGACCACCCATGACGAGTGTCAAACCGGTCACCGAACAGACGACAAGCGTGTCTAAGAAGACTTGCGTCATCGAGACGAGTGCTTGACGACCCGGCATATCCGTCTTCGCAGCAGCCGCTGCAATCGGAGCAGAACCGAGACCTGCCTCGTTCGAGAAGACACCACGCGCGACACCATATCGAATGGCCGCTCCGATGGCTCCCCCACCGATGGCTTCCGCACTGAACGTACTGCTAAAGATGAGTGCGAACGCATCTGGAATAAGCGTGTAATTCATGATCATGATCAAGAGACCGCTACCTAAGTAGAAGGCAATCATGACCGGGACGAAGTAGCTGACCACTTTCCCGATAGAACGTACGCCCCCAAGGATGACCGCGCCTGTAAAAATCATGATGAGAATTCCTGATATGTAGAGTGGTACATCGAATGTCGTTTTGAGCGCGAGCGCGACAGAGTTCGTCTGAACCCCGTTCCCAATCCCAAACGCCGCAATCGAGGCGAATGCAGCAAACGCCACCGCTAACCAACGTTGATTCAATCCTCGTTCTAGATAGTACATCGGTCCACCAGCCATTTGACCGCGCTCATCGGTCACCCGATATTTAACAGCCAGAACAGCTTCCGCATATTTCGTTGCCATCCCAAAGAATCCCGATACCCACATCCAGACGATGGCCCCCGGTCCTCCTAATACAACCGCTGTCGACACCCCGACGATATTCCCCGTACCGACGGTCGCCGCCAGAGCTGTCATGAGCGCCTGGAAGTGACTGATATCCCCTTTTGAGGATTGATCCTGATTTTTCGAAAATGCCAATTTCAATGCATACGGTAATTTGGTAATTTGAATACCACCTAGACGCACCGTCAAGTAAATGCCTGTCCCCACAAGCAAAATTAAAAGCGGTGGTCCCCATACGAAATTGGATGCCGTACTCACCCATTCACTAAATGATTGCCCCATACAAAGTATCCCCTTTCCCCGAAAATAGTGTACACCTCTATTTTTTCAGAATACTTAGAACAATGCAAAAGTATTGTGCTAAAACAACTCCGGATCTTTTCATCTGTATACAAACAGCGAGATGAACTTAATCGTCTCGCTGTGATTCAGGCTTCTCTCGTTGTAAGGGCGCTTTCCAATCAAATGTATCCGGGACGTAATCGAGCCCGCCCGGATGAAACGGTTGACAACGGATGAGCCGGCGAGCGGTTAAATAACTTCCTTTGACGGCTCCATGTTTCTCAATCGCTTCGATTCCGTAGTGGGAACAACTCGGATAAAACCGGCATGTCGGCGGCTTTAATGGTGAAATAAAACGTTGATAACCTTGAATCCCTTTTACTAGTACACGTTTCACGCGATTTCGCCTCACTCTGTTGAATTAGTGCCATCATAGCGCGATTTGAAACGTTTGTCATGTTCACCGCTCCATATGTCAAATCGTTTTCCATCTCTTAACAAATGAGCAAGATGGGCGATATTCGACAGCAGGTTTGTTATGATAGTCAACATAACTATTGACCGAATCGAATAGAAGAGGTGACGAATGATGAAACATTTACTAATGGTCGGTGCAGGATCAATGAGTGAAGCGCTCGTTCGAGGGTGGATTGACTCGGGAATCGAACCGACACAAATTACCATGACAAATCGAAGTGATCGGGAACGCTTGAACTTCCTACAAGATGAACTCGGCGTACACACCGTCGAAGAAGAAAACGTGAACGACTATGACATCGTCGTACTAGCGATGCAACCGGACGGCGTCATTCCATACGTGGAATCAAAAGAGTGGAAGACCCCACTACTTGTATCGGTTGCGGCACATATCGAACCGAGCCAATTAGAAGAAGCTTCAGGACTTCCTGCCGTATGCGCGATGCCAAACACGCCGGTCGCATATCGGAGCGGGATGACAGGCTTATGGTTCGGTCCTGAAACAGATGAAGCCGATCGCGCGAAAGCAACTGCCCTCTTTGAGCGTGTCGGTCGAACGGCCATCACGGATGCGAAGACGATGTCTGCCTTCATGGCAGCCGCGGGTTGTAGCCCGGCCTTCTTTTATGAGATCGTTGGGGCGATGACTCCGGTCTTGACCGATGTCGGATACGACGAAGCGACGGCTCGTCAAATTGTGGCTCAGGCGATGAAAGGCTCTGCAGAGTTACTGTCACATGAAACACGTGAGACGAATGAACTCATTGCTGACGTCGCCGCTCCAGGTGGACCGACCGACCGTGGTGTCGGCGTGTTACGAGACCGCAACCTTGCCGACGTGATGGCTTCAGCCTTACGTGAAAGTGCCAAAGAAGACCATGAAATCATGGAGAAACCATAAAAAATGGACGGAAGCCACGCTTCCGTCCATTTTTTATGTCATCATATGTATAACCGACACAATGAGTGCCACTACTAAAATCCCTGGCAATAAGTTCGCCACACGAATTTTTGTGATTCCGACCAAATTCAAGCCAATCGCCACAATCATGACACCACCGGTAGCGGTCATCTCTAAAATAAAGCTATCCATGAGCGACTCTGGAATGAATTTCATGATTTGAATGGCGAGTAATGCGATTCCACCTTGATACAATAACACCGGAACGGCCGAGAACATGACCCCGATTCCGAGCGTCGAACTTAACACGAGGGCTGTAAATCCATCAATCAACCCTTTCGTATACAACACGTCATGATCGCCACGTAACCCACTATCGAGCGCACCAATGATGGCCATTGCACCAATCACGAAGATGAGCGTTGCTGTGACGAATCCTTCCGCTACACTCGATTGACTCCCGAGACGCCGCTCAAGTCGGTAGCCGATTTCATTCAATACTTCATCTAGCTTCCACCATTCCCCGAGCGCAGACCCGACGACAAGACTTCCGATGACAATCAAGAAGTTTTCACTCTTCATCCCCATTTGAATGCCAAGCAAGATGACCGCAAGTCCGATCGCTGCCGTCACCGTCTCTTTCATACGCTCTGGAATGCGGTGGAATAAGAGACCTAACAATGACCCGATGACGATTAGTCCGGCATTGACGAGGGTTCCTGTTAACACCATTTTGCATTCCCCGTTTCATTATGTATTGAGAGGAATATACCAATTGCTTTCGCGCCATGTCAATATACAAAAAAAGAGCCACTTCTCGCAAGAAGTGGCTTCGCGGAAACCCATGTTCCGGTGGGTTTCTCGAGGGTTTGGCACCCAAGTGATTCTGACTGGGCTCGAACCAGCGACCTCTACCCTGTCAAGGTAGCGCTCTCCCAGCTGAGCTACAGAATCAGGTCGTGTCCTCTCTTAAGGACACTATTAATATATCAAGAAACTATTAAGTTGGCAACAACTTTTTAAAAGTTTTTTGTACTTTTTTTAACGCGTCATTTGTTGGCGGTCGATATGCCGGCAGAGGCGTTCCAAATCACCTGCATAAACAGATACGAGCATGTTCTGGTATAACGTGTCGCGGTCCCAATGAAGACCGTTCGCTTTCGCCACGCGCTGAGACGGAACGTTATCTGGATGAATGAGCGAAATGATTTCCTTTTCCCCTTCGGTAAAGGCATACTGCATCAACCGCGCAGCTGCTTCACGCCCGTAACCCATGTGCCAATGCTTTGGTGACAACCAATAGCCGACTTCTAACTCAAGTTTGCCATCTAAATCATGGAGCAGTGTACCGGCATGACCAATCGGTTCATCACTTTCGAACGTCATCAACTTCAATAGCCCCGTCTGGCGTCCTGTTTCATACCGGGCCAATTGACGTTCGAACCATTCGATTGTTTGTTCGTCTGTATACGGTCTCCCGTCCGGACTGATGAAGCGCATCACCCGAGGATCTTGGAGAAGCGACTTAACAAAATAGAAATCAGAGATTGTGTACGGTTCAAACCGCAAACGTTCGGATTGCAACTCAACAAGATGCATCGTTTTCCGCCCCTTTCTTCCATCTCATAATCTGAATTATTCAATTCCCGTTTTCAGCTTGTTTCAATCCTTTACGATACAACTTTTAATCCGATCACACTGCCAATAATCATCATCAAATAAAAAATGCGCCAACGACTTCTTGATTCATTTAAATAGAGCATACCTAGAATGACGCCACCTGCCGCACCAATCCCGACCCAAATGGAATAAGCCAGACTTAACGGAATATCTTCAAGTGATTTCGATAACCAATAGAAACTAAGCGCGAACGACAAAATCGACAATACCGACCATTTTAGAATTTGATACCCTTTTGATTTTCCCATAAAGAAGACGGCCGTCATCTCAGCAATGCCTGCACCAATCAAAAATACCCAACTCATGCTTCTTCCCCTCCTGTCACTTGCTTCAATCCGATGATGCCGATGATCAACGTCGTCACAAGCAAGAGCTTCCAACCACTGAGCGCCTCATCAAAAAGAAGAGCACCGACAATCACCGTACCGACCGCTCCGATTCCCGTAAAGACGGCATAGCCGGTACCTGCTGGGAGAACCCGGAATGCTTTGGCTAACAAACCGAAACTGACAATCAACAGAACAATCGTCCATAGCGTCGGAACAAGCACCGTAAATCCTTCCGATAGCTTCATCGTCGTAGCCCATATGATTTCTAGCAATCCTGCGAACAAGAGAGAAATCCAAGCGACTCTTTCCTTATTCATTCCATCCCACCCCTTTCTTAAAGATTCGGAAGGCGGCTCGTTGTCGCATCTCCCTGTCATCTTCAAACGTAAACAAAGACAGCAAAGCGCCGTCTAAAAAACAATAGTATGCAGCATAAAGTTCATCGAGTGGCTGCGACGGTAAATCTCCACGCTCCATCGCAAGACGGAACTGTTCTTTTTCAAATCCTTTTAGCTCCGTCTCCACTTTTCCAATGACTTCTTCGATATAATCCCGAAATTCTGGAGGTGGTACGAGTAGCATTCGTTTCGTCAACATCCACGTCTCATGATCGCTAAAGAATGACGTGAGTGTACGCACAATCGAATCAATCCGTTCTAAAGGGGATCGATTTACGGTATCCTCGCACGTTTGTCGCCAAGCCTTTTCGTAACGATTCGCCATATCGGTCACGACTTGCTTAAACAGTTGCTCTTTCCCATCGATATGGGCGTATAAAGAAGCTTTACGAATCCCTACATCTTCAGCTACTGCCGCGAGTGACAATCCTTCATATCCTTCACGGGCAAACCGCGTTCGCGCAGATTGCATAATCTTATCTTTTGTATTCACCAGTCTCACTCTCCTCCCGACCACTTTACCTAACGAACGGTAGGTAGTCAATGTTGGTGATTGTCATTTCTTTCTTGATTCTCCACAATACAAGATGAAAGAGGTGAAAAAAGATGATTGAACAATTGAACGTGTCCATCCCAACAGAGAAGATGCGTGGTCAAAAACGGATTGTCCGCGTGTTTCGGCCAGACTGGGTCGATACCGACACCCCACTGCCCGTCCTTTATATGCATGACGGGCAAAACGTATTCTCCGGAAGCACTGCTACATATGGAGAAGGCTGGGAGATTGACCGTTGCATCGATACACTCCGACTCCCCCTTATGGTCGTTGCCATTGCGAGCGCTCCGAACTGGTTGGACCGCTATGACGAGTATTCGTACGAGGAAGATGAGATGTTATATCGCCGTATCGGACCCGAACTTGCGAAAACACGACCGACACTTGGTGGCCAAGGTCGTATGTATACAGATTGGCTCATGAAGGAGTTAAAACCACGAATCGACAAGGAGTATGCGACAGACCCAGACGATGTCGGTGTCATGGGGAGTTCGATGGGAGGGGTCATCTCTTTATATATGATGGCGACCTACCCTTCCATCAAAAGAGTCGGCTCTCTCTCCACCGCCGCTTGGGCGAACCTCGATCCTTTAATCCAGGCGTTACAACAAGTGGACTTCACAGGGAAACTGTATATGGATATCGGGACGAATGAAGAGAGCGGACCAATCACATCGAAAGATTATTTGTTTACGAATGCCAAACTCGTCGAAGTGATTGCGCAAAAAGGCATTGCCTTCCGTTACGAAGTCGAGCCGGATGCAGTTCATAACGAGTTAGCTTGGCGCCGCCGTTTGCCCCACGTCCTTCGTTATTTATACGACGTCACATGAAAAAGAGCGAATTCCGGTTTCGGAATTCGCTCTTTTGTTCTTTTACTTAGATGACCCAGTTCCCGTCACGCATGATTGCTTCACGCGTGCCGTCTTCTCGTTCGCCATCGATATTCATTTCTGCTGACCCGATCATGAAGTCAACGTGTGTCATCGAGTCATTCGCACCGTTCGCCGCGAGTTCCTCTTGTGACATCGAAGGGCCACCTTCGAGACATGTCGAGTATGCACGACCTAATGCCAAGTGACACGATGCATTCTCATCAAATAACGTGTTATAGAAGAGAAGACCTGAGTTCGAGATTGGAGAATCATCTGGAACAAGTGCGACTTCACCGATACGGCGAGCCCCCTCATCCATGTTCAACAATTCATCCAGAGCCGCTTGTCCTTTTTTCGCTTCCGCTTTGACGACTTTCCCACCTTCAAACCAAAGCGTGAACTCGTCAATCAAGTTTCCGCTGTAGCTGAGCGGCTTCGTGCTCGACACGTGACCTTCCACAGAATCTTTATCTGCGAGCGTGAATACTTCTTCTGTCGGCATGTTGGCGATAAAGTCGATGCCATCGACGTTTGGACCGCCACCGCCAAGGAAGACGTGCTTCTTCGGAAGTCCGATTGTCAGTTCAGTGCCTGGTGCGCTGTAGTGCAACTTCGCATACTTTTTCTCAGTCAACAGCTTCGCACGGCTACGAAGTGATTGATCATGTGTATCCCACGCCGCGACCACATCTTCTTGGTCCATACGTGTAGCTGCGAAAATCGCTTGCCACAACGCGGCGACCGCATCTTCACGCCCCGGGAATACTTTTTCAGCCCACGCCTCTGACGCACCTGCGACGATTGACCAACTCACGTTGTCACTCATCACATATTGACGCCACTTCGCTAGCGCTTGTCCGGCTGCACGGTTCGCATCCGAGATGCGCGACGATTCAACACCGTTCAAGGCATCCGGATCATCACTGACGATTGACAAGAAAGCTGTTTTTTCTTCAGCCAATTGCTCAAAACGAGCTTTCAACCAATCCGGAAATTCTTTGAATGAGTCTGCTGGTGCATCAAAATATCGAATTTTCGATGTCTCCTCATCGCTCCAATTGACAAACACCTGCTTCGCACCAGCCGCATACGCAGCTTTCACCACATGACGGACAAGTGGTGCCTGGCTAATATCGGCACGTACTTCTAGCTGTTGCCCCGGTTGAATATTGACACCCTTTTTCACAGCTAGCTCTGCATAGCGTGCGAAATCTGCCTCTGTCGGCATAGAAATCATAGACATATGTATCGTTCCTCCTTTTCAGTTATCTTTATTTTCTTAAATTTCAGGAAAAGTTGCAACCGATGCGCAAAAACGGGCATATTAGTAGATGAAGAATGAAGGAGGAATTTACTATGGCAGATTGGAAATCAACGTACACACACTTTTTAAAACAAGCGAAAGAAGACATTCATGATCGAGAACAACTCGGTGACTTACTCGTCCAAGGTGAGCGCGCGCTCGCAAAAGTAACCGTGGACGTGGCATCAAATGAAATCAGCAACATCGAACGCGAAGAAGAACTGACACTCTACTTCCAGATGAAACAAATGTTGAATATGTTGCGTGCCCTGTATAACGATCAATTTGAAATGCAACCTGACAAACAAGAAGAGCTCGTTGCAGCCATTCTGTACTTCGTTTCACCGTTCGATGCGATTCCAGATGACGTGCCGCTCGGACTTTTTGATGACGCTCAAGTCATCGACTACGTGCATGAACAATTAGCGAGTGACATCGACCGATTCCATAACGAATTGTGACTTGAAATGATACACGAGTAGCAGTACGCTAGCAGAAGACTTACCAAAAGGAGGCGTAAGGCCTAGCCATTATCTATGTATGCTAAATCTCGAAAACGGGTTGCCCTTGAAACGGTACTGTTCATCATTGCCGGGACAATCCTTCAGTCTGTCTTTGTCAGTTTACTGCTCAAACCGAATGAGATTGGTTCCGGGGGAATCGTCGGAATCACGTTGATTACGAACGAGCTATTCGGAACGCCAATTGGGATGACGCAACTCGTGCTCAATATCCCACTCTTTATATTGGGGTTGAAATATTTAGGGAGACGTTTTATTTTGATGACAGGAATCGTCGTCGTGCTCTCTTCCATTTTGATTGATAGTTTACCGGTTCTCATTCCACCGACTCCACTTGATGATCCGCTCGTCGCTTCGGTATTCAGCGGAATCGTCTCGGGGCTCGGACTCGCACTTCTCCTGTTCGCAGGCGCTTCTACCGGGGGACTCGATATTTTAGGAAAAGTCATCTATATGAATAATCGAAATTTATCACTACCGAAAATCTTTTTAACACAAGATATCATTGTTTATGTATTAGTCTTCATCGTCTTCGACATTAAAGCTGTTATGTATGCACTTGTATTAAGTTTTGTCCGTTCACGAACGTTACTCACGATTCACAAGTTCTTCTCCGCTCAAAAACAATGTTTTATCATTTGTCAAAAAGCGGATGAAATTAACTTGGTCATTAAACAGAATTTAAAACGTGGGGTCACGATTATGGATGCGACAGGCGGGTACTCGAACGACTCGAAAAAAATGCTATACGTCGTCGTCCAAAATAATGAAATTCCACGCCTTCGTCAAATCGTTTCTGAAATTGATTCTGAGGCATTTGTCACCGTGTCAGAAATTGATTCCATCGTCGGGAACTTCAAAGAGCACTCGTATACACTATAATTTCAACATATTCGACAACAATCTCGTATTGTTGTCGATTTTTTGTGTAATCTTCGGTCACCTGTTCCGATAATAAATAAGAGACCCATATATATAAAGAAGGAGGTGCATGAGTTGTCTGTTTACTCGTTGCGCCAATACGTTCCGGCGATTCTCATCGGAACTTTTTCTACCGGACTTTTATTTTTATTTTTGACCCCTCATGATCTGCGAAACATCACGTTACTCATCTATCACCTCGTCATTTCAGGAGCTGCAATTCTACTGAGCGGAGTGGCGATTTTTAAACATAAAGGGATGCGACGGTTTATCCACGTTTTGATCAGTGCGGGAAATGTATGCTTCGCCCTGTATTTACTGATGCATTACGATTCGACAGGTGCCAATACACAATCGCTGTTGTTCCTGCAAAATTTCTTTTACTTAATCATGGCTTTAATTGTCATCACCCAATCGATTGAGATTCGAACGTTGAAACTACGCACGTTCGACCTGTTTGCTTTATTTAGTTTCCTTGCAATCGGTGCACTACATATTTGGTTCTACGCCACACAAGATGTATCACTCGTGTCTCAGTTGAGTGGTTTTGAAGAACAAATGCTACTGATTAGTCTCTACATGATGCTTTCATTCTTATACTTGAATCGGGTCGTCTCGGCCGGTCAACAATTCCGAATTCTTGTACTCGTCGGAATTTTAGCCTTCACGATTGCCTCGATCGCGAACACGCTCTTCGTGTTTTCGGGCATCACACATGAACTGATCCATCTCATTCAAGTGAGTAGTATTCTCATGATTTCAATCAGTTATTGGGTCGACGATGTTTCCGAAGACGCCCTCGCCTATGATTCCATTTTGGATTACGTTTTGTATAGCGTGGTCGTGATGCTATTCTTGCTCGCTTCAGATCGTCTTCTTGGTACGTCTGTATTCGACTCGATGATTGCGAATGCCGTACTTCTATTGCTCATTCGCCAGTTTGTCGTTTCAAAACAGAACGCGCTCATCAGTCATCGCCTCCATACGGTCAACACAGATTTAGAAGTCGCCGTATCGACGAAAGCACACGAACTTGAAATTCGTGAGCAGCAATATCGTTCACTCTTCGCCTACCACTCAGAACCAATCTTTTTATTCGACTTACATGGCGAAGTATTATCGGTCAACGAGGCCGGCAGTTCGATTCTCGGATTGACAACCGACAAGTTACTCGGATCAAATATCCTCGATATCATCGAATCAAAAGACCGTGCACCGTATACAATCATTCTTCAAGAATTAACGAACGGTCGACCGAGAACAATCGATGTGCGCATCATGACCGAAGAAGGCGAGACACGTGTCTGGCAACTCGTCAACGTCCCAATGATTATCGATGGAGAAGTCGAAGGGATCTACGCCATCGCGAAAGACATCACGCAGATGATTGAACAACAAGAACAAATCTTGTATCAGGCAAAATTCGATAGTTTGACAGGACTTCACAACCGATATGCGCTACAAGAACAAATCGAACGATTGATTGAGGAAGGTCGCACGTTCACGCTCATGTTCTCTGACTTGGACGGGTTTAAAGAAATCAACGACCAGTTCGGTCACCACATGGGAGACGAGCTTTTGCAACATATCGGAAAGCGCCTACGGACCGCACTCCTTCCAAACGAGTATGCCGGACGTCTAGGTGGTGATGAATTCATCGTCGTCGCTGAACATGGTGACGATGAAATGCTGACAGAACGCTTGCGACGTCTCGTCTATCGCCCGCCTTATTACATGGCCGGAACGCTCGTTGAAGTGCATGCCTCGATTGGAATCGTCCGTTTCCCGGAGCATGGAAAAAAATTAAAACACTTGCTCTCGAATGCCGACTTGGCGATGTATCGCGCGAAAGATAATGGTCGGGACGAGACCGTCATGTTCGAACCGGAGTTACGGGAAGACAAGGAAGAACGAAAAGTGTTGATGGAAGGGCTCGATACCGCACTTGAAAAAGGAGAAATCTCACTTTTCCTTCAACCTCAAGTCGATGCGTCTACGAAGGCAGTCATCGGAGCAGAGGCCCTCATGCGTTGGCAACATAACGGGACGTTCATCCCGCCAAGTCAATTCATTCCGATTGCTGAAGAAACTGGTCATATTCATGATTTAGGTCGTTGGATGATTCATGAGACATTCCAGTTGCTTCATGTGTTTGAGCAAGGAGACATTCATTTACCGAAGCTCTCGGTCAACTTGTCCGTTCGTCAGTTATTCGATGAACATTTAATCGATTACTTGAATACGTTGTTCGAACGATTCCCGATCGATCCGTCACGACTCAATTTTGAATTGACCGAAACGGTCGCTGCCCATCATTCAGACCGTGTTTTGAATCGAATCTTAGAATTAAAATCACTCGGCATCAAACTCTCGATTGACGATTTTGGGACAGGATATAGTTCACTCGCTTATCTCGTCCGCTATCCAATCGATGAACTGAAAATCCCTCGTGAATTCACGATGCAACTCGAAGAGAACCGTGAATATCAAATGGTCACGACGACCATCGTTGCGATGGCAAGACAACTTGGTATGGCGCTCGTCGCTGAAGGTGTGGAAACCGAATACCAAGAGACGTTCCTCCGTAAAATTGGATGTGACTCCATGCAAGGATATCGTTATGCAAAACCGATGCCACTTGATGAGTTCATCATTTATTACATGAAACACACAACGCCCTGGACCGAATGATGTTTCGGTCTAAGGCGTTTTTTTATTTCATCTCATATACTTTGACTTCTCCTGGTTTCAGGTCGATGTGAAGATTCCATTGTTCATCGAACGAATGCTCCGCATACGGCCACGAATTCGGTGAATACACCATCTCTGCGAAACGACTCGCGTTCCAATTTCGACGACGTACCCCATCGAGAGAGATGACTCCTCGCAACGGTTCCCACACATTCGTATTCGCTACAACGAGCAACGTATCGTTCGTCTCCGGACGTAACCAGGCGAATCCGATAAACGGTGCGAACGGTTCATTTAAGATGAGTGGTTCAAAATGGTTCGGGTCGACGAGTACATCGAGCCAACGATGACGAATTTCCGCCACTTGATGCATCACTTCAATCATTTCATCTCGCTCCGGGTGGTCCCAATGGAACTGATACGCATCAAAAAATGCGAGTTTGCCGAAATATGGGTCTGTCGGGAAGAGTTGGTACGCTTCTTCCGGACGGCAATCGAGCCCGGTATTCATCGGCTGCGTCTCGTATAGTTCGAGTCCAGAGTTTGTCATCGGGACACCATTTGGCATAAAGCCGTTTAAGACTGTCAATAACCGACTTGCTTGTCGCCCGCCTTCTCGCGTAGCTAGGCGACGCGTATCTGCTGTTTCGCCTGCCGCAAATACCGGAAGTGGTAAAAAGCGAGAGTCGTATAAAAATTGATGCGTCTCATGTGTTTGGAATCGAGGTTCTTTATAAAACCCGTATCCGATGATCATGTTATAACCGGCATCTTTCGCCGCCCAAGCTCCTGCTTCAATCAATTCTTCCGCGATGAAGCTGAAGTTCGAATCAAGGGAGCGTGGTTTCGCTAAAATTCGCTGTGCCAAATCGACAGGAAGAGCATGCCCCATATCGATACGGGCCCCATCGATGCCATATTCACGTTGATAATGTGGAATGATATCGGCGAGCATTTCCCAGAGCGGCTCATTGATGATATTTCCTCGGAATTGATTGGACTTGATTGAATCAAACAAAATATAAGGCGCGATGTTCGCATCGTTCACGTAAGGTGCCGCCGCAAGTGGATGGTCTAAAAAGAGACGGAAATAAGTCACGTCCGACCAAGGCGGTTGTGGATCGTTGATACAGTCCGAAAAGGCAGGAGCTGTCGTCAATCCAAACTCTCGTTCAATCGTTGCCAATACGTTCTTTTCTGGATGTTCAATCAAGTAAGCACGTACTCGCTCCCATTTTTCAGCATCCAGCAAGTTCGGAGCCATCGAGAATCTCCGTAAGTGTTGCCATACATCTTCCGAGTTGTACACCATTGGCAAGAAAGCAAATTCAGGCTTCACATTCTCTCCAATACCCGGCACAGATGGTGGATGGTAATAATCGACTTCGGCTAACGGAATCCAATAGAACCACTCTGGATTTTCAAGGATGAGTCGATTGTCTCGCGCACACGTCCGAGGGATGACATCGATGACGACACGAATCCCTACCATGTGACAAGCTTCCACAAATGCTGAAAATTCTTCTTCGACAGTCATCGCATCACTGGTTAACGTTTCCTTTAATTCTTCATCAATGGCGAAGAAATCTTGAACGGCATAAGGAGATCCGAATTCACCTTTCTTATTTTTATGACTATGTTGCGAAATTGGTAATAGGAATAATGTATCAATTCCCATATAAAGAAGATGTGGAATGAGTGCAAGCGCTTTCACAAATGTGCCCGTGTCTTTCATTCCAAATGAGTTCTCCATCTCCACATAACCTGATCCGTCATGATCCCAGGAAGTAGATGTACGAACCTGCATCGAATAGACAGAGGCACGCTTAATCCAATCGCCACCTGTCTGTAAATGACCATCGGCACTGGCGATGGAAGTACGATATTCTCGATTTTCCACTGCATATGGAAGAATGGCTTTTTCAATCGTTTCGATTAAAAAATCGTACGGATTCACACGCTCGACCCCGTCACGAATCGGTTCGGAAGAAAAACGCATGCGATTCCATAAACTTGGAATCTCGTAGGTAAGGTGTGTGCGTTGATCTTGTAACACCTGGTATAACTTGTGTAACGATGAATTCTCTGACATATTGACTCTCCTTATGCATCTAATGGTCTTCTGGTGGATAAAGTTCTTACACTAATTGATTATACATTTACCCGTTTTTTCCTTTTTCAAAAAAATATTTTCTGTCGATTTTTCTGAAATCATGTACGATGGAATAGAAAGGAGGGTCACGATGTCACAACGAAAGTGGATTCTACTATGGATCAGTCTATCCATTCTGTCCATCTCGATTATTGGTATTTTTATTTTTCAATTGAAAGAGACGAATGAACGTCTAGCAACCATACAAGATGAACAATTCGGCTCTTACGAGGCAATTGAGGATATCATGTATTATAATGTCGAACGAGCAAACGCTATCCGTGGTTTACTAGCCTATGAAGATCGACACTTTTTAGAGATGTACTATAGCATGTCTCGGCAGGCCAAGGCGCTCAAACAATCGGTCATCGATGACCCCGACACACCGAGTTCCGTTATCGATTTACTCGAGAGAGATGCCATATGGGAAAAAGAAGCCGATCGCGTACTCGTCATCTATGAAGAAGGAGATCTCATCCAAGCAACTGCGGTGGCTGAGACGATGACACAGCAACGTCAAACCATTTTAGAAGATTTACGATCGCTCAAGCAGATGCAATATAAAGATATCCAGAAAGAGCTGATTGCAGCAGAAAATCAAGTTTCTTTCTTAACTCAAGTACTGTTTACCATCACGTTTTTATTGATTGCGATCATCGTCATCCTGACTTTTTTGTTGGCACGTATCAAACCCCAACAGGAAACGATCGAATAGGAAAAAGGAGTGTCTCAGATTATGCTGAAACACTCCTTTTTCATCATGAATTCATTCGTAGTAACCTTGTCGCATTCGCAATGGCAAGTAATGCCACACCGACGTCAGCGAAGACAGCTTCCCACATCGTGGCGATCCCGAATAACCCTAAAACCAAGACAAGCGCCTTCGTCCCAAACGCAAAAAAGATATTTTGCCAGACGACACGTTTCGTCTGTTGTCCGAGCTTGATTGCTCGGACAACATCGTTCGGGTCATCATGCATCAACACCACATCCGCTGCCGTGACCGCCGTATCGCTTCCGACTCCGCCCATGACAAGACCGACATCAGCCCTCGCTAACGCTGCCGCATCGTTCATCCCATCTCCGACAAATGCAACTTTACGGGAAACGGTCATCTGTTCAATCGCTTCTACTTTTTCGTGCGGAAGCAATTCGCCTCGCACTTCATCTAGTCCAAGTCGTTCACCGATTGTTGTAGCGACCGCTCGTCTGTCTCCCGATAACATTACCGTCCGATATCCAGCTTCTTTCAATGCTTGAATCGCATCATACGCATCTGACTTCACCGTATCCATCAATTCGATTCGCCCTAACCAACGATTGTTCTTCATCACATGAACACTCGTACCAATCGACGAATCATCAATCGTTTGACCTAACTGCTTCATATAACGGGCGCTTCCGACATAAATATGATCATTCCCGTCACAAGCATGGAGACCATACCCCGGCTCTTCTTGAATCGATTCGAACGCCTGAACGTCTCCGACTCGATTGACAATAGCTTGTGCGAGCGGATGATTGGATGCCCGTTCCACACGGGCCGCAAGGTGCAACAGTTCTTCGGCATGTACCCCTTCTGTCGTCACGACGTTCGTCACTTCAAAGCGTCCTGTCGTCAATGTTCCTGTCTTATCGAAGACAACAGTGTCCACTTCAGTTAACGTGTCTAAGTATTCTCCACCTTTTACAAGAATCCCTTGTTTGGAACCCGCTCCAATCCCACCGAAATAGCCCAATGGAATCGAGATCACGAGCGCACACGGGCAACTAATGACGAGGAAAATGAGGGCACGATATACCCATTCTGACAAGTCACCGACAAACAACGGAGGAACAAATGCTACGAGTGCCGCCATGACGACAACGAAAGGCGTATAGACTTTCGCCAATCGAGTGATCATCTGTTCTGTCTTTGCCTTTTTCCCATTCGCTTCTTCTACGAGGGTAATCATCTTTTGTAGGCTCGACTCGGCGGCGAGCTTCGTCGTTTGGATGACGAGTCGTCCCTCTAAGTTGACCATCCCCGCCAATACTTCTTCACCCGCTCTCACTTGACGAGGAACTGCCTCTCCCGTCAACGAAGCGGTATCGAGCGAACTCGCACCACTTAACACGACACCATCCATCGGAACCAATTCTCCGGCACGGACGATTAAATGTGACCCGACCGACACTTCTTCCGGCAATCGCTCTACTTCTTCCTCACCATCTAGTACCCGAGCGAGCGTCGGTCTCATATTCAACAAAGATTGAATCGATTTTCGAGAGGCACGTACCGCCCGTCCTTGCACGTATTCTCCAAGTTGATAAAACAACATGACCGCTACGGCTTCCGGATATTCGGCAATCGCAAATGCCCCGATGGTCGCAATCGTCATTAAGAATTTTTCATCAAACCACTCTCGGTTCCATACATTTCGTATGGCCCCATAAACGACATCGTATCCGGCCAACCCGTACGCCACAATATAACCCGGGATGGAATCCACCCAAAGAGCAATCGAAAAGATAAAGGCCGCCGCAAGGAATCGCCAAAGGATAAAGTCCCGTTTTTCAGCTGGGTCATCTTCTGCTTTGATAAACTTCGCACCCGGCTCGATTCGTTTCATCGTCTGTTCGATTGACTCGAGCATCGTTTCACGCTCAGAAACATCGATCCATTCAATCACCATTCGACTCGTCGCAAAATCAATTTGACAAGAGGCCACTTCTTCACGCTTCGTGACATCCCTTTCGATTTTAGCTGCACAGTTCGTGCAGGTGATTCCAGATACAGGTAATACATCTCGGTTTTTCATCTTGTCACCCCTAACATTCAAACATTCATTTGAATATATCGTAACGCGAAATGAAATACATGACAATAGGTAAAAATGACCGACCCCTTATAGGATCGGTCATGAGATTTAAACGTCTTTCTGTTCTTCACTATGTGCCAACGCAATTTCAACAAGCTGTCTGACGTGTTCATCATCTAAAGAATAATAGACGACCTTCCCATCTTTACGATACTTCACTAGCCCTTGTTCGAGTAACGTCCGAAGATGGTGGGATGCGGTCGCATTCGAATGACCGATGACGGCGGCAACATCACAAACACAAAGTTCATGTTCAAGCGTCAAGACATACAGTACTTTCAAACGAGTCGGGTCAGCGAACGCTTTAAACAGACGACTGACACGTGGAGCGTCTAATTGCGCCAATGCGGTTTGCAGTGTCGGTACATCTTCTGATTGAATCCCAATCGTCTCACATTGGGGTACTTTCATATTCTTCACCTCGTCTTTTTATGTGTATAGTGTAGCAAAAATTCATAAAGATATCTGTTATATATTATAGTTGACTAAATCACCTCTGTTATAATACAATCAATACAACAACCAAAACTGTCAGACAATTTACCGAAGGAGGCATTTTCATATGAATGAATGGGCAAGTCGACTCGAATCATCTGTCGAGTTTTATCAAAAATTACCGGATAAGACATGTCAGGAGTGCGGGAAACATATGGACGAACAGTGCGAGTCATACGAAACGACTTGTGCTTCATGTACAGAAAAGCTTCAACTCGCAGAATAAGACAACACCCCTTCGGCTGAAGGGGTGTTTTGTTTACATCGTCAAACCGATGTAGGCTGCAATTAGGCCGAACAGATAAGTCGTTAGTAAATAGAGACCGAATCGGATCCAATCTTTTGTTGCAAACCGCATCAATTCAAGTTTTAAGGTTGAGAAGGTCGTAAACGATCCGAAAAATCCGACTCCTAAGAAAAGGATGAGTGATTGCTGATCGGTGTGCGCATATAAATAGCCTAAACCAAAAGATCCTATCACATTCACAAACAACGTTGCCCATGGAAAAGTGGAATCAGACCACGTTTTCATGACCTGACCAATTGTGAAGCGGAGAATTGCACCAATGAAGGCGCCGGTCGCAATCCAAACGAACGTCATTCCACTTCACCTCTTGTTGCTTTTGTTCCGATCCGATAGCCAAGCCATGAACTTGATAAACCAAATGTGATGCTGAGGAACACGTATGAAATAGCGAGCAGTACATAACCATTTTCAACTAATTGGATCGTCTCTACACTAAACGTGGAAAACGTGGTAAATGACCCGATCATTCCGGTTCCGACAATCGTAACGAGTTGGGGAGAAAATTTTCCCGTTTGAAGAAATCGATGCGTCATCCATCCTAATAGAAAGCTTCCAATTAAATTGATGAGCAGTGTCGCGACGGGAAACGGGCTCGTCCCGAATGAATCGACGAGTAATCCAAGTCCGTAACGTGCCAATGCTCCAACTGCACCTGCTAATCCAACGTATACGTACAGCATCCAAATTCCTCCTCCACGAAAAAGACACCTGCAACATGCAGGTGTCGATTCAACTGAGGCTATTATACCAAGCTGACGCTGTTTACGAAATAGCTGCCGGAGCAAGAACCGCTTCGATTGCTTCAAACGCTTGGTCGAGTTCTTCTTTCGTGATCACGAGTGGTGGTGCCAATCGAATCACCGTCTCATGCGTTTCTTTGCATAGAAGTCCACGCTCTTTCAATGCCTCACAATAAGGACGAGCCGCTTCTGTCAATTCGATGCCGATGAATAATCCACGACCACGGACATCACGAATCATCGGATTGTCGATTGATTTCAAACGTTCCATGAAATACGTCCCTAACTCTAACGAACGCTCAACAAGTTTCTCTTCTTCTAACACTTCGAGCGCCGCGACCGAGACCGCGGAAGCGAGCGGGTTTCCACCAAACGTTGAGCCGTGCGATCCTGGGTTGAATACGGAAAGAATCTCTTGATCCGCTGCAACGCATGAAATCGGGAAGACACCGCCTCCAAGCGCTTTTCCGAGAATGTACATATCCGGTGTGACATCTTCCCACTCGATCGCAAACCATTTTCCGGAGCGTCCAAGCCCTGACTGAATCTCATCCGCTACGAACAGGACGTTATGTTGTTTACAAAGTTCCGATGCATGTTTCAAGTAACCTTCTGGCGGAATGATGATTCCTGCCTCCCCTTGAATCGGTTCTACGATAAACGCTGCAGTATTCTCTGTGATTGCCGCTTCGAATGCATCGATATCGCCATATGGGACGACTTTGAATCCTGGCAAGAGCGGTCCGAATCCTCGCTGATATTCTGCTTCGGTCGACATCGACACAGCAGCCATTGTCCGTCCATGGAAGTTTCCTGTGCAGACGATGATTTCGGCCTGACCTGGGATCCCTTTCACTTCATATGCCCAACGACGAGCCGTTTTAACAGCTGTCTCGACGGCTTCTGCTCCCGTATTCATCGGTAACACCATTTGTTTTTTTGTAAGCGTTACCACTTTGTCGTAAAAATGTCCGAGTTGATCGTTGTAAAAGGCACGTGACGTCAACGTAATCTTATCCGCCTGATCCTTGAGAGCTTGAATGATTTTCGGATGGCAGTGTCCCTGGTTGACTGCAGAGTATGCACTTAACATATCCATATAGCGATTCCCCTCAGGATCGGTTACCCAAATCCCCTTCGCCTCCGAAATAACAATCGGTAGTGGATGATAGTTGTGCGCCCCGAATTTTTCTGTCAGCTCAATCACATCATGTGTTTTTGACATATTGCTTCCCCCTTATTCAAAACTATCTTACCCTTTCAGTATATGATGTCCCTCTTTCTTTTGACAATGGCGAACTTAAGCATTCCTTGAATTGGCAAAATCAGGTACACTGACATTAGAATATTCATTTAGCATGACAGATTGGAGGAAATGATGTGGCTTCATTGCGTGATTTAAAGGTAGACCAATTCATCGATGCATTGTCTGTACCGTGTTGTTATATTTCCCAAGATGGTACGGTGCTGTTATGGAATACACATGCCGAAGTATTATTTGGCTGGGAACGCGAAGAAGTCCTCCATCAACCGCTTCCTGTCGTTCGGCAGTTGGAACATGCTCTAGAGACATGGACACCGCTACTCCTTCAATATCCATTTTCAACGACGGCGATGACACCGTTTCAACATAAAGATGGATCCGTCATTTATGCGACCGCATACTTGCAATCTTTTTCACTCGAAGGGATTAATGGTTATTTCCTCGCCTTCCTTCCAAAAGGGTTTGGACCGCTCATCAGCACAGAGCAGTTCAACTTGCTTCATCATTTTCAAGAAATGATCAAGCAATCGACCCATTACTTGGCGACGAACGCAAAAGGCAAGATTGTCGATATTAATCCATCATTGTGTCGTTTACTCGATGCAACGGAGCAGCAACTAATCGGACGAAACTGGTTCGAGCTCATTCATGACTCAAACGACCAGGGCTGCATTTCACGTGATGTCTTAAAGTCCTTGGCGACGAATCGGATCTGGAACGGGGAAATGGCAATCTCTTGTAAAGAGCATGACCAGGAACCGTGCTGGCTCAATTTGACCGTTGTTCCGATTATCAGTGACAATTGCGATGTGATTCAGTATACGGCATTCGGGTTTGATGTCTCAGAGAAGAAGCGTCTTGAAAGAGAAGTCCGATTCCTTGCTTATCAAAATGAGTTGACAGGCCTCTTCAATAAGAAAGGGTTTTTACGTCAATACGGTTCGATTCTTCAACAAATTGATGAGCGGGAAGGACTCCTTCACATCGCCTTATTCGATATCGACCGCTTCAAAATCATTAACGAATCATTCGGGTCTCGCGTCGGGAATGAGCTCCTCATTCAAATCAAAGAGCGCGCACTTCACCTCATCCCGGAATCCGCTTTATTGTTCCATCCGACGGGCGGACTGTTCGGCGTCATGTTCTTTGAAGAGTCAAAAGAAGAAGTGTTTCAATCACTTCGCCATCTTCAACATGAGTTGCAACGACCATTCCGAATCTACCATCACTCGATCATGGTCTCGATTTCAGTCGGCTGTGTGTTTTACCCGTCTTCGGCAAGTTCACTCGAGGAACTGTATACACGTGCTGAAAGTGCACTCTTCAAAGGGAAACAGATTGGGGTCGGCACAATACAATTCGTGACAAAAGATATGGATGCTGCCTTCTCAAGACAAATTCATATTGAGAAAGCTTTATACCGCGCACTCGAAGAAAAGCATTTTTATCTCGAGTATCAGCCAAAGTACGAACTTGCGACAGATCGCCTCATCGGCTTCGAAGCACTCCTTCGCTGGCATCACGAAGAATTGGGACAAATCCCACCTTCTGAATTCATTCCGCTCGCAGAAGAGATGGCGCTCATCGTCCCGATCAACAACTGGGTCATTTTAGAGGCGACGAAACAATTGAAGGCGTGGAAAGCTGAATTTGACCAGCCCCTATCGATGGCAATCAATATTTCACCAAATCAGTTCCGGAGCGACAGCTTTTTGAATACACTCCGAAATATTAAGCAACAACTCCAACTCGACACATCAGATGTCATTCTAGAAATTACGGAAAGCTTGGTCATGCAACAGACCGATGAAATCATTGAACGGATGGAGCAAATTAAACGCCTGAACTATCGACTGTCGATTGACGATTTTGGAACAGGATTCTCGTCCTTACAGTATTTAAAATCGTTCCCAGTCGATGAACTCAAGATTGATAAAGTATTTCTCGATGATTGGATGGCATCCAAATCTCACTTACTCGACGTTATCGTTCATCTTGGGAAGAGTTTGAACCTTCACGTCGTGGCCGAAGGCGTCGAGGACGAAGAAATGCTTCATCATTTAAAGTCCACCGAATGTGATTCATTCCAAGGTTACCTATACGCAAGACCGGCTTCTCCAGAGACGATTGAACAATTACTACGGTCATCAAAAAACTCACCGAACGTATAACGCGTCGGTGAGTTTTTCTCATAATGCAATCGATGATGTCCAAAGACCATATATGCCATACGTGGCACATAACAAAATAATGACAGCAATCATCGACTGTGTGCGCGTCAAGAATGGACGTCCCTGTTCTCTTTCGGCTAAAAGGAAGACGAACACACCTGGTGCGTAAAGAATCATCGCAATCAGAACATATTCGATTCCCGATGCATACAACAGCCATGTCGCATATAGCGAAGCAATCGCGGAGACAACCATCATTCTCAACGATGCCGTCCGTTTTGCCTCCATCCATCCATATAGCGCCGAGAATAGATAAGGAACGAGTGCCGCGATCCCTGCGATACTCGACAAGACGAGATACGTCTGCTCCGAGAACAAGGCAACAGCTGTGACGACTTGCGTAAACACTTGTGTGATGAATAGCGCGTTCACTGGGGTGTCGTTGGCATTCAGCCGATTGAACATTTTTGGAAAGACACCATCACGGCTAGCGACATAGGAGATTTCTGTCGCCAAGATTGTCCATCCGAGCAATGCACCTGTCAATGAGACGAGTAAACCGATATTGATCAACGTGGCTCCAAACGGTCCGACGACTGCTTCTAACACGTATGCCATCGACGGTTCTGGTAACGCCGCAAGCTGTTCTTGCGTTAGGACACCGAACGAGAAAATCGAAATCATCATATAAATCAACAACGTACCGATTAAACCAATCACTGTCGCTCGACCCACATCTTTTTTCTCTCGTGCGCGCGAGGATAAGACGACTGCGCCTTCGATTCCCACGAATGCCCAAAGTGTTACGAGCATCGTGGATTTCACTTGTGGAAAAACATCTGCCCAGACAAATCCCGACTCGCCCCAAAAGTCGACTCGGAACGTGTCAATCTGAAACGCAAAAAGGATGAGGACGATGAACAAAAAAATCGGAACGAGCTTCGCAATCGTCGTGACGATATTCAACAAGGCCGCTTCTCTCATTCCGCGGGAAATAAGCCAAAATAATCCCCATACCAAGATGGCACTTACGAACAATCGGAACAATCGGTGTTCTGCCGAGAATATTGGAAAAAAATATGCCAACGTGCTAAAAATCAACGTGATGTTTGCCACTGTACCAATCCAAGCCGACATCCAGTAACCCCATCCACTGTTGAACCCGACAAATTTGCCGAACCCTTCGCGCGCGTAGGCGTAAATACCGCCTTCTAACTCCGGACGTGTGTCTGCTAAAAACTGAAAGACGAAGGCAAGCATGATCATGCCGATGCCCGTAATCCCCCACCCAATTAAAACAGGTCCTACTCCTGCGCCTTGCGCCATGGCACCTGGAAGATTAAAGGCACCTCCGCCAATCATTGTCCCGACGACCATGGCCGCGAGACCGAAAAAGCCGATTCCGGCTGAATGTTGTTTCAAATTAACGCCTCCACTACTCTATAACCTTGCCGAATAACTATACAAAGATACTGTATAATCATTCGTTGATTTTTCTATTCTACTTCCTAAAAGGATTGATGGATAGGTATTCTAAATAAGTTTATATTTTCGAATAATTTGAAAAATTCCATTGCATATTCATCCGAGATGTAGTTTAATTACAACATATTCTAAATTATCAGAATTTTCGGGAGGTTGAAACATGCGTAACAAGAAATGGCTAGCTTTATCGGGGGTCGCATTATTGGCGACGGCAGCTTGTAGTACAGGGGACGACTCATCGAGTTCGGAGGATTCATCTTCTGGCGATGCTAAAAAAGAAATTACAATGGTATCGGCGACAGATTTGCCACAGCTCGATCCGACTCTTACGACAGACTCGACATCGATCATCGTGACGAACAACGTGTTCGAAGGGTTATATCGTCTAGACGAGAACAACCAACCGACACCAGGAATCGCTGAAGATGTCGAAGTATCCGAGGATGGACTTACATACACGTTCAAGCTACGTGACGCGAACTGGTCAGACGGCTCACCTATCACAGCTGAAGACTTTGTCTACTCTTGGAAACGCGCACTCAATCCAGAAACAGGTGCAGAGTATGCGTATATCCTTCAAGACTTAAAAAATGCAAACAAAATCCTTGCAGGCGAAGCGTCTCTTGACGATCTCGGTGCGAAAGCAATCGACGAGAAGACACTTGAAGTTCAGTTGGAAGCACCAGCACCATATTTCTTAGGATTGACTGGTTTCCCAACATACATGCCACAAAAGCAAGAGTACGTTGAAGAACAGGGCGAAGAATTCGCAACTTCGGTCGACAAGACGCTCTATAACGGTCCTTATGTGTTAAGCGAATGGCAAGACAATGCAGGTTGGGTTTATAAGAAAAACCCAGAGTATTGGGATGCCGAAAACGTGAAGATGGATACGATCAACGTAAAAGTCGTAAAAGACGTGTCGACAGGTGTCAACTTGTTCGAGTCTGGTGAAGCAGACTATACACTCCTCTCTTCTGAGTTCGTTCCACAATTTGAAGATAGCGATGAGTTCAAGACACGTGCCGATGCACGAATCAACTTCCTCCGCTTCAACCAAAAAAACGAAGCGCTTCAAAACGTCAACATCCGTGAAGCACTCGCAAAAGGTTTTGATAAGCAAAGTGTGACTGATGTCATCTTGACAGACGGTTCACAACCAGCAAACTATATCGTGGCGAAAGACTTCACGTTCACGGAAGACGGCGCTGATTTCCGTGAGAAACACCCAGACCTTCTCAGCTACAATGTCGATGAAGCGAAAGCTGCTTGGGAAAAAGGACTTGAAGAGCTAGGCGTCGAAACAATCGAGCTCGAGTTCCTCTCGCGTGACGAAGAAGCCTTCAAGAAAGTCAATGAGTTCATCAAAGGTGAACTCGAGAAGAACTTGCCTGGTTTGACGCTCAACATCAAACAGCAACCGTTCAAAAACTTCCTTGATCTCGAAGGAAAAGGTGAATATGACGTTTCTGCCGCTGGTTGGGGCCCTGACTATCAAGATCCAATGACATACCTTGATATGTGGGTTACAGACGGACCATTCAACCGTATGGAGTATTCAAACGACGAGTATGATCAGTTGATTCAATCTGCGAAGAAAGAAGCCGATCAGATGAAGCGTTGGGAAACAATGCAAGAAGCTGAACGTATCCTTCTTGAAGAAGACTTCGCAATCGCTCCAATTTACCAAAAAGGTGAAGCATACTTAGAGCGTTCAAACATCGAGAACATGTACCGTCACCCGTTCGGTGCCGATGCAAGCTTCAAATGGCTTGACGTCAAATAATAATAAAACATCCTTGATACCGATACGGTTCAAGGATGTTTTTCTGTCATGAAAGGGGCTTCAACTTATGAAGAGTTGGACACTTTGGCTCACCCTATTTGCTATTGTAATCTGCACCCTTAATATTGTTGGATTTGATGACAAGAACATCCTATTATTCTTGAGCTCGCCTCCGTTCTGGCTGCTCGAGACACCCTGGTTTTCCTCACACATCATCCACCCAACTTCTTTGCCACAGTTCTCACTGTATATCATGACAGTTTCCTTCTGGTTTATTCTCGGTAGACTGCTCGACCGTCTCACTTATACAGTGACGACCGCACATAAAAAATGACTTCCATCAACCGATGGAAGTCATTTTCATCTATTAAGCCTCACGCTCTGCGCGAAGTTCAGCAGGTACTTTGCCACGTTTTGAAATCACTTGTGCGATTGCAACCAATACGACAAACGAGAGCAATGCCGCGAAGAACCCGATCCAAATCGATGCTGTGATTCCGAGCACCAAATATCCGATTGCTGAGACGACTGCCGCGAGAATCGCGTATGGCAACTGTGTCAACACGTGATCGATGTGGTGCGAACCTGCACCGGTCGAACTGAGAATCGTTGTATCCGAGATTGGTGAACAGTGGTCACCGAACACCGCACCGGCCAATACAGCAGCAAGTGATGCGAGGAGAAGCTCTGGTTCAACCGCCATGATCAAGTCTGCCCCGATCGGAAGCATCAAACCAAACGTTCCCCAACTCGTCCCAGTCGAGAATGCCATGATACCCGCAATCAAGAAGAGAAGTAGCGGCAAGTAAGAAGCGGCAATTGTATCTGTAACGAAGCTCGCCAAGTATTCACCGGTCTTCATATCACTAATGACTGCGATGATTGTCCAAGCAAACAAGAGGATGAGAACAGCCGGCCACATCGCACGGACGCCTTCCCATGCTGCTTTACCATAATCACGTGCCGGGATTTTACGTCCGACAAGTAGAAGGAATGCGACAATCAAACTGATGACAACACCCGCGACGAGTGAGCGTGTCACGTCTGTCGATTCGAACGCCCCAATCAATGAGAAATCTTGACCGTCTGCAGCCAGTGCTTGACCACCTGTATAAAGCATCGCTGATACTGTCGCAATGATGAGCGTAATGATTGGAACGATTAAATCACGAACTTTTCCGCCTTCATGTTCATGCAAGTCTTCGCTCATACCCATCGGCTTCCCTTTTGCCGAATCATACAATTCACCTTGAAGGGCACGAAGTTCATGTGTGCGCATCGGGCCGATGGCAAGTCCAGTGAAGGCGACATACGCTGTCAACAAGAGTGCGAAGACGGCATAGAAGTTCATCGGAATGATTTGAATGAATGCAGAGAACGATGAGTAACTATCAATCGAATATTTCGTCAAAATCCCAGCGATGATGGCGATGATGTACGCACCCCAACTTGAAAGCGGGCTGATGACACAGACAGGTGCTGCCGTTGAGTCAATCGTGTACGCAAGTTTCGCGCGCGAGATATTTTTACGGTCCGTAAGCGGACGACTGATATTCCCAACTGCCAAACTGTTGAAGTAGTCATCGATAAAGATCAAAATACCAAGTCCAAACGATACGAGACGCGCACCGCGTGCTGTCTTGACGTTCGCAGCAGCCCATTCACCGAATGCGCGTGCACCACCTGACGTTTGAATGATTGACGATAAAATCCCGAGCAAGAGCAAGAATGCAATCAACAAAACGTTCCATTCATTGACGGCTCCGTCCGACCAGAATAAAGCGATAATGTTCGACCATAAGTATTGAATCGAATCAAGCGGATTGAAGCTATGCAAGAGAAGTACCCCTGCGACAATCCCGACACCGAGTGATGGGATAACCTTTCTTGTTGTAATTGCCATAATAATTGCGAGTAATGCCGGTACGAGTGAAAGTACCGAAGTTGAATAATCTACCATGCTGAATTCCTCCTTTTTTAATTAGGATGAGGCCCCCCTATGCTTAAAAAAACGCAAAGCGAGGGCATCGGCAACAAAGCCGACACCCTCGCTGGATGTTCCGTCTTTCTTAGCCGACTTGGAGCGCTCCATACGTAAATATGTATGGCAGTCCGACGGGTATTTCCCGTCAGCCCAGCACAACCCCACGGACATGGTGTTGCACTTCGGCGATCCTGCCTTTTTGTAGTCCTCATCGTTGTCATCCTCCGACTACTTACTCATCAGCATCGCACCTCTACCTCATCGATAGCACGAATATTCATTTAAAGTTACGTCTAAATTATCACAAGTTGACGTCACATATCAATAGTTTTTTTCATCACGAATGATTCGTTTCAAAACAGCAAGTGCTTCTTGGTCATTCGTCTCTACGGCTTTAAAGAAGTCGTTGAAGAAGTGATACAACACGAATCGGTCAGCGTGAGACTTCGTCTGTTCTTTAATTGTAGAGAAGATGAGGCGCCGCAGACGTCGTTTCGTCTGTGTTTCTTCTGGCAGTTCTTCGCATCGGTCCTTGAAAGCACGATATACAGAATTGATCAATTCCTCATGTTCATCATACGACCGATTGTAAGCAACTTGTTCCATCTGTAATATCCCCCCTTTCAAATTTGACCCGATGAAACTTGTCGTAACTATACCAACTTCCAGTCAGGCATTCAATCGTTATCGACCGTTCTTAACAAAAATCATACGTTAGACCGAGTCAAGTGTTGATGAATGAGAAGGTCGTCACGTCGAACAATCCCATATCGGTCAATTTCAAATCTGGAATGACCGGTAAGGCAAGGAATGACATCGTCAAGTACGGATTGAAATGACGGTGTGCCCCGACAACATCGAGCGCATCGTTTAGCTGTTCGAGAATATCTGCCACCTCACGGTAAGGGCGTTTCGTCATCAAACCACCGATTTCAAGCGGGAGCACGGCGAGCACTTCCCCTTCCGATACAGCGACGACCCCACCGCCTACTTTTTCAAGCGTTCTCGCTGCGAGCAACATATCTTCCGGGCTGACCCCAGCGATGACCAAGTTGTGACTGTCATGGGCTACCGTAGCCGCAAGTGCACCTCGTTTCAACCCGAATCCTGTAACGGGAGCAAGCGCCATGTGACCTGTTCCGTGATGACGTTCGATGACAGCAAGCGTTGCGATATCCTGTGCTAAATCTGCGCCTGATGCATCCGGTTGGAACGTGAGACGTTGTCGTTTCGTCAACAAGCTGTTCGGAAGCACTTGAATGACATCCACTTCCTCTTCGCTAGGGGCAAGTCGGAACGAGTCAGCCGTCAATTCAGGTAACTCGAGTTCGCCTTTCATCGGTTTTGGCACTTCAATTCCTTCAGCATCAAATGTCGCATTCCCTGCTTCGGCGACGAGTGTACCGTTGACATACACTTGTTCGATTTTTACCGATTCGACGTCTGACAAGATGACGAAGTTCGCTTTCTTGCCAGGTGCGATGGCACCAATTTCCTTTAACCCGTAGGCTTCTGCGGCGTGTAAACTCGCTATCGCATAGGCCGTCTCTGGTTTGACCCCTTGCTTGATCGCCGTACGAATGTTGTAGTCAATCCCACCTTCCGCGACTAAATCATCCAAATGTTTATCGTCTGTACAGAAGAGGAAGCGATGGGCGTTGCTCTCTGTCACGGCAAGACTGACCTTCTCCACGTTCCGAGCGACAGAACCTTCCCGAATTTGAACGTAGAATCCACGTCGTACCCGTTCAATCGCCTCTTCTGCTGTCGTACATTCATGATCCGTCATGATTCCTGCTGAACGATATACGTTCAATTGATCAGGGTTGAGACCTGAAGCATGTCCATCCACGACTTTGCCCGCTTGTTCCGTCTGTGCGATCTTTTGAAGCATGTCTTCGCTTCCTGCTTCGACCGATGGATAGTCCATGACCTCACCCAATCCATGGACACCGGGATCTCCTAGAAACGGCGCCAAGTCCTCTGCATACAATTTTGCACCTGCATGTTCAAACGGCGTCGCCGGCACACAGCTTGGTAACATCATCCGGACGTCGAGTGGAAGGCCTTTCGCATCCGCTAACATATACTCAATTCCAAGTGCCCCGTTCACGTTCGCAATCTCATGCGGGTCCGCAATGACTGTCGTGACACCGAGTGGCAAGACCGCCTTCGCAAACTCATGTGGCGGGACCATCGACGATTCGATATGGACGTGCGAATCGATGAAGGACGGGGCAAGCGTCCAAGTTGGATCATGATATTCGACCTCTCCATCGTATCCATCCCCAATTGCCACAATATACCCAGCATCGATGGCGACGTCCGTACGAATCGTCTCACGACTGTACACGTCAATCACAGCGACGTCTTTAAAGACGACGGCCGCTTTCTTTTTCTTTGCGGCGATGTCAATCAAATGTTGTTTCTCCATCTCTCGATCTCCTTATTCAACGTATTTTAACTATCTTACCAAGAATATTCTTTTCGTTGCAATTTCTTTTTCAAGTTGTGCGACAATGATAGCATATCGATCTGAAAGGGGTTACAACGATGCAATATAAACTAGGAGAACTGACACCACACGTCGACCCGACGACTTATCTCGCACCAGGAGCACATGTGATTGGAGATGTGACGATTGGGGCGCACTCGGGGGTATGGTTCAATACCGTCATCCGTGGAGATGAAGGTCCGATTCAAATCGGTGCTTATGTGAATATTCAGGACGGTTCGATGATCCATCAATATGAAGGGTCGCCGACAATCATCCATGACCGTGTCTCAATCGGTCACATGGCGATGATTCATGGCTGTGAGATCGAGGAGGATTGCCTCATTGGGATGCACGCTACTGTGCTCGATGGTGCCAAGATTGGGAAAGGATCATTCGTAGCTGCGGGTGCTCTCGTCACACCAAATATGCAAATTCCTGAAGGGGTAATGGTAATGGGCGTCCCCGCAAAAGTTGTTCGTCCATTGAATGACGAGGATCGTTTCATCATGGAGAGAACCGTTAAGAAGTACGCGAAACGCGCCGAACAATATAAACAGACGTGTGTGCCCTTAAGCGAAACGCACAGTTTGTGAAAGCGTTTACAAGATTCATAAAATGTTAACGTTTCTCTCGAATTTTCTACACAGTTCCTTTGTATACTGATGATGTAGCCAAGCTGACGTATTGAAAGGAGCCCACTCTATGTATCCGAACCACGATCAACTCATGTTAGATTTGTACGCTTCATCGATTAACCCAAGTTATGGTCTTCATATCGATGACTCTTTCGATGACACGCTCCATGGTGCACATCGTGAGGTTTGGGAACGCATGCATTTGGATAATAGTAGAGAAGAAGATTCTAAAAATGGAGGAACGGCTGGATGATTCCAACACCTGTAATTCAAGATTGGCTCGCAACTAAATTAAAAAAATAAACGATATATAGATGAAGCGAGCGAGGGTGATCCCCACGCTCGCTTTTTTATTCGAAAATGGTCAGATGTGCATCAATCGGTTGCCGTGCTTTTGGTGTCGGAATGTCCCCGGTGTCATATTTCCCGATTTGCAGAAGACCGATAAATGTTTCTCCTTCTGCTCCAATCATTTCCTTCAAACGCGCATCGTCAAATAGCCCACCTGTACGCCAGACCATCCCGATTTCACGTTCACTGAACAAAAGTTGAACATTTTGAATAAATGTCGCCGTCGCGAGCATCGCATCCCGATTTCCTTTATCCGTCTCAAATCGTTTTGCCGTCACATACATACACGTGGCGGCATTTAAGATTCGTCCTGTCACCTTTTCACGTTGGCCTTCTGACGCCTCCGTGAAGGCTGGCTCGAGCGCGTCGAGTAATACCTGTTTCCCATCCCCATTGAACACGTACACGTTCCATGGCTCGATCTTATTATGAAACGGTGCGTGATGTGCCGATTGCAACACCTCATAGAGCACTTTCGTATCGATCGGTTCTTCCTTGAAAATCCGAACCGTCCGTCTTTCCTCAATTAATTGTTGTGCTGCTGTCTTTGTCATGACCGTCACTTCCCCTTCTTTTCTCTCCTCTATCATAATTGAAAAACGTTCTCATTTCAAAATCAAAAAAAGACTACAGATGACTCTGTAGCCTTAAATCGATTGTCCAATAACCTCACATGCCACCAAATCTTCAAACGTTTGGCGACGTACGACAAGGCGGTGATTCCCATCCTTGACGAAAACAACTGCGGGACGAAGCATTTGGTTATAGTTGCTCGCCATCGAGAAATTGTACGCTCCCGTTGCTTTGACGAGTAACAAATCACCCGGCGTGACCGAAGGAATCAAGGAGCGGTTCGAGATAATATCCCCCGACTCACAGCACGCTCCGACAATTTTCGCCTCGAGCGTCTTCTCTTCATTCATCCGAGTCGCTGCCACGACTTCGTATTCCGCGTCATATAGCGCCGGGCGAATGTTATCCGTCATCCCCCCATCGACGGACACAAACGTGCGTACGCCATTCACTTCTTTGACGGTTCCTACTTCATACAGTGTGGCACCGGCATTGGCAACGAGCCAACGGCCTGGCTCAATCCCGATTTTTGGGAGTGGCAACTCACGAGCCTCTACCTCGTCGATTAACGTTTCCATCACCCGCTCCATCGTCTGTGCGAAGTCGAGACGCTCGTCTTCGTCTAAGTAAGCGACACCGAAGCCACCACCGATGTTCAGCACATCCGTCGTATAGCCCGTCTCCTGACGAATCGTATCCATGAACCGTACCATCGTCTTCACCGTATTGATGAAGAGGGTCGGATCTTGAATTTGAGAGCCGACATGACAGTGAATCCCCTTCAACTGTAAATGTTCCGCTTCTAACGTCGCACGAACCGCATCTAAATACGTATCGTCATGCGTCGGGAAACCGAATTTTGTATCAACTCCACCCGTTTGAATCGCCGCATGAGCACCTCCAACAACTTGAGGCACGATGCGGAGAAGGACATCGACTTCACGATTGTATTCAGCCGCAAGTCCTGACAAGAGGCTGATTTCACGCATGTTGTCGATGGTAAAGTGTGTAATCCCCTGTTCGAGCGCGAACGTGATGTCAAGGATCGTCTTGTTCGACCCGTGGACGTGAATGCGCTCCGCCGGTACACCGGCATGCAGTGCCACGTACATTTCACCCCGTGAGACGACGTCGACACTTAATCCTGCCGCCATCACTTTTTCATACACGGCCGCAATCGATAATGCTTTTGACGCGTACAACGCATATGTGTTCGGATACTTGTCTAGAAACGCGTCTTGAACGATCCCAAGGCGACGCTCTAGTTCTGGCTCACTCATCATATATAAAGGTGTCCCGTACGTCGCTTGAAGTTCACGGACGGACACGCCTTCGATCAAACATTCTGATTGATTGGTGGTGTACATACAATTCCTCCTTCAAAGCGATGTGGGACACGCCACGAACGGGCACAGAGCTGTTCTGAGTTGTTGGCATAGCCAACGCGTGTCACGTCATCGATTTTCGTTTCTATGCCATACAACGTCACACGGTCGCCGATCTGCACATTCTCGTCGACTTTGATGAAGCTATGGCTCATAAAGATGTTGCTGACGAACGGATAGGCTTTCCCGTCAATATGAACAGGCAAGTGACGTCTCGCCCGCATCAATCCATCTCCGTATCCGACCGGAAGTACGGCGATGCGTTCCTTCGTTTCGGCTGTGTATCCCGTCCCATATCCGACATGAGCCCCCGCTTCAATGTCATGGACCGCGACCACTTCCGTCTCCCAATAGAAAGCAGGAACTAACCATTCAACCGGTTCGACCGATGAATAGCCATATAAGAAGATCCCGACACGTACATGTGTGCAATGATGCAGACGCGAATCGTCTTGAAGCGTGGCCGCACTGTTCGCTGCATGGATCAATTCAAACGTATGACGTTCCATCAATCGTGTCGACCAATCAGCAAACCGTTCGACTTGAACGCTGTGCTCGACTTCCGCATTGTCTGCGTCCGCGAGCGGGAAGTGCGTACATAATCCGACGAGGTTCAGTCCTTCATTTTGACAGAAAGCGACGATTTGTAGTGCTTCTTCAAACGTTTTAGCACCGAATCGGTTCATCCCGACATCTAGTTTTAGATGCAGACGAACGCCATCGAGATGCTCTCGCTGTGAGACGAGCCACTCATATGACCCGATGGCGACGTCAAAATCGTGGGCATGCACGTGTTGCCACGTATAGACCGGGTTCATGACGAGGACACGAGCCGATTGCGCATACGTCCGAACCTCGATCGCTTCTTCGATTGTTGTCACCATGAAGTGACGGACCCCTTCATCATACAAAGTCGTCACAACTGGCTCCATCCCTAGGTTATAGGCGTTGTTTTTCACGACTGCAAACACGGGGCGCCCGAGCGCTTCAATCCGACGTTTGTTCTCGCGAATCGCATTCAAGTCAATTGTGACTCCCATCGTTCAAAACTCCTTTACTCTTTAACTGCTGATTTCACGAACGTGACCCAATCGCGGTGTTCCGGAAGTTGTCCTGTCACGGCCTCACGATAACGTGTCAACATTTCTGTCGCAACCTTCTGGATGCCTCCACCAATCGAGATGTGGTCGACCTCGATGACGCTCGTCACTTCGGCTGCCGTTCCCGTCAAGAAAATCTCATCGGCTACATATAACTCATCGCGCCCGATGTGACGTTCTACGACTTCATAACCTCCATCACGCGCAAGTTGCATGACCGTCTGACGCGTGATGCCATCGAGTACGGAACAATCGAGTGACGGTGTCGTGATCGTCTTCCCTTTGACGAGGAAGATGTTCGCGACACTCGCCTCGCTGACGTTTCCGTTCATATCGAGGGCAATCGCTTCATCAAATCCGTCACGAAGTGCCTCTCCTTTTAGTAACTGTGAGTTCATATAGTTCGATGCTGCTTTCGCTTGCATCGGCATCATTGTCGAAGACACACGGCGATATGAAGCTACTTTTGCCCGAATCCCAACTGTTTTACTGAAATATTCACCGAGCGGCCAGCACGAGATGGCAACGTGTACCTTCGTTTCTGCTGTCGGCATAAGCGCCTGCCAAGGTGTTCCGAGGAAGACGAACGGGCGGATATAACATGCTTCAAATCCGTTTCGCTCAATCAATTCCATCGTAGCTTGTTCGAGTTCATCTACCGTATAAGGTAGCGTGACGTGGTAGTATGCACACGAGCGAACGAGTCGCTCCAAGTGTTCACGTAAGCGGAAGATGGCTGGGCCTTCCTCCGTGTGATACGCGCGAATCCCTTCAAAGAACCCACTTCCGTAATGAATCGCGTGTGTCATGATACTCGTGTTTGCGTCAGTCGGCTCAATCCAAGCCCCGTCTTTCCACATCCATTGTCCATACTGTTCCATAATGCAACTCTCCCATTCCTCATTGTTTATATTTTCTGTCTATTATACGTTAGAGAGAGCGTAAGTCATCAACAAGTTGCGTTTTTTCAGAAGTTTTTTCATCTTTCTGTTTGATGACGCGTGCCGGCGTACCCGCGACGACAACACCTGGAGGAACATCTTGCGTGACGACACTCCCAGCTGCGACTACCGCATTTTCCCCGACGCGAACCCCTTCCAAGATGACAGCGTTCGCTCCAATCATGACGCCATCTTCGATGATGACCGGATCTTTTGAAGGTGGCTCGAGGACACCTGCGACCACGGCACCCGCTCCGAGGTGGACGTTCTTCCCAAGCGTTCCTCGCGCGCCGATGACGGCATTCATGTCGACCATCGAACCGTCTCCGATGACTGCACCGATATTGACGACAGCACCCATCATGACGACGGCGTTGTTCCCGATTTGTACATGGTCACGAATGAATGAACCTGGCTCGATTCGTGCATTGAGTTGTGTCGTGTCGAGCATTGGAACGGCACTGTTACGACGATCATACTCAAGGTGTGAATCGGTGATGACCGACGCGTTCGCTTCTAAGAAAGCGGCTGCGCGCTCCGCAGTCGTCAAGAACAGCTTCGACTCATCCGTTCCGAACGCTTTCGCTTCCTCGATTTCAAGACCTGCCAATTGGCCGTTGACGTAAAGTTTTACCGGTGTTTCCTTTTTTGCATCTTTAATATATTGTGCGATTTCATAAGCGTTTGTGAGTAACATGAGTAGCCTCCTCGTATAAGTTCGATAGATTATAAAGTCCTGCCGGGCGGTCGATGATCGTCGCTGCCGCGGCAAGTGCCCCGTTTGCAAAGACGCGTTTCGATAACGCGGTATGTTTCAATTCAATCATTTCATCATCTCCGGCGAAGAGCACGGTATGCTCCCCGAAGATCGTACCACCACGAATCGAGTGCATCCCCAACTCTTCGGCACCACGCGCTTCTCGGCGTGACGTTCGTTCGTAAATCGGTGTCACCTCTCGTTTCGCTTCGATGGCACGGGCTAATAGCTCCGCCGTTCCGCTTGGCGCGTCTACTTTCTTCCGATGGTGCGCCTCAATCACCTCGATGTCATAACCGAGTGTGAGCGGGACGAGCTGATCGAGCAACTGCTTCAGCAACGCGATCCCGTACGATGTGTTATAAGACTGAAAAATCGGAATGTCTGTTGACGCTTCTTCAATCTTTGTAAGCTCCTCAGGTGTGAACCCTGTCGTTGCGATGACGAGCGGAATGTTGCGTGACCGCCCGAATGCGAGCAAGTCAGGAAGCAATGCCGGATTTGAAAAATCGATGACAACGTCGACTGGTGCATCTACCTTATCTAATGAGGCCAGATGCTCGTCACTTCCCGGTGACACGATTGCCGAGACGTTCACGCCTTGCATGTTGGCGACTTCTTCGACGATTCGTCCCATCGCACCAAATCCGTGAATCAATACATTCATTGTCTCACCTCGTTAAACTGCTCCATCGCCGATAGTAATTTTGCTTCGGCCGTCGCGCTCATCGGGACGAGCGGCAGACGTGGCGCACCGAAGGCAAAGCCTTTCGCTTGAAGTGCCGCCTTCACCGGAATCGGATTCACTTCTGCGAAGAGTTCGTCGATGACCGGGAGCAGGCGTAGCTGCCATGTACGCGCCGTCTGGAGATCACCTGCTAGAAGTGCTTCTGCCAAGGCGACGGTCGCCCCTGGGTAGACGTTCGACAAGACCGAAACGACACCTTGAGCGCCCCATGCCATATATGGCAAGATTTGATCGTCATTCCCGCAGTAAACGGTGAATCCTTCCGGAAGATGAGCCATCATCTGTGCCATGACCGAGATGTCCCCACTCGCCTCTTTCAAGGCCGTGATGCGCGGATGTTCCGCTAACTCCCCAACCGTTTCAGGTGCTAACGCGACACCGGTTCGTGACGGGACGTTATATAGCATGAGCGGAATCGGTGATGCATCCGCAATCGCTGTAAAGTGAGCGAGAAGCCCGGCTTGTGTTGACTTGTTATAGTACGGGGTGACGACCATCGCCATCTCTGCCCCAAGTTCTGCGGCCCGTTTCGTTTTCTCGATACTGAGAGCCGTGTTATTCGATCCGGTTCCCGCGATGATCACCGCTCGTCCGTTCGCGACCTCCACTGCTCGAACGAGCAATGTCTCGAATTCCTCATTCGTCAGTGTCATGCCTTCGCCGGTCGTTCCACCGATGACGAGTCCACTCACTCCCTCTTGGATTTGGTCTTCAATCAATGCCGTCCATGCCTCTAAGTTTAACTGCCCATCTTCTTGGAATGGGGTCGCTAGTGCTGTCGCAACTCCTGTGAACATGTCATCCCCTCCTTATTTTGTCGCTGTTTGACTGATCATGCATTGTGCGATTTGTACCGCGTTCGCCGCTGCCCCTTTTCGAACGTTGTCCGCGACGCACCATAGGTGGAACGTATTCGGCTGAGAATCATCTCGGCGAATTCGACCGACATACACCTCGTCGGTCCCGTTCGCATCAAGCGGTGTCGGATATGATAGGTCGGCCGGACTGTCCATAACCACGACACCAGGCGCATCTGCGAGTACGGCTTTGACTTCTGCGACCGTCGCATCCCGTTCGAGCGTCACCGTGATGGATACCGCATGACTGTTTCGCACCGGTACGCGGACGCACGTAGCCGTCACACCGAGGTTCGGCGCATTCAAAATCTTACGCGTCTCCTCAATCATTTTTTGTTCCTCTTTCGTATAGCCATTCTCTAAAAATACATCGATTTGCGGCAACACGTTATCATAGATCGGATACGGATAATTCGTCGGTTCCTCGCCACGCGCCCCGCGCTCAAGGTCATCAATCCCTTTTTGACCGGAACCCGATACAGCTTGATAAGACGTATAGGCGACACGTGTCAGTCCATACACTTCCGAAAGCGGTGCGAGCGCGACGACCGATTGAATCGTCGAGCAGTTCGGATTCGCAATGAGCGTCTTCTCTGGGCTGAGCTCGACCCGATTCACTTCCGGCACGATGAGCGGAATTCCTTCTTGCATTCGGAATGCGCTTGAATTGTCGATGACGATGACCCCTTGTTCACTCAAGCGTGGCGCATACTGTTCACTGATGCTCCCACCGGCAGAGAACAAGGCGATATCGATTGGGTCCGCATAAATCGAATCGTTCAGCTCGCGAATCACGACCGGTTGTCCGTTCACCTCAACCGTCTTTCCTGCTGAACGGGCTGAAGCATATAGTCTCAGTTCACTGATTGGAAATTCGTACTCTGTTAATACATCAATCATTTTTTGTCCGACGGCGCCAGTTGCGCCGACGACAGCTACGTTATACATCGTGCTTCCCCCTTATAAGTTGAAGCGAGCCGCAATGGCTGCGACGGCCGCTTCCACGTCTTGTTCTTGAATCGTATAGGAAATGCTGATTTCAGAAGTCGTGACTTGATAGAACGGGATGCCCATCTCGCGGAATGTCGCGAACAGTTCTGATGCGACGCCTGTTGCGTCTCGCATGCCGATTCCGACAACTGAAATTTTTGCATGTTCTGTGTGACGATCGATTTTGATTTGTGGTAAGGTCGCTGTCAATTCTGCGAGCGCCTCTTCCAAAAATGCTTCTTCATCGAGTGGACATGTGAACGAAAGGAACACTTCTCCATCGAAAGCCGTCTGCGAAATCATATCAATGTTGACGTGGCGTTCTGATAATCTTTCAAAGATGTCCGCGACTCCGGCTGCCGTGTGCGGGATATGTTTGATTGAGACACTGAGTACGTTTTTGACAACACTCACACTCGTGACTGCTTTCTGTTCCATTGCTTGTGTCGTATCCATGATCCATGTTCCTCCTTCGCTCGAGAGCGTCTTTCCAACAAAAATATTCACGTCATACTTCTTGGCGAGCTCGACGCTTCGCATCTCCATGACTTTGGAGCCGAGTGCACTCATCTCCATCATTTCGTCGTAAGACACCGTGTCTAGACGCTTCGCCGTCGGATGAATTCGCGGGTCTGTCGTATACACCCCAGCCACATCTGTATAAATTTCACAACGTTGACTGAGGACGGCTGCTAGTGCGACTGCTGTCGTATCCGAACCGCCACGCCCGAGTGTCGTGACGTCTCCCGCTTCATTCACACCTTGGAAACCAGCGACGATTAAGACATCGTACTGACGTAACTTCTCGTGCAACACTTCTTTACGAATCGCTTTAATTTTGCTTTTCGTATGGATGCCCATCGTATCAATCCCAGCTTGTTGCCCGGTGAGTGAAATGGCCGGTACGCCTCGCGAGTTCAAGGCGATACTGAGTAAACTGATCGTCTGTTCTTCCCCGACGGCGAGTAGCCGATCGAGTTCACGAATCATCGGGCGCTCCGTGATTTGTTTAGCAAGCGACAGGAGCGAGTCCGTCGTCTTGCCCATCGCCGAAACGACGACGACCAATTTTTCACCGGTCGCCACACGTGTTTGTAAATAGTCCGAAATGGCTTGTATTTGTTCGATTGTGGCAACAGAGCTGCCTCCAAATTTCAGTACGGTTGTCATCAAGTTCCCCACTTTCAAGATGTCCACCAACAGAAAAAGCGGCAGACCGGTAGGAAGCACTCTCCCTACGGTCTGCCGCTTGTACGCGCAGTTGAAAAACGATTAAAAAAATCGTTCCGTAGATAGCGCTCCATGGTAGTTGACCATGGCAGTGTAGGCGTTATTCACGACTACCCCAGCCTCCGTTCACACGCACGTGAACGTTGACTTCGGCGAATTTCCCCTTTCGGCTCGATCCGGAGTGCGTCCGTTTCAATCAAGCTTACTCATGTCATTCGCAACCTCTATCTGTCAGTTGTTAGTATTAGTTATAACAAATCGAAATCTTCTTGCCAACCTTTTTTTAGAAAAATGGGATATTTCAAAAAAGGATTACCACGTTTTCCGCATCATTCGGTGTGGGATATTCGCATCTAAAAACTCATCTCCGAACGCCTCGTACCCGAGTTTTTCGTAAAATGGGAGCGCCGTTAGTTGTGCGCCTAAGCGCAACTCACCTAATCCTTGATGTTTTGCGACACGTTCGACTTCATTCATAATTTCTTTTCCATATCCATGACCTCGAGCCGCCTGAATCGTCGCCACTCGCTCCACTTTCCCGACCGTCGCATCCACGGGGCGAAGGCGTGCTGTCGTCACCGGTTGAGCGTCAATGAGACCAACAACATGCGTACAGACATCGTCTAAGTCATCGTATTCGAGACTAGCATCGATTCCTTGTTCCTGAATGAATACGACTTCTCGCACGTATCTGGCCTGGTCAATCAACTGTGCTTCTTTTCCCGATTGAATGGTCAACATGGTAAAACCCCCTCTTGCAATCGTCTCACGATTTCTTCCATCCCCCGTTCTAGTTCCGATACGGAAGTGAATCGAGCTTGTGCTTGTTTATGGTTTCCACCACCGCGACCGATCTGCATCTCTTGAAGTGCCGCTCGGAGGAACGTCCCTACCGCGATATCGTGAGTCCCATCATGCATGACAAATAATTTTTGCGCACTGTAGTTGGCCCCGACCGCAATGCGTCCTGTCGCGGCAATCCGTTCAATAATTGCGGTCGTCAATGTTTCGGCCTCGGTCCGTCCCACATGTAACGCTACATAATTATCTTCTTGTAAGACTGCCTTTACTTTCGCTTTCGCAATCCGTTCCTCAAGTGTTTTGATTTCTTTTTCACGTTCTAGTCGAATCGTATGCTCTTCAATCACACGTGCCGCCACCGTTTCATTCGTCGTCGAGAATGTATGGTGAATCGTCCGGAGCGCTTCACGTGCTCGTTGCGTCGCCTTTAACGCACGATTTCCGGCAACATACGTCAAGCGGATGTTGCCTCTCACTTTTTTGAGCGAGGTGACTTGAATCATGCCAAGTTGTCCTGTCATTTCAACGTGTGTGCCGCCACACGCATTGTAATCAATCCCTTCGATTTCGACGATTCGAATCATTCCTGTTCGATCGGAGGCTTTCCGCAAGCGTGTCCGATCGACTTTTTCGTCCGGGATTTCATAGACATGAACCGGATGATTGTCAAAGATGAGTTGCTGGATCTCTTGCTCGAGTACTTCAATTTGCGTCCAGTCCATCGCTGCCGTCTCAATCTCAATAGATGAATCCTCTTCCCCGATTCCAAAGCTGAGCGTACGAATCCCATGTCGGTCTTCTAATATCGCTGTTAACAAGTGTTGGGCAGTATGCTGGATGGAATGGTCTCTTCTCACGTCCTCATCGATTCGAACCGCTACAGGTGTACCCGTAGATAATCCTTCTGACAAGAGGTGCCACACTTCACCATCTTTAATTTGCACATCCAATACATTATGCGAACCGATTGATCCACGGTCAGCCGGTTGACCGCCGCCTTCCGCATAAAAAGGACTATTCTCGAGCGTATGCCAATGCCCTTTATTGTCCTGTTTTACTGAGGTCACGATTGTATTTACTGTATGTTGATCCATCTTGTCCTCCACCTTCTCTCTATAAATCTGTTCAGACAACTAGTCTTATTTCGTCTATAATGAAACATACATCTTCTCAGTCAGGAGCGAAATGATATGTTAGAAATCGATAAACAATCTCCGTTACCTATTTATTATCAAATTGAAGCGTACTTAAAGCAACAAATTGATGACGGATTGTTAAAACCAGGAGACACCTTACCCTCAGAGCGAGAATTTTCCGAACAATTTCATGTGAGTCGTATGACGATTCGTCAAGCCATCATGAACCTCGTCAACGCTGGTTATTTGAGTCGGCAAAAAGGCCGGGGCACATTCGTTGCGAGTCAAAAGATTGCGATGACATTGTCCGGATTGACGAGTTTCTCTGAAGAAATCAAACATCGAGGTATGCGACCGCTCAGTCGTCTTTTGTCCTACGAGGTCATCCCGGCAACGGATCGAATCGCCCAGCAACTGAGTATCCCGAATCAAACGCCGGTATACGAAATGAAGCGACTCCGACTTGCAGATGATCATCCTCTCGCGCTCGAGACCGCCTACATTCCTGTCCGTTTATTGCCTGACCTGACGAAAGAAGACGCGACCGGTTCCATTTATGCGTACGCCGAACAGCACGGTTTACGTTTGAAAAATGCAACACAGACACTTGAAGCCCGTAGCGCTGGTCCCGAGGAAGCAAGACTGCTAACCATTTCTCCAAACGCACCGGTATTGCTGATCGATCAACGTACCTATCTCGAGAACGGTGACATGTTCGAGTATAGTCGTTCACTCTTCCGCGGAGACTCCTACTCCTTGACCGTCGCGATGGATCGCATATAAAAAAAGTTTGCCCCGAGAGAGGCAAACTTTTTTTATTGTGCTTCGTACGTTATTCCGTTCGGGTCTAACGTGTAAGACTCCAACTCCGTGTCCGTCATCGGCTCCACAGGATTGCCTGCGTCCGCTTGTTGTACACGATAGCGTACTTCTTCAAGAAGCGGTTCATTCAAGAAATAGTAGAAGTGGCCGTCATCTGCGCGGGCACCTTCACCTGTCAATTGATATTGCACCGTATTGTGCAACGCACCGACATCTTCAATCAAACGCATATAATCATTCGGTCCGAGCGTCGTCTGCATGTTGTCACCGACGGCTTTCAAGACTTTATCGTAGTTATTGATCAGTGACGTGCCAAGTGATTGTTCGAGTACGGCGTTGATGACTTCCATTTGGCGTTGTCCACGGCCGATGTCACCACGTGGGTCGTCATATCGGTTTCGGACGTAGGCGAGTGCCTCTTCACCAGAAAGTTGCTGAAGTCCCTCTTCGATTTGAACGGTCTCACGCGAGGCGTCATAACTGTTTTGTTGTGATGAGAACGGTACGTCAATCTCAACACCACCTACCGCATCGATGAAATCAACAAACCCTTGGAAGTTGAGCGAGACGACATGGTCGATTTCAACGCCGACCAAGTCCTCGATTGTGTTCGTTGCCATGCGCATCCCGTTGTTCGGATTCGATTCATCCATCGAACCAAAGTAATAGGCGTGCGTAATCTTATCTTGATCAAGACCCGTCTTTCCATAAGGGATGTTGTATCCCGTGTAATCGATATTCACGTACGAATCACGTGGGATACTGAGCATCGTCGTCTGTTTTTCTTTCTTGTTCAAAATGACGACAATCATGACATCCGAGCGTCCATACTCTCCACGCGCTTTCTTTTGTGGAGAAAGGTCAGTCCCTAAAATCAAAAACGACTCTGTGTCTTCTTTATCAAAACGAGTCGGTTCGACTGTTGGGTCGTCCTCTAACGTGACCTGGGTACCGGACAACATGTTGTGGGCTTTATAAAATGCGGTACCGTAAATGCTAGACCCAGCAATAATCGCAATCAGCACGAGGGCACTAAATACCTTATAAAACGCAGACGGACCTTTGCGCTGTCTACGAGTATGTGTTCTAGAATTCATAATGGTCTCCTTCGAGTCAAAGTAATAAGCTTCACTCATTATAGAGGAAAGTGTGAAATTTGTCGAAAACGTTTTGATGACAAATTCATTTCTTTACATTTTCCCACAGTTAAAAACAGAAAAACCTGCGGAGATGTCTCCGCAGGTTAGTTAAGCCCGAATCGTGAAGAATCGCGTTGCCGCTTCTTGCCCTCGAGCTTGAAGGGCCTCTGCACAGCGCGATGCCGCCGCTTCATCGAGTACGACCGTTACACCAGGATGTGCTTGCAGAATCGTCGCCGGCCAGTCGACCGTCGGTACGCTTTCAATCATATGTTGTACAGCTTCCGCCTTCCGCTCGCCTGTCGCTACGAGAACAATCTCCCGCGCATTCATGATTGTATCGAGTCCCATCGTGATGGCGTGGGTCGGTACATCTTCAAGCCGATCAAAAAAGCGACGGTTTGCCTCCCGTGTTGATTCGGTGAGTTCAGTCACATGCGTCTTCGCGTCAAGCGCTGTACCCGGTTCATTAAATGCGATGTGTCCATTTTCCCCGATGCCAAGGAGTTGCAAGTCGACACCAAGTGTTCGGACGAGTGCTTCATACCGTTTCGCTTCCGCTTCGGGATCTGGCGCATCGCCTTGAGGAAGATGGCTTTGCTTGAATGGTACTTCGTCAAACAGTCGGTCTTTCATAAAACGGTTGTAGCTCTGGGGATGCTCTGGTGACAGTCCGATATACTCATCTAGGTTGACGCTCGTCACATGGCTACAATCGAGCGCGTCTTGTTTAAACATTTGATACATTCCGACTGGCGTGCTACCTGTGGCGAGACCGAGTACGAAGTCATGCTTCCCTGAAATCCGTTCTTTGATGAGCAAATATGCGATTCGTTCCGCGTCGTTCGCTGATTTGGCGACTAATACGTTCATCTTTGATCCTCCCGTTCATATGCGATGTTTCCTTTGACGATTGTCATCTGAACATGTGCTGTGTCATCCCAGACGACAAGGTCCGCATCAAACCCCGATTTGATGTCTCCTTTTGTCGTTAACCCGAACTCTTTTGCCGCATTCGTCGCAGTCATCTTGACCGCCTCTTCCACCGTACATCCGGTATACGCTTGAATGTTTCGGAATGCTGCATCCATCGTCAACACACTCCCTGCGAGATTGCCGGCTTCAAGGCGGGCAGCGCCGCCTTCTACGATGACCGGTTGTCCTCCCAATTCATACTGTCCGTCAGGCAAACCCTTCGCTCGCATCGCATCCGTGATGACGACGAGTTCATCTGCTCCTTTTAGACGGTAAGCAAAATCAACCATTTCAGGGCGGCTATGAATCCCGTCTGGAATGATTTCGGCCATGACACCTTTCTCTAACAGACAATATCCGACCGTTCCCGGTTCCCGATGATGCAAGCCTCGCATTTGGTTATATAAGTGTGTTCCATGTTTAACGCCCGCCTGTTTATTCTCTTCGAACGTCGCACTCGTATGTCCCGCAGAACTGATTGCTCCTGATTCGCGAAGCGCTTCTTCAAATTCACGGGCTCCTGGTCGTTCCGGTGCATACGTGACGAGTCGAATATGGCCTCCAGCAAGCTGTTGCCATTTTCGAAACTGTTCCGCATCTGGGTCGATGATATATTCCGCCGGTTGCGCCCCCGCCATCTCTACGTTAACGAATGGCCCTTCCAAATGAATTCCGGCGATGGTCGTATCCTCTGTTGCCATGACGTTTCGAACGGCCGTCAACGCTTGTTCAATCGCCTCTTTCGATTGAGTGATTGTTGTCGCAAAGAATGACGTGACGCCTTCTTGTAGCATGTCTTCACTCAATTGACGAAGCCGTGACTCGTCCGCGTCCATCGTATCGACTTCATATCCCCCGTGAATATGGATATCGATGAGACCAGGTGTCACGAGCGCACCCGAGACATCAATCACGTTCTCATCTCGTTGTACAAACTGTTCCATCGATCCGATTTCGTCAATCGATTGGCCATTCCACCTGATATACCCTCGCTCCCATGCTTGTTCTGCTGACACGATATGAGCATTGATCAATGTCCCCACCGGTTCACCACTCCTTTTTGTTTTCCTCCATGTTATCATACTGGATAAAAGTATAGTTGTATAGACCAATTTATAATAAATAAAAGATTGTTCACAATTGCGAACAACCTTTACGTCCTTATGTCGATTGGAGCGTCCCGTAGCGCCGGACAATCCATACGAGTCGGAGGAATAATAAGACCGCTCCGGCGGCCAGCCCGGCAATCAATCCAATCCAATAACCGTCTGGTCCGAATCCAGCGTGTTCCGCCAATACATAACCGAGAGGTAAACCGATGACCCAATAGGCGACAAGAGAAAGGACCAACGTGATGTTGACGTCTTTGAACCCTCGTAAAATCCCTTGAATCGGTGCGGCGACAGCATCTGATAACTGGAAGAACACGGCGAAAATCATAAAGTGGGCTGCGAGGTCCACGACAGTCGGATCATTCGTATAAATGGCAGCGACCCGCTCATTTTGCCAAAACAACAATGCACCAGAAAAGATGGAGACAGCGAGACAAAGCGAGATCCCAATCTTCGCATATCGAACAGCATCTTGCAGCCGTCTCGCGCCGAGTTCGTATCCAACGACAATCGTTAGTGCGCTCGATGCCGAAAGCGGGAGCATATATACGAACGAGGCGAAATTAATGGCTGCTTGGTGTGCCGCGACGATTTGGTCCCCGTATGAGCTAAGCAGTAGCGTGACCGCCGCAAAGATACTGACCTCCGCAAAAATGGCAAGCCCAATTGGCGTCCCGAGTTGCAACAACTCTTTTTGTCTGAGCCAGATGATGCGCTCAGTCGTCCGTAAAAACTTATATTCACGGAATGGTTTTCCGTTTCTGACGAAAAAGAAAGCCATGAAAAAGAGCAACCAATAAGTGATGCTCGAGGCAATTCCTGCCCCAACGCCGCCATACGCTGGAACACCGAGTTTTCCAAAGATGAAGATGTAATTTAATCCGACATTAATGGGTAACCCTAATAGTATGAGGATCATCGAGACCCTCGTCTTGCCGAGCGCATCCATGAGTGTGCGAAGCACGTTGAACAAAAACATCGGTAAGACGCCGAAACCAAGTGCAAGTAAGTATTGGGTCGCGATTCGCTTCCCTTCCGTACTGAGTCCCATTCCCTCGATTGCAATCGGCACGAGGAAAGACCCTAATGTCAGCGTAACAATACTCAGTATGACGGCTAAGTAGATACCTTGAAATAGCGTGCGTTGAATCTGTTGACGATCCCGTGCGCCGAGCGCTTGCGATACAATCGGAGCCACCGCCAGCAAGATTCCGCTAAGTCCGGTATACACCGGCATCCATAAGCTTGATCCGACACCGACGCCTGCCAGATCGACCGCACCCGCGCGTCCGGACATGACGGTATCGAAAAAGCTAATCAAATAAAAAGACACTTGCGTGACTAGGATTGGGAAGAAAATCGTAAAGAATAGTTTTATTTTTTCGTTTAATGAATGTGTTTGGTACATGGACAACCCTCATCTCTTTTTCAGAAAGGAAACAATATCATGAATCAACGGCATGCAGAAAAACTTAAATTTGAGCTGTTAGAAACGTGGAACACGTTCAATCACTACGTGACAGAAGCTCTCACGTTCAACAATTCCGAGGATATTCACCGCGCCCGCGTTCATTTACGAAAGCTGATCACGTTCATGCAAATCTTTGAGACGAAGCCTGCGACGTTCCGGCAACTCAAACAATTGATGGAAGCACTTGGTCATGTGCGTGACCTCGACGTACTTGTCGAACAGTTTGATGCCGAAACGAATCTCGATGAAGCGTTTCTTCAAGCGATGGAAAAGCAACGTGCCATCGAACGAACGATTCTCTCAACTCGAGTCAGTGAAAAGATGACCCCTTCACTCGATCAACAAATCCGCCGTTTCATCGGAGGACCTTTATTTCGTGCGTTTAAAAAAACGAACGCCTCTCCGATGTTAGAAAAGGCGAAAAGCGAGCGCAAACAGCGTATTCGCATCTATCATGAACAAACCAATGGGAAAGATCAAATCGAAGCGCTCCATAAAGTCCGCTTGGCCGTGAAACGTGAGCGATACTTACATGAATACTTGTTAAACTACGAGTCGGACGCGTCCATGGACACCGTCCGTACGTTAAAAAAGATGCAAACCGAACTCGGTGAGATGAACGACCATGACCAACTGTTGAAGCGTTGGCGTTCGTTCACACCGCCTGTCGACCTACAGTCTGCGTATGATACAAAAATCAAAACGTTGCAGCACGAACTGGATACATCCGTTGAACATCTAACCATTTAGCGCGATGTATACCGTTCAATCAACAGTTCGAGCAACTTCATCCCCGCAATCGAGTTCCCTTTTGAATCGAGCGCTGGACCGAAGATGCCAAACCCGACGTTACTCAAATCTAGTTCGTGGTTCCCAACCGCTAAAATGGCGCCGGACACTCCACTCTTACCTGGAAGACCGACACGGACGGCAAACTCCCCCGAAGCATCGTACATGCCACATGTCGTCATGATGGCTTTGACGATCCGAACAACACGACGCGGAATCAATTCTTCCCCTGTATCCGGGTCCTCCCCGTTCCCAGCGAAGACACGTCCGATTCGTGCCAAGTCAAAGCAGTCGATTTCAATGGCACACTGTTTCGTATACACGTCAATAATTTCATCGACGTCTCCCTCTACAATCCCATGATGACGCATAAAATAGAGGAGTGCGCGATTCAAGTCGGTCGTCTCGTATTCAGAGCGGGCGACTTTTTCATCGTACGTAATTTCCTCCACCGGTCGATTTAACAACGTCGCTAAAAATTGACGGAACTGATAAATCTTTAACTCAGCCGTCTCCCCTAAAATCATACTCGTCACTGCTAACGCCCCCGCATTGATCATCGGATTCAGCGGTTTTGACGGGACCGTCTCCTCGAGTTTCGCAATCGAGTTGAACGCATCGCCCGTCGGTTCCATCCCTACTTTTGAAAACACATAGTCTTCCCCAAACTCCATCAGCACATAGCAAAGCGTCAGCGCCTTCGATACACTTTGAATCGTGAACTTATGATGAACGTCCCCAGCGTGAATATACGTACCGTCTGGCAAACAAATCGCCACCCCGAGTAAATCATTTTTCACATGCGCCAGTTCCGGGATATAGTCCGCTACTTTCCCTTGAGCTGTGTACGGACGACACTCATCAATCAAGTGGTTCAACTGTTGTTCGAGTACATTCATTCGATCACCTCATGTTCCATCAAATTTCAACCGGGTCATCTTATCATATTATCCGTCTGGCGGTCCATCTTCTTTATACCAGTCCTCATCCGCCCAAATCATCGATGGACTTTCCTCGTCCCCGACCAATTTTTCCCCATGTCGATTCATCGTCACAATAAATCCAATCACACCTGACACAATGACAGTCGCGACAATGATGAAGGCGATCATCTCATCGTCCCCTTTCGAATTCGTGACAAATTTGTCTAGAACTCCGTGACACTTATCCTATGTCTGCGTCTACATTCTCGGTACCGTTAGTAAGAAAAGAATTTTAAAGAAATGGGTGAATCGATTGAATCAGATTGCAATTATCGGAGGTGGCATCGCCGGGCTGGCCGCGGCACATTATGCCAAGGTCGCCGGCGCACACGTCACACTGTTCGAGGCACAGGACCGTCTCGGCGGAAAAATCAAAACCATCTATCGAGACGGATTCACATTAGAGACCGGACCGGATGGCTATATGGCACGAAAGCCAACTTTGACGACTCTCATTACCGACCTTGGCCTTGAGGACCAACTCGTTCGTTCTAAAACCGGGACCTCTTACATTTATGTCCGTCAACAACTGAGACAGATGCCAGAAGGATCGGTCATGGGGATTCCGACTAAGTTTTGGCCGATGGTTAAAACGGATCTCTTTACGTGGAGAGGAAAATTTCGTGCCGGACTCGACCTCGTGATTCCGCGTGTGTATGAAGGGGAGGACATCTCGCTCGATCGCTTCTTTCGGACGAGACTCGGTTCAGAAGTCGTCGACACGATGATCGAACCCCTTCTGTCCGGGATTTACAACGGAACGCTTGATGATATGAGCATCGAGTCTACTTTCCCTCAGTTTATCACGATTGAACAAAAAACTCGCAGTCTGATTCTCGGAATGAAAGCACTCACACCACCTGTTCAGGCTGGGGTGAAGCCGTCCGAGACCGGAAAGTTTTTATCCATCGACCAAGGGCTCGGTGCGCTCGTTGAGGCGCTCCGTCCTTCCATCGACCGCCTCGTGCTGAATACAATCGTCAAGTCCGTAAGACCGCATGAAATCACATTGGCGGATGGAACGGTCGAGCAGTTTGACGGCATCATCCTTGCGACTTCCCCAAACATGCTCGGGCCGCTACTCGGATTTTCTGAAGCCGAGCGTTTGTCGACTCGTAAGCGAACGTCCTCGATGACCGTTCTTGCCGCATTCGACGAATCAGAAGTCGAGGCGCTAGACGGAACAGGTTACGTCATCGCCAAATCGGAAGGCAACGCCTTGACCGCTTGCAGTTGGATGCATAAGAAGTGGCCGCATATGGCACCTGAAGGGAAAGCGTTGATTCGCATGTACATCGGTTCTGATTATGTTTCGTCCTTATTGCACGAGGACGATGATACGATTGCATCATTCGCTTTGCACGAGCTCCGTCGTATTCAACAAGTCGGGACACCACTCTTCACGAAAGTCGAACGCCACGTTCAAACGATGCCCCAATACGAGGTCGGTCATAAAGAGGATGTCCGCGCCTTTGAACAAGCACTCTCGAAGTGGGACGGAGTCGAGGCGTGTGGCGCCATTCTCCATGGGGTTGGTTTACCAGATTGTGTTGATTCTGCAAAACAAGCGGTTAACAACCTAAACCTCAAGCAGGGGGTGATGGTATGAAGCACATCGACTATCACGAGAACCCGTTTATCGTCATTTGGGAAGTAACGCGTGCCTGCGCGCTCTCCTGTGTCCATTGCCGGGCCGAGGCACAGTTTCACCGATACGAAAATGAACTCGACACGGAAGAAGGAAAGGCGCTCATTCGAGAGATTCATGCGATGGATAATCCGATTCTCGTCTTCACAGGTGGCGACCCCCTCATGCGTGAAGATTTGTTTGCATTGACCGCGTACGCTTCTTCTCTCGGGATGCGAGTCTCGATGACACCTTCTGCCACACCGCGTGTCACGCATGACGCCGTAAAACGAGCAAAAGCTGCCGGTTTGTCACGCTGGGCGTTTTCTATCGACGGTCCGGACGCACAGACGCACGATTACTTTCGAGGGACACGTGGCAGTTTTGAGCGTACCATCCGAGGAATTTCCTACTTCCGAGAAGAAGGGATGTCTTTTCAAATCAACACGACGGTGACCGAATACAACGTCGATCGCTTGCCCGAAATGGCGAAACTCGTAGAGTCCCTCGGTGTATCCGTCTGGACGCTCTTTTTCCTCGTCCCGACCGGACGCGGTTCACTGTTACAGCCCATTTCTCCCGAGCGACATGAAGAAGTGCTCAAGTGGGCGTTCTCACTACAGGAGACGGCACCGTTCATCATCTCGACAACAGAAGCCCAGTTCTATCGGCGGGTGGCACGACAAGAAAATCAGCGGCGAAAAGCAGATGGGCTCCCCCCAATCGGACATCCGCATGATGATTTAGCCAAGGCACCACGTGGGACGAATGACGGGAACGGGTTTGTCTTCATCTCGCACACAGGAGACGTACAGCCTTCCGGGTTTTTACCGATCCATTGCGGAAATGTAAGAACGACACCCCTCGCTGATATTTATCGTCACCATCCGACGTTCAAGGCGCTACGTGACCCCGATACACACCAAGGGAAATGTGGCTATTGTGAATATCGCTATCTTTGTGGTGGTTCACGGGCGCGGGCATACGCAGTTACGGGAGACTATAAGGAATCAGAGCCATATTGTATTTATCAACCTGAGCGACGAAACGCTTCACCTTTTTGATTCCCATTTATTTCCTCGAGGTGTAAGATGAAACTATATGATTCTTATGCTGTGAGAGGAGACATGTAGATGCAGTCTTTGCCGATTGATGGATTGTTCTATGTTGGGCTAGGTACGATTTTTCTTGTAACGGCTTTACTCGGGTTCGGAATCAAACGATTGACGAAACATGGCATGACGGGGTTTTATGCCCTACTCGCAACGAGTCTTGGTTTATTCTTTTGGTTACTGCTTTGGTTCCAGGAAGCGACACGCGCCTTGTTCATGGGGACCATCCCGTGGCTATTCAATTTATTTTTCGGAACGGTGCTTTACCTCATCTTTGTAGGCATCAGTTTTCTACTCTTGAAACGACAACCTCGGCATACATAAAAAGAGGAATCCGATCGGATTCCTCTTTTCTTATGCATTGACCGTCGACGGACGTAACGTCAATTCCCCGTTTTCGACATCGATGACGACCGTTTGGCCATCCTCGACATCTCCCGCTAGGATACTCCGGGCAAGCTTCGTCTCAATCGTTCGTTGCACGTAACGATTGATTGGACGAGCACCGAATTGAGGCTCGTACGCTTCATCGGCGACGAACGTTTTAGCTGCATCCGTGATTTCAATATGAATCGAGCGCGTCGTGAGCCGTTCACTCATTCGACCGACTGCTTTCTCGACGATTTGACCGATTTGATCTTTCGTAAGTGGATGGAACAAAATCGTTTCATCGACCCGGTTCAAGAATTCAGGACGGAAATGTCGGCGGAGCTTATCAAGCACTTGACGCTCTTCATCCTCATCGATCACACCATCTTTCGCCGCTTCGAGCAAAATGTCTGCTCCAATGTTCGACGTCATGATAACAATCGTATTTTTGAAGTCGACGATGCGACCGTGCGAATCGGTCAATCGACCATCATCGAGCAGTTGCAACAAAATATTGAAAACGTCTGGGTGTGCCTTCTCGACCTCATCTAACAAGAGAACGGAGTAAGGGTTACGGCGAACGGCTTCCGTCAACTGCCCGCCTTCTTCGTAACCGATATATCCTGGAGGTGCACCGACAAGTCGTGATACGGCATGTTTCTCCATATACTCACTCATATCGAGACGAACGATATGATCTTCTGAATCAAACATCGCTTCCGCTAGCGCTTTCCCGAGCTCGGTTTTACCGACACCCGTCGGTCCAAGGAAGAGGAAAGAACCGATTGGGCGGTTCGGGTCTTTGATTCCGGCCCGAGCCCGGATGACCGCGTCACTGACCAAGCGAATCGCATCATCTTGACCGAAGACACGCTTGTGTAGCACCGTTTCTAAGTTGAGTAGTTTATCTCGCTCTCCTTCTGTCAGTTTAGTCACCGGAATGCCGGTCCATTTCGAGACGACCTCGGCAATTTCTTCTTCCGTCACTTCTTCGCGTACGAGTTCACGCGTCACCGAACTCGCTAGCTGTTCCGCTTCTTCTAGTTCTCGCTCGAGTTCTGGGATTCGTCCATATTTCAGTTCTGAAGCCCGATTCAAGTCGTAGCGACTTTCTGCCTCTTGTAATTCGAGACGTACTTTTTCAAGGTCTCCCCGGATTTGTTGCACGCGGTGCGTTGACTCTTTCTCATTTTCCCAACGAAGACGTAACGAGTCAGACTGTTCACGGAGTGATGCCAATTCTTGTTGAAGTGCTTCGAGACGCTTCATGGAAGCCGCGTCACTCTCTTTTTTAAGCGCCGCTTCTTCGATTTCAAGTTGCATGACCCGACGGACCAATTCATCGAGCTCAGCCGGCATCGATTCCATCTCAGTCCGAATCATCGCACACGACTCATCGACGAGATCGATAGCCTTATCCGGCATGAACCGGTCGGTGATATAGCGATTTGATAGCATCGCCGCCGCGACGAGAGCGTTATCGTGGATGCGTACTCCGTGGTGAATCTCGAAACGTTCTTTTAAGCCACGCAAGATGGAAACCGTATCCTCGACGTCTGGTTCAGCGACGAGCACTTGTTGGAAACGCCGCTCGAGTGCAGGGTCCTTCTCGATATATTGGCGATACTCGTCTAACGTCGTAGCACCGATACAGTGCAATTCCCCACGGGCGAGCATCGGTTTTAACATGTTTCCGGCATCCATCGACCCCTCCGACTTCCCAGCTCCGACAATCGTATGCAGTTCATCAATGAAGAGGATAATCGTGCCTTCTGCTTCCTTCACTTCTGATAGGACGGCTTGAAGTCGTTCCTCGAATTCACCGCGATATTTCGCACCAGCGACGAGTGAACTCATGTCGAGACTGAAGATTGTTTTGTCTTTCAAACTCTCCGGCACGTCTCCGCGAACGATCCGCTGAGCGAGTCCCTCGACAATCGCCGTTTTCCCGACACCCGGTTCCCCGATGAGGACCGGATTGTTTTTCGTTTTCCGACTCAAAATCCGGATGACGCGACGAATCTCACTATCGCGTCCGATGACCGGATCAATTTTCCCAGTCTTCACTTCTTGAATGAGGTCTCGTCCGTATTTCGTCAAGACGTCATACGTCGCTTCAGGCGATTTCGATGTGATGCGGCGATTGCCACGTACGGCGACGAGCGCCTCGCGGAGTCGTTCTTCCGTGATGCCTTTTCGCTCAAGCATCGCCTGCGCCTGACTGCTGTTCAACAAGATCCCGAGTAAGATATGTTCGACCGATACGTATTCATCGTTCATCCCTGTCGCTTCCCGCTCGGCCGTCGTCAACACGCCTAACAAAGAAGCAGAAATCATCGGTGTCGTCGGATTTTGAAGTTTTGGCGCATTTTTCAAAGAAAGCGCGACTTCTCCTTCAATCTCAGATACGTTGATCTCCATTTTTTGAAACAGCAACGGCGCAATCCCGTCTGTCTGTGAAATCATAGATGCCAACACGTGCCACTCATTGATTTCACTATGATGATATTGTTTTGCCAACGCCTGTGAACTGACAATGCATTCATGTGCTTTATCTGTAAAACGATTAAAGTCCATCACGATTCCTCCTTATCCATTAACGTTCGATTTGCTCATAGACAGAACGGTATGTTTCATCAAGAGGCAGGTCGACCTCGAGTTGTACGAATAAGTCAGAACGTACTTTCGAACCGGTCATGACACCGCGACCTGGAATGCGCATCCGTTGCCCCGGTCGGCTTCCAGGTTTCACTTTCAACTTCACCCGTCCTCCGTCGAGTGTTGAAATGATGACGCTCGATCCATCTAAAAACTCGAGCGGACGCAATCGTTTCAACGTCACGATATGCTCTCCTTCACGTCGGTACGTATCGTCATCCGCAAAATGAAGCTCGACGTATACATCTCCTCGGTTCCCTGATTGTCCGACTCGGCTGCCTTTTCCCTTCAACCGCAACTTCTGACCTTCATAGGCACCCTGTGGAATTTTGACATTCACCGTGCCTGTTTGAAGTCGAAGGCTCACTTTCGATTCCTTCGTCAATTGGCTGAGTGGGATATTCACACGAACGGTCTCATCCAAGTCTTCTTCGACAGCTTGATCAAAGAAGCTCCCGAACATATCTTCAAATCCGAATGTTCGCGAAGTCGTACGCGACCCACCTCCGAATTGTCGGAATAAATCTTCGAACTGGGACGAACCTTCCCCGTAAGTTTCTCCACCGCCACCAAACCCCTGTCCGAACGACGGTCCATCCGGGCTACCATATCGATCATAGTTCGCTTTTTTCTCTGGGTCGCTCAACACGTCAAACGCTTCTTGGACTGACTTGAATCGCTCTTGTGCGCCAGGATCTTTATTGACGTCCGGATGGTACTGTTTCGCCAACTTCCGGTATGCACGTTTAATCTCTTGTTCGCTCGCCCCTTTTGAGACACCGAGCTCGTCATAATAGTTTTTAGCCATATGGATTCACCTCACCTATCCCTTTCCCGTTTCTGTTAACTCTATTCTACTCAATTGGTCAAATAAGGTCAAAGATAATCCTTTCACTTTTCATACGAAAAAAAGAAGAAGTTCGTTTCAAAAAACGAACCTCTTCTGAATTAGAAGTATACTTTTGGACTATCCATGCCATCCTCGAACACAATCGTCACTTCAGGGTCGCCACCGAGTGATGTCACGTTGATGCGGACCGGGACATTCCGGCTATATTCCCATCGGTTTTCAAGCAAGCCGACAACGTGTTGGGTGAATCCGACAAGTTCGGCACGACTATAGAATTGAATCGGGATATCGATTTCAAGTCGTGACAAATCGCCGTTCTGATAAAAGCCTTTCCCAATCATCCCGCTATAGTCTGGGAACAGATCGGCAATTCGGTCACTGAAGAGCGTAAATTTCTGTGCATCCTCGCGTACGTCATTCGTTGCCGTCGCAGATGGGAAGTAGTAGTACTTCTCATCGATGGCTTTCCAGTCACCTGATGTGACCTCATCATCCGTTCCGACGAAAGCGGATTTGATATAGTTCCCCGGCGTCGGTGAACCTTGCGTCGACTTCATATAAAGCGCGACGTTTACATCCAAATCTTTAAAGTCTTCTCGCTTCCGCAATTGAGCGACGAGTTCGTTCGCCATCCGTTCCCCTTCTGCGATCACTTTTTTCTGATCGAGTTTCACCGTATAGGTCGGTCCGTAGTTCGGTGCCTGGAAGACATACTCACGGTTCAAAATGAGTGCAAACGACACACCGCCAAGCTGATATCCGCTATCCTCTTTCGTCATATAGTTCTGTTCCACGATCGAAGCCAAATATAGAGGTGACTTCTTGTTCGCATCGACGAACTTGTCGTCTTCGACTTCGGCCTTCCCGTCCGCATAAGCCGGGTTGAGCGGCGTCAATCCTTCGTTACTCCCGCCTTTACGTCCAAGTAAATTGGTTACGTCTTCCGCGTTTAAAAGTTGTCCCTCTTGATAAGCGAATTTGTCTGGGTCAAACGCATCTGTCGAATGGCGCATGAGACCGAGTTCAACTTCTTCAAGCTCTAACGACGAACTCACTTGACGCTGGGCAAGTCCTCGCGCTGCTGCGGCTTTGAAGGGAATGACCATTTGATAGTAGGAATCACGTGCTTCGATCGCTTGTGTGACGCCTTCTGCTGCTGTTTCTTCGCCGGTCGGTGTCGCTTCTTCTTCACCCATCGGGATTTTCATTGAACATCCGCTTAACAAAAGCGCAGAGGCGATTGTCGGGATGACGAGTTGTTTCCATTTCATCTATGTCTAGCTCCTTTGAACATCGTTTCCTATTTCACTTTGTCCATTATAACAAAATCGTTCCACGAAAAAAGTATCGAAGCGGAATCAGAACAAATCCCTCCTTGATCAAACAAGAAGGGATACACGATTATTGTTTTGTAGATGGGTGCTTACGACGAATCATCAAAAGGAGTCCAGATGCAAACATGAGGAGTCCAATCATCATATGCCACGTCTCGTTCGTCTCCCCGGTCATCGGGAGTACATCTTGCGAATACGTGTCGACTTCATCGTCAGGCTTCACTGGAGGAGCCTCTCGCTCTTTTACAACCACTTTCACGACTGGTGGTTCCATCTTTGTTTCTTCTTTCTCAGGCACTTGCTTCGGTTCATCCTCTTTTACCGGAACGGGTTGTTTCACCGCAACCGGTACATCGACGGAACGGATCACGTTCACTCCTTCATTCACTTGGAGGGTAAACGTTGCCTGTTGTACTAATTCTGCCCCAGCTCGTGTGTCATAGGACGGGAGCAGTGGGAGTTCAAATGAAAGGGTGACCACTTCTTCCGGTCCGAACCCGTTTACGAATTCAGGGATGGCTTCGACTTGCTTCACGAATCGTTCATTCGCCATCTGTTGCTCCTCATACGTCAAGGCACCACTCGGCCAAGTTAGCATCACGTCAGACAAGAACAAGGTAACGTTAGAAGTGTTGGTCACTGTATAGGTGTATCGGATTGGTTCACCTGGCTGAACGGTCTCCATCTCACTCGTCCCTGTCACTGTAAAATCAGGTTGTTGCAAAAGGACGATTTGTTGACTTTCTGCTGTGACGATGCGGTCGTATTCATCCACTCCTGTCACGCGAAACAGACTACCAATCTCAGGATGCGTGCTGAATGAATAGTCAGACGGAACGGATAAGACAGCTGTCACCTCGACCCGTTCATCGGGTAAGAGACCATCTTCTCCTATCAATTCATACAAGCGATCAAACACGTGTTGATTCAACGATTCGATGGCAAGACGGCCAACGTCCCCGCTCACATACTCGTGGGAAAAGTTCGTCACCGTTAACGGTGCGTCTCCTGTATTCTCTACGATGAACGTATACGACAGTTCACCTCCGACAACGGCTTTGTCGACCCCGGCAATGTTCTGCGCTTCTAGCGCGAGCGCCGGTAAGATCGGCTCGATTGCTGGTTCTTCGATAACCGGTTCTGGTTCTGTTGGTGGTGTCACCTCTTCCGGTTGATCTGGTTCTATGACAACAGGTGGTTCCTCCACTTCGACAGGATACGCTTCCGTGATGGAGTTCGGGATGAACGTATATGGAACGCCTTCAGCGTTGTAAAGTGTCACCAAATCAATCAACGAATCATCGACTGTTTCCGCATCGATCATAAATCGCCAAACATTGGCTGATTCACGAACTCCATAATACGTGACGTCTTCGTAGACAAGACTTGATTCATATAATGTCTCGACTTCCTCGTCTGTCAAATCCACTTGAATATATCGGAATGTGGTCGTGTCTGCATGTGCGACGTGGTAGGGGATCAGTGTTGAAAAGAGCATGAGGATGGTGAATATAGCAACGAAGCGTTGGATGTTATGTGTCATGGTGTCGGTCCCTCCTCTAAGGTGAAAAATGAGCGCGCACATCGATGTTTGCCCGATGACGGATTTCACCACGTAGAGGAATGAGGGGATGTGTGTGTGAAAGTCATGGTGTCAAAGGGTTCTCCCGCAAAAATATATTAGCATTTTGATTTAGTTAATCTATACCCTCCGAACGCTTGTGCGAACCTGTTCAATCTCATAATTTTTTACAATACGACACGACAAAAAAGACGTTCGCCGTAGCGAAACGTCTTATGCATGTTCACTTAAAAAATCGAGAAGCTTTACCTCATCCCATACTTCGATGCCTAACGATTCAGCTTTCGTCAGCTTCGAACCAGCCTTTTCACCGGCGACAAGTAAGTCTGTATTTTTACTCACACTTCCCGTCACACTCGCGCCGAGGAGTTCAAGCTGCTTCCCTGCCTCCCCCCGCGTCATCTCATGTAATTTCCCGGTCAATACGACAGTTTTACCAGAAAGGGGTGCCCCTTCAGCCGTTGGGCGTTTTGTTCCTTTGAAAGACAAGTTCACACCCGATTCTGCTAGTTCACTGACGAGTTCACGTGCTTCTGGTTTTTCAAAGTAAAGAACGATTGACTCGGCCATCTTCGTCCCGATTCCATCAATCGACGTCAGTTCTTCGACCGTTGCATCGATGATGGCTTCCATCGTCTCGAACCGCTCTGCAATCAACGAAGCTGCTTTTTGTCCGACGAGACGGATGCCGAGGGCGAAGAGCACACGTTCGAGCGAATTTTGTTTCGACTGTTCAATTGCCGAGAGCAAGTTCGTCACCGACGTCTCACCCATACGCTCGAGTCCAAGTAAATCGTCTCGGTTCAGACGATACAAGTCGGCCACGTTATGGACGAGTCCTGCTTCATGGAGTTGCGTAATCACTTTTTCACCGAGTCCGTCGATATTCATCGCTTGTCGTGAGACGAAATGGATTAGCCCTTCGAGCAGTTGAGCCGGACACTCCGGATTGACACAGCGATGATCGGCCTCACCCTCTAATCGGATCAATTCGGACCCACACGCAGGGCAATGGGTTGGGAATTCGATTGCTCGTTCTTCCCCGCTTCGTTCACTAGCAAGTGCTGATACGACAGCCGGAATGACATCCCCAGCTTTTTTAATGACGACTCGGTCACCGATATGAAGGTCTTTTTCTTTTATAAAATCTTCATTGTGAAGTGTCGCATACGTTACCGTTGATCCTGCCACAGATACCGGAGCGAACCGTGCCCGCGGTGTGACCTTCCCAGTGCGACCGACACTGAAATCGACGTCTTCAATTGTCGTCACGACTTCTTCTGCCGGGAACTTATACGCGACGGCCCAGCGTGGACTTTTCGCTGTGAAGCCGAGTTGTTCTTGTTCTTCGTATCCAGCCACTTTAATGACGATTCCGTCGATTTCGTACGGGAGTTCACTACGCTTCGTCACATATGTTTCGATATAGTCCCAAAGTTCATCTGCCGTCTTACATGTCGTATAGTCCCCGCTTACGGCGACGCCAAGGCGTTTCAAATAAGCGAGTGACTCATCGTGTGACGCGACGAGATCGTCTTGTGACACCAAACCGTAGGCGAAGAAAGCCAAATTTCTCGATGCGGCAATTTTAGAGTCGAGCTGTCGGAGTGAACCGGCCGCTGCGTTTCTCGGGTTGGCGAACAATGGCTCACCGAGTCGTTCCCGTTCATCATTCAATTGTTCGAACGAACGCTTCGGCATATACGCCTCACCCCGCACCTCAAACGTCACATCCTCTTGGAGACGAAGCGGAATAGCGCGAATCGTCTTCAAGTTTTGCGTGATGTCTTCACCTATCGTACCGTCCCCGCGCGTCGCGCCTCGAACGAGACGACCGTCTTCGTATTTCAAAGAGACGGCGAGCCCATCAAATTTTAGTTCAGCTACGAATGTCGGTGTGTAGCCAAGGTCTTTCTCGATTCGCTCCACCCACTCTGCAAGCTCTTCTTTTGAAAAGACGTTCCCGAGTGAAAGCATCGGTGTGTCATGCGTCACTTTGACGAACGCGTCGAGCGGGGCTCCTCCGACGCGTTGTGTCGGGGAGTCCGGAGTCCGAAGTTCTGGATAGTCTGTTTCGATTTGAATCAGCTCGTTCATCAAACGGTCGTACTCTGAATCCGGTACACTCGGCCGATCGAGCACATAATATTCATAACCATATTGGTTTAACGTTTTGCGAAGCTCTTCTACACGTTCTGCCATCTCCATATCTTCACCTCATGCTTTTTCGATTGGGGCAAATTTAGCCAATAGACGCTTGATGCCGACTTCTGGGAATGCGATGTCGACTTCGAGTTGGTCGCCTTCTCCACGCGTTTGGACGACTGTCCCTTGTCCCCACTTTTTATGATTCGCTTTGTCACCAACGTTCCAGCCGACCGTTTCGGCGCCTGAAGATTGAGCGAGCTTCGGCTTCGGTTTTGAGCTAAAGCCGTTCACCGGCAACTTCCCTGGTGATTCAACCGGGTTCCACGGCATCGGCTTTCTCGCCTTACCGGACCGTTCTAACAACGTTTCTGGCAATTCATGCAAGAACCTTGACTCCGGGTTGTTTTGGAAACGACCGTACAACATCCGCGACTGAGCACGTGTCAAATAGAGACGTTTCTCGGCCCGCGTGATCCCAACGTATGCGAGGCGACGTTCTTCTTCCATCTCTTCTTCATCGTTTAATGCACGGCTATGTGGGAATAGACCTTCTTCCATCCCGATTAAGAAGACGACCGGGAATTCGAGTCCTTTGGCCGAGTGCAACGTCATCAACGTGACTTGATGCGACTCGTCGACTTCATCAAGTGAATCGAGGTCGGACACGAGCGTCAAATCAGTGAGGAAGGCGACGAGTGACTGTTCATCGCTTTCTTTTTCAAAGTTTTGAGCGACTGACAGGAACTCTTGTAAGTTCTCAAGTCGACTTTCTGCTTCGAGCGTCTTCTCAATCTTGAGCATCTCTTCATAACCCGTCTTCTTCAATACTTCTTCGACGAGCTCTGAAATCGAGAGATAGTCTGCCATTTGTCGTAAGTCCATCATCATCTGACGGAAATCTGCGAGCTTCGTCGCCGTACGCGGTGCAATCCCAGACAGTTCGATGTCACGAATCGCATCCATGAGTGAGACACCCTGCATATCCGCAAAGTCTCCTAGTTTGTCGATTGTTGCGGCTCCGATGCCTCGTTTCGGTTCATTGACGACTCGAACGAATGAGATGTCCTCGTCCGGGTTGGCGATCAAGCGCAAGTACGCCAAGACGTCCTTGATTTCTTTTCGCTCATAGAACTTCGTCCCGCCGACCATTTTATACGGGATGTTGGATTTAAGGAGCATCTCCTCGAGACCACGTGACTGGGCGTTCGTCCGATACAGGACCGCCATCTGACCGTAGTCCATCCCTTCCATCTTCAGTTCCTTCATCTGGTTCATGATGAAGAACGCCTCGTCACGGTCATCGGAGGCGACGTGGAGTAAGAGTTTCTCTCCTTCATCGTTCTCAGTCCACAAGTTTTTATCTTTACGGGAAGCGTTGTTCTGAATCACGCCGTTCGCCGCTTCCAAAATTCGCTTCGTCGAACGATAGTTCTGTTCGAGCAAGATGACGTGAGCGCTCGGATAGTCTTTCTCGAACGTCAAGATGTTGGCGATATCGGCACCGCGCCAACGATAAATCGACTGATCCGAGTCCCCGACGACACATAAGTTCTCGTGTGCTTGTGCGAGAAGTTTGACGAGCGTGTACTGTGCCCGGTTCGTATCTTGATACTCATCGACGTGAATGTATTTGAATTTCTTTTGATAAAACGCCAAGACGTCCGGCGCCTCTTGGAATAAATGGATTGCCTTCATGATCAAGTCATCAAAGTCGAGTACGTTGTTCTGTTTCAACTTTTTCTCATACGCCGTGTAGACGTCAGAGATGATTCGTTCATATGGGTTGTTGCCGACAAGAGCCGCTGCGTCCTTTGCCGTGCGCAACTCGTTCTTATGATTTGAAATCATCCCGAGAAGTGTACGCGGTTCATACTTTTTCGGGTCGAGGTTCAACTCTTTCAACACTTGTTTGATTGCCGTCAATTGGTCCGAGGCGTCTAAAATCGAAAAGCTTCGGTCATATCGAATGCGATCGATATCGCGTCGTAAAATACGGACACACATCGAGTGGAATGTGGAAATCCAAATGTCTTCGGCGACTCCACCGACGAGGCGCGCTATCCGGTCTTTCATCTCGCGTGCTGCCTTGTTCGTGAACGTGATTGCTAAAATGTTCCACGGTGCCACTTGCTTTGCCGCCATCAAATAGGCGACACGATGTGTCAAGACACGGGTTTTACCAGACCCCGCACCCGCCATGATCAACAGAGGACCATCCGTGTGCTTGACCGCTTCCGCTTGTTCCGGGTTCATGCCTTTGACTAATTCTTCGCTAAGATTATACATAATCGTTTCCTTCCTTGTTCCAAACGTTTGTTCTTATTTTATCGGAGTGCTTGCACAGTCGCAAGTGCTCCCGCTAAGTCTTCATAAATGATATTGCCGACGACAATCGTATCGGCGTACGCTCCCATCAACTGAGCCGATTCCGCCCCATCGATGCCACCTCCGTAAAAAAGGTGCGCCTGTGGTAACGCCAATCGAATTTCTTTCAAGACGTCGACATCGCCGAGTCGTCCGCTGTATTCGATATAAAGTGACGGGAGTCGGAACAAATGATGTCCGACTTCGGCATATGCCACGGCTTCTTCTAGCGACAAGTCGCATCTTGATTCCGTCACGTGCGCCACTTTCGCGTCTGGATTCAAGACGAGATAGCCTTGTGCCGTGACATGACGTGAATCAAAGAAATGACCGTAGCGCTCAAATGCACGCGCATGGTGTCCGACAATCCATTCCGGCGTTCCGGCGTTAAGCACGGTCGGTACAAAGTAGTGATCGAAGCCATCGATGACCTGGCTCGGTTGACTGATTTCAAGGGCGACCGGTAATCCGGCATCCCGGACTCTCGCAAAAAGTGCGAATGTATTCTCCGCATTGACCCCGTCCGTCCCACCAATCAAAAAAGCGTCGGTGCCCGAGTGAATGAGCGCATGGAGCGCCTCCTCGTCGAGATGCTTATTCGGATCTAATTTAAACACATGTCGCCATGACTGAAATTTCAACTTGTTCCCTCCCATCGAATCCTTCTCTAGTGTATCGATTTTTTGCATCGCGTGCATCTCTCCATTAAAAAAAGACTTGCCGAAGCAAGTCACGAGCGTGCCGTACGATTCCGTTCCCGATCCGTTAACCATTTCGCAACTAGCAATGCGAATAGTGCATATACCGGGACAAACCAGAGCGGATTCGCTAAAAAGAATCCGAGCACTGGAATATCGAGTAATGGTGAGTCTGGCGAACAGAGCGCCGTTCCATTGACGACCGCGATGAACGGAAGGACCGGAACGATAAAAACATATCCAAAGTTAATCCAAAATGCTTTCATATGACGATCTCCTTATCCTAAGATGATTGATTCTTTCGGATAGTTATACATCCGCTTCGGTTGTCTCCGTTGCAAGATGAGAATAAAGGCAATGACCCCGATTCGACCGATGAACATGAGAATCGTCAGCACCCATTTTCCGACGTTACTGAATTCAGAAGAGAGGCCAACAGAGAGTCCTGTCGTCCCGAACGCGGAACATGCCTCAAATAAGATTCGTGTCAATGAGGCATCTTCGAAATAAGCCATGACCATGACCCCAGATAATAAGACAGCAAGCGACACCGTAATGATGACGAATGCTTTCCAAATATCCTCGAGAACAATCTCACGACCGAAAATTTTAATCGACGAGTCACCACGAATAAACGCGACGACACCGAGAACGGCCACGGCAAATGTTGTCGTCCGAATCCCCCCACCGACAGACGATGGGGAAGCTCCGATAAACATGAGGATTGATAAGAGCAGCATGCTCGCTTCTGAAAACAAGTTGACATCGACCGTCGATAATCCACCGTTACGTGTCGTCACCGATTGGAACAATGAATCCGAGAGAGATAGCCAAAGCGGCAAGTCTTTAAATGCATTGTTGTACTCAAAAATGAACAAGCCGACCGTTCCGACAGCAATTAAAATAAAGAATGTCGAGACCGTCAATTTCGTGAACAAAGAGAATCGACTCGGGAACGTATGACGTTTCCGCGTGATGCGACTCACCAAATAGGTCCGAATCTCTACAAGAACGGGGAATCCGATGGCACCACCGGTCATGAGCGCAATTTGCGTGAAGATGACAAATGGGTCTTCACGGAATGGCGCGAGCGAGCTACCGGTAATATCAAAACCGGCGTTCGTCGTCGCACTGACCGACCCGAATAACCCTTGCAAGAAGGATTCCCCGGCGGTATCGAAATAATTTAAGTAATGGACACCGAGTAAGACGGCACCAACCGCCTCGATTGCGATAACGGTAATCACGATTTCCGTGATGTATTTGACAATCCCCGACATCGATGTCTGGTTTTGGTCACGTAAAATCAGTTGTCGTTCCCGAAATCCAATTCGTTTCCCGAGCAAAATCCACATGATGACATGCAAACTGATCAACCCGACCCCGCTCACCTGAACGATGAACAAGATAATAAATAAACCAAACGTCGAAAACGTATCGGTGACCACGATCGGTGTGAGTCCGGTGACACTGACACAACTCACCGCAAAGAAGACGAGGTCCGTAAACGTAATCGTCACACCTGGTTTATGGGCGATCGGTAAGGCGAGGAGCAACACGGATAAAACGGCTGCCGCGCTATAGATTAACACGAGTGTTTGGACTGGTGTTAAATTTCGAAAGAACAATTGTAAGTTCCGCTTCATGAATTTTTGTTGCATCTCGCCCCTCCCCTCCATCAAAAACAAGATGACTCTTACGAGTCACCTTTTGTTTGTTGTAGACGTTCAAGAGCGAGATCGTATCCGCCTGTCCCATAGTTCAAGCAACGTTTCACACGAGAAATCGTAGCCGTTGAGGCACCCGTTGCGTCCTCAATTTTATGATACGTATTGCCTTCACGTATTTGACGCGCCACTTCTAGTCGTTGCGCAAGTGCCTGAATTTCATTGACAGTCGCTAAATCTTCAAATAATTGATAACAGTCTTCGAGCGTATCGAGCTTCAAAATTGCCTCAAACAATTGATCAAGCTCTCGACCTCGTAATTTATCGAGTTGCATCCGCAAGCATCCTCTCTACTCATACTTCTTTATCATTCTAAAGCAGGGGCGGCTCGGACTCAACTATTCATCGCAAAATCGCAGGAAATAGTACTTGTTTTTTCATCACTTCATAAATACCGAGTGGAGTCGCCCGAACGTACGGCAAGTGTGTGGATGCTAAAAACAGCAACGTGTAAATCGGATCTTCGAACTGATACCCTCGTGACACAAGCTCTTCACGTAGTTGTTTCTCTTGACCGATGAGCGTCTCGAGCGGCTCTGTCGAGGTCATGCCGCAAAGCGGTAACGGAATTTCAGCAACGATTTCTCCTTTGTCGACAAGGACAATTCCTCCTCCGAGTTCGTTCATCCGTTCAAATGCCTGTAACATATCCTGTTTACATTTTCCTAAAATCAAATAGTCTCCACTAATTGAGTACGAACTGACGAGACCGCCGAAGTCTTTCGCAAATCCTTTCAGAACCGTGTTCAATCGCCACTTTCCTTCTTTATCAAGTAACATCAAGAACGATTCATCCTCATCGCGCGGCAATTCGTCTTGCCCTGTATCGTGCTTGATTTTAAACAGTTTCATGATGACCGAGTTGACCATATCGAGACCGACAGGCATACTGAACGACAAATCTTGTGGTGTCAATTCAATCGAAACGTCTGTTGACGGCATCTTATCGAGTACCGCTTCCACCAATTCGTTCGGGAACAGAGACACACCATCTCGGAAAATCCATTGCCCTTTCGCGATGACAGCCGACGGGCGTGGTTCCTCGATTGCGTCAAGAATGTTCAGATGGGCGATACGACCTGGAGCAATCGAACCGAGAATATGATCGAGATCGAAATGACGCGCTACATTGTGAGACACAATCCGATACGCTTCGATCGCAGGTAACCCTTCTTCCATTAAGATGCGAACGAGAGCGTCCTGCATCCCGTCTTCATAAAAGCCAGGGGTCGAACCGTCCGTCGTCACCATGAGATGATCGAATGCGGTTAATCCGTTCGCGAGCAGGTCACGAATCATTCCCGTTAGGTCCGGTCGAATCGAAGAATGACGAAGTGTCGTCGTGTAGCCCAGTTCGAGTCGGCTAAGCGCCTCTTCCGCTGTCATCGCCTCATGGTCGCTGTGAACACCCATCAACGCCATTTTAGTCAATGTCTTTGGTGAGGCACCCGGAAAGTGCCCTTCGACCGGTAAACCGCATGTCTCTGCGTCAAGCATCCACTGAAGCATCTCATCATCGCCCTTCAAGGCGCGTGGCCACGCTGTCAGCTCACCGGCCATCACGACGTCAGGATGATTGAACCATTCGTGAACCCGTTCTGAATCGACGGCGACACTCTCACGATCGAGCTCGGTCTGCGTGTCGAGTCTTGCCCACCAATACGTGCTTGTTGGCAACTGTTGAATCGCCTCAAGCTGCGCAAACGCTTGCTCTTTTTCTTGTAAAAAAAGAAGCATGTTGTCGTTGACGAGCGTCGTCGTTCCGCGCTCTCCTGCGTACTTAGACAACGTCGCCGGATTGTATAATTGAAATGGATGAGCGTGAGGCTCGATATAACCAGGTACAATATACTTTCCTGACACATCGACCGTCTCGACCGCCGATTCTGGTAGATCTGGACCGACATATACGATACGGTCTCCCTCAATCCAAATGTTCGCCGTTTTCCATTGTTTCACGTATACGTTCAAATAGGTCGCGTTTTGTAAGACGAGCGAAGGTGGTCGTACTCGATCTACGACTTCAAGTTGCGAACGAATCATCACTTTAGACCACGGTGCCCGCGCCGTTCTTTTTGTTGGCATCGAACCCAATCCTCCCTTTTCCCTTTCAATGCTATTAAGAAATAGTTTTGAAAGCGTTTTCTTTACCTGTTTCAAGTTTACCTTTTCTCTGAAAGGGTCGCAAGTTATGTTCCCTATTGTAACAAATTTCACATATATTTTTCACAAAAAAGGCGGCTCTTCGCATGAAGAGTCGCCTACGTCAAATTTGAGTGATCACCGTTTTGCGTAAATAGTGATGCAACTGTTCCATCGGAATCGGTTTACTGTAATGATATCCTTGGATGAGCGAACCACTATATTCTAATACGAATGCTAATTGTTCTGGTCGTTCGACCCCTTCCGTAACGATATCGAGGCCGAGGGTATGGAACGTTTGGTATAACCCTTCTAACAACGCACGATCAAACTTATTCTCCGGAATCCCTTTGACGAAGTTCTGGTCAATTTTAATGATATCGAGACGTAGGGACTGAAGGTAAGATAGCGATGACGTGCCGACACCAAAATCATCAAGTGATATTTTGACACCGATTGTCTTCAACGCATGAATGAACTGTTGAAGTTCATATACATTCCCACCGACTTCGCTCTCTGTGATTTCTACATGCAATCGATGAGGCGGAAAGCTCGTTGTGGCGAGCGTTTCTTCCAACGCCTCTAAAAACGATCCATCTAAAATCTGACGTTTCGATACATTGACAGACAAAAATAAATCAAAGCGTTCCGCATAGTCTTGAATCTCTGTGATGGCTCGGACGAGTACCCATCTCCCCACATCTGAGATGAGTCCGAGTTGTTCTGCGACGGGAATAAAAATGCCCGGTGAAACGAAACCTTTTTGAGGGTGATTCCAACGAATCAATGCCTCCACCCCTCGCACTTGAAACGGTTTCGGGGAAACGATTGGTTGATAGTACAGTTCAAATTCATCGTGACGAAGCGCATATCGTAAATCTCGCTCCATCTCGAGTGCCTGCAAGTAATGGCTTCCATCCTCAATGTCCTGATACGTAAGGATGTTGTCTTTCCCTGATGCCTTGACTTCGTGTAAGACGACGTCGAGACGCGCCATCATGATCTCGTATGAATGATGGGACGGTTCCAACTCATCGATTCCGATACTTAATGTCAGATGATTCATTCCTTGCTTCAAACCCCATTCTCTCAAATCCTTCACCAATTGATTCGCAACAATCAGTAACTCTTCGGTCGCCCATCCGGGATGAATCATAATAAACTCATCGGCCCCAATCCGCGCAACAAAACCTTCCTCTTTGTAAAACATTAACCGAGATGCAAAGAAGGTCAGCATCGCATCACCTGTCCGTTGACCGAACTGGTCGTTAATCCGTCGGAAGTTATCGAGGTCAATCCCCATCACCCCGATCGAACGGGAAGTATCCGGTAAATTCATAAACATGTCTTCGACGGCCAAACGGTTCGGAAGACGTGTCAAGGAATCTCGAAAGGCACGCGTCAACGACTCTTTCTGTGTCTGTTCCAGCGCATCGAGCACTTCGTTCATACTGATGGCCATCTCTTCGATTTCATCCCGCTGGCTCGGGTTTAAGCGAATTCGTAAACGACTATTTCGCTCTTTCGTAATCCACTTCAATTCTTTGACGATGGCCATTAATCGTTTCGTGATGATTTGGTTCACGGTCCAAAACAATGTCAACAACAGACCAATACCGAGGACCAATAGCCCGAGCATGCCTGTTTCAAGCATCGTCTGCGTGTTGGTGTAGTACGTACGCTTCACTGAGAAATTGACTTCCCAGTTCGCATCTTGATAGACCGACTGCAGTGGTAAAGAGACACGGGCAAACTGATTGTCTTGTTCAATCGTTAACCGTTGATGCGAAAGCGGACTGATGGATAATTTCGTTTTTGCCTGTACACTTAAAGCCGCCATGAAGTCCGGACCAATTTTTTGAATCAGGACAAGCGTCCCTCCCGGCTCGCCTGTTCCATCACTTTTCACAATCGGATGGCTCATGAAAACGACGGGACCATAGTCGGTACCATATACCGCACTTTGTGTGACTCCAGACGAGTTGATGTATCGCACCAGTTCGTTCAGGAAAACATTCTTTTCTTCTATATTGTCCAATTCATAAAATTGATTGAATTCGGAGTAGACAACCTCTCGATTTTGGTCGAGGAAAATCATCGCCCCGACTCCTAAATTGTCGAGCGTTTCTTCCCCCATATTATTTTCGATAAAGGCATCGTTTTTGTTTTGTACGAAATCGTAAGCGTTCGTCCAAACCGACCAGTCGACAAGTATGCGTTCGAGTGTGCTTCGATGATTGGCGAACACTTCTGACACGCTCTCGATTTGATCGCGGGTCATCGCCTGATCCTGCTCAATGCTCTTTTCTACAAAATACGGTTTGATGACAAACAGAATGACACCAATGAAGAGTACGATGTTAACGGCAATCGCAATGAATAATTTTGTTTGAACACGCAGGTCGACCACCCTCTTTCTACAAACTACTTTAATATTGTAGAACAGGATATCGGGATTTCCTTTTTTTCGCATGAAAAAAAGGATGGGTTGACCCATCCTTTAAATAATCTGTGTAAACGCTCGCGACCCGATGTCCGTTCGATGGAACGTCTTCGGCAAATCGAGTTGTTCAATCGCTTCATATACGGCTGTCTTCGCTTCAAGTAACGTCGGTTTCGTCGCGGTAACGACGAGCAAGCGGCCACCGTTCCCAATGACTTGACCTTCCTGTTGTACAGTCCCCGCATGAAAGACGAGAACGTCCTTCGGGAGCGCCTCAAACCCAGACAACACTTGCCCTGTGACAGGTCGATCCGGATAACCCTTCGCTGCGATGACGACACCCATCGTATACCCATCAATCCATTCAATCGGATACGTTTCTTGACGGACGACCGCTTGAATCACATCAAGGAGTGGTGATGTCAAATTCGGTAAGATGACTTCCGTTTCCGGGTCACCAAAGCGCGCATTGAATTCGATCACTTTTGGACCAGTCGATGTCAAGATGAGACCAGCATACAAGAATCCCTCAAACGCCGTCCCTCGTTTGACCATTGTTTGAGCGAGCGGTTCTAACACCGTCTTCACCGCTTCTTCGTATACATGCTCTGATAGATGCGGCATCGGGCTGTAAGCACCCATACCGCCAGTATTCGGTCCCTGGTCACCGTCATAAGCACGTTTATGATCCTGAGACGTAATCATCGGAATGACACGCTCTCCCGAGACGAATGCCATGAGTGAAAACTCTTCCCCATCAAGGAACTCTTCGATGACGACCTGTGATTGTTGTCCGAATTTATCCGTCGTGAAAATATCACGTACAGCCGATTCCGCCTCTTCCACCGTGAATGCGACCGTGACACCTTTCCCAGCAGCTAGTCCATCCGCCTTGACGACGAGCGGTGCCCCAAGCTTCTGAATATAGGTGAGCGCCGACTCTGCGTCCGTAAACGCCTCATACGCCGCTGTCGGGATGCCCGCCTCCATCATGACCTCTTTTGCGAACGCCTTGCTTCCTTCGAGCAAGGCCGCTTCTTTCGTCGGTCCGAAGATGTTCAGTCCTTTGGCACGGAACGTATCGACGACCCCTGCCATCAAGGAAGATTCCGGTCCGACAATCGTCCACTCGATGTCCATCTCTTCTGCAAACTGAGCGAGCGCCTCGACGTCCGTCTCATTGATCGACACAGACGTCATGCCCTCCATAAAGTCATTACCTGGTGCAACGAAGACGTGATGTCCGTCTTGTTTTAATTTCCATGCGAGCGCATGCTCGCGTCCTCCTCGACCGATGACCATTACGTTCATGACGCGAACCCCTCTCAGTGTTTGAAATGTCTGACGGATGTGAATACCATCGTGATCCCATGACGATTTGCCGCTTCAATCGATTCGGCATCGCGGATTGACCCACCTGGTTGGATGATGGCTGTAATACCTGCCGCTGCTGCCGCTTCGACCGTGTCTGCCATTGGGAAGAACGCGTCACTTCCAAGCGCTGCACCTGTCGCACGTTCACCCGCTTGTTCGAAAGCGATTTTTGCAGCTCCGACACGGTTCATCTGCCCTGCTCCGATTCCAATCGTCGTCTCATCTTTCGCTACGACAATGGCGTTCGACTTCACGTGTTTGACGACACGCCATGCGAGTTTCAAATCTTCCCATTCGGATGCAGTCGGGCGACGGTCCGTCACGATTTGGCACGCGGCGTCGTCGAGCGTCATGTCATCCCCATCTTGGACGAGCAATCCTCCAGCGACAGCCGTTAAGCGCATCCCTGTCATTTGTCCCATATCCAACGTTAACAAGCGAAGATTCTTCTTCTCTTTCAATCGTTCAAGTGCTGCCTCACTAAAGGATGGCGCAATGATGATCTCTAAAAAGATGTTGTGAAGGGCGTCTGCCGTTTCTAAATCGACTTCGCGGTTCAGGGCCACAATCCCGCCAAAAATAGAAACCGGGTCGGCCGCATGTGCACGTTCGAACGCCTGGTGAATCGTCCGTCCGACTGCGACACCACACGGGTTCATATGTTTGACGACGACGGCAGCCGGCTCGTTCAATTCACTGAGTGCTTCAAGCGCCGCGTTCGTATCTTGAATGTTGTTATACGAAAGTTCTTTCCCGTGAAGCTGTGTTGCATTCGCAAGTGTCATCCCGTCATATAAAGGCGTCTTATAGAACGCTGCTTGTTGATGCGGATTCTCCCCATAGCGAAGGTCTTGAACTTTTTCATACGTGACCGTCAACTGTTCTGGGAAGGTTTCCCCGATTTGGCGACCTAAATAGTCGGCAATTAACGCATCGTAAGCAGCCGTATGACGGAATGCTTTCGTAGCAAGACGTTGACGTGTCTCAAACGATGTGCCGCCTCCACGTACCTCATCTGCAACGAGTGTATAGTCACTTGGGTCGACGACGACCGTGACGCTCGCATGGTTTTTCGCAGCCGAACGCAACATGCTCGGTCCACCGATATCGATGTTTTCAATGGCTTCTTCATAAGTCGTGTTCTCTTTTGCAATCGTCTCTTTAAATGGATAGAGGTTGACGACCACGTAATCAATTGGCTCGATATCATGGTCTTTCATTTGTGCGACATGCGTCTCGAGGTCGCGACGCCCGAGCAATCCACCGTGAACGAGTGGGTGCAACGTCTTGACACGACCGTCTAACATCTCGGGAAACGATGTCACTTCAGAGATGTTTTTGACTGGTAAACCGGCTTGTTGGAGTGCCGCCTCGGTTCCTCCTGTCGAGATGAGTTCAATGCCCGCCTCATGCAAGACTTTTGCTAATTCCACAATCCCTGTTTTATCAGAAACACTTAATAATGCTCTCACTTGAAAACCTCCTGTTGATTCAACACTTGTTGTAATACGCGCGGATACAGTTGATGTTCAATCGCTTGAATGCGTCGTGTCGCCTCAGTACGATCGCATCCTTCAATCTCTACAGTCGCTTGTGCGATGATGGGACCTGTGTCCATCCCCGCATCCACATAATGAACCGTCACGCCACTCGTAGGCACCTTAGCGTCAAGTGCCTGACCGATCGCGTCTTTCCCCGGAAACGCAGGTAAGAGCGAGGGATGAATGTTAATGATTCGGTTCGGATATGCGGATAGTAACACATTTCCGATTAGGCGCATATACCCCGCCAACACAATATAGTCTACTTGAAGTGAATCGAGAAGAACGAGGATTTCTTCCTCGAACTCCTCTTTGGAAGAATATGTTTTCGGCGTAAAAGAAAAGCTAGGGATGTTATAACGCTCCGCACGATCGAGAACCGTCGCTTCTGGTTTGTCCGTCACAAGCAACACGCATTCGGCTGATAATTGTCCATCGGCAATCGTCTTCCAAATGGCTTCAGCGTTACTCCCCGATCCTGACGCAAAGATGGCAAATCGCTTCATTGGTCGACTCCTGAGATTCGGATTCCCGGACGACTCTCGACTTTCCCAATTCGATGCGCTGTCTCACCGACACGTTCGAGCGCCGCTTCGACCACTTCTACATCTTCAGGACGTACCGTAATCATATAACCGATTCCCATATTGAAGACGTTGAACATTTCCTGTTTCGAGATGTTTCCGACTTGTTCGAGCCAGTCGAATACAGGAAGGCTTGGCCAATTGGATGCATCGAACGTAATTCCGAGCCCTTCCGGCAACATGCGAGGGACATTCTCATAAAAGCCACCGCCTGTAATATGTGCCATCCCTTGTACTTTCCCTGTCGAAATCGCTGCTTTCGCCGCTTCGGCATAAATTCGTGTCGGAAGAAGTAAGGCGTTCCCAAGTGTCGTGTCGAGCATCGCAATCTCATCCGTGTATTGGAGGTGTTGCGCGTCGACGATATGTCGGACGAGGGAGAACCCGTTTGAATGAACACCTGAAGAAGCGAGTCCGAGTACAATGTCTCCTACTTGAATCTTCGAACCGTCTAACAGGTTATCCTTTTCAACGACCCCGACCGCAAATCCGGCGATGTCGTACTCTCCATCCGGATACATACCTGGCATCTCAGCCGTTTCGCCACCGACAAGGGCGCAGCCTGCTTGGACACAACCTTCGGCGACACCGGCGACGATGCGCTCGAGTTTAGCCGGCTCTGCTTTTCCTGTCGCGATATAGTCGAGGAAGTAAAGCGGTTCCGCTCCATGAACGAGGCAATCATTCACACACATGGCGACGCAATCAATTCCAATCGTGTCATGTTGGTCGAGTGCGAAAGCCAACTTCAGCTTCGTTCCGACCCCATCCGTCCCACTCACGAGAATCGGATGTTTCATGTTCATCGAGCCGAGGTCAATCATCGCCCCGAAACTACCGAGACCTGTCATCACTTCCGGACGCATCGTCCGAGCGACGTGACGTTTCATACGGGATACGGCTTCGTATCCTGCTTCTAAATTCACACCCGCTTGTTCATATCGAACGCTCATCGGTTTTCCCCCTTAAGCCTTTGTCTCTGTCACGAGTTCTGCAAGTTCAGTCGGATAAAGTCCCGTGAAGCATGCAGCACACTGCCCGCGTAACGCTCCTTCGAATGGACGATCGATGGCTTCGACCGTTCCATCTAATGTGAGGAACGCTAGTGAATCGGCACCAATCTCTTCTCTGATTTCTTCAACGGATTTGGTTGCCGCAATTAACTCTTCCTTCGTTGATGTATCGATTCCGTAATAGCATGGATGCTTGATTGGCGGTGACGTGATGCGCACATGCACTTCCGTCGCGCCTGCCTCTCGAAGCAAGGTAACGATTCGGCGGCTCGTCGTTCCTCGGACGATGGAATCATCGACCATGATGACCCGCTTCCCATTCACGACACCGCGTAACGCCGACAGTTTCATCTTCACGCCGCGCTCCCGTAATTCCTGAGAAGGTTGAATGAATGTCCGTCCGACATAACGATTCTTAATGAGTCCCATCTCGTATGGGATTCCGCTCGCTTCGGCGTAACCGATTGCCGCGGAAATACTCGAGTCTGGTACACCCGTGACGACATCTGCTTCGACCGGCGCTTCTTCGAACATCTTTTTCCCCATGGCTTTACGCGCCGTATGCACGTTGATGCCATCGATGATCGAGTCTGGTCGTGAGAAGTAGATGTATTCCATCGAACACATCGCACGAACTGCCGCTTCACTGAAGCGTTCGGATGTGATGCCTTCACTCGTGATCATGAGTAGTTCCCCTGGTTCGACATCTCGGACGTACGTTGCTCCGACGACATCAAACGCACATGTCTCCGATGCGAAGACGTATGCACCGTCTTCTGTCTGTCCGAGTGACAAAGGACGTAATCCATGTACGTCGACTCCGACGTAAAGCGCGTCTTCCGTCAAAAACAAGAAAGCGAACGCTCCTACGAGGCGAGCCAAACTATCCGCGATCCGTTCTTTCAACGAATTGCCACGACTTCTCTTAATCAAATGAGCTACAACTTCCGTGTCAGACGTCGTCTGGAAGATGGCACCTTCCGCTTCGAGCATATGTTTTAACTCTGTCGCGTTCACGAGATTTCCGTTATGTGCCATCGCCAAATCACCTGTTAACGATTTGAAATGAAGTGGCTGAACGTTCTCTAGCGTGTTACCTCCCGCTGTCGAGTAACGCACGTGACCAATCGCATGATTCCCCGTGAGTGCGTCAAGTGACGTCTCATCAAACACCTCGGTGACGAGACCGAGTCCGCGCTTCGCATGGAGACGTTCTCCATCCGCCGTTACGATTCCCGTTCCTTCTTGACCACGGTGTTGCAAACTGTGAAGTCCGTAATAGGCGAGGTGTGAAGCTTCGATGTGACCGAACACACCGAAGACTCCACATTCCTCATTCATGCCTCGGATGTCATATAACATGGAATAGCTCCTTCCCATACACGTTCCAACTCTTGCACATCCATTTCAATCAAACGGTCACTCGCACGAACGACAACGGTTGCCGCTTCTGTGACCGTTCCGATTGCTGTTCCGTTCGTCATACTCGCGAATGCCTCAGCTTGCGCTTGATCGACCGTCACGAGGAAGCGTGACTGTGATTCACTGAATAGCGCAGTGACGAGATCTGTATCGATTGTGACGTCAACACCGAACTCGGTTCCGAAAACAAGTTCCGGTAACGCTGCCGCAAGACCGCCTTCTGACACATCGTGTGCCGCCGTGACAAGACCTTTACGAATCGCTTGAAGCAATGCCTTTTGCGTCATTTGCTCTTCCTGAAGATCGAGTGTCGGTGCATGACCGCTCACTTTTCCATCTTGGAGCATTTGAAGGGCGCTTCCACCGAATTCTGCTTTCGTCTCACCGAGTAAGAAGACGACGTCTCCTGCTTGTTTCGCGAACGATGTCGTAATGTGTTCCGGTTTCTCAATGAGTCCGACCATTCCGACGACCGGTGTCGGATAGATCGCTTGTCCGTTCGATTCGTTGTACAACGATACGTTCCCACCAATGACAGGCGTATCAAGCGTACGGCACGCTTCCGCCATCCCTTCAACGGCTTGGTCGAGTTGCCAGAATCCTTCCGGTTTATCTGGGCTTCCGAAGTTGAGGCAGTCCGTCAAGGCGAGTGGTTCTGCGCCACTTGCGACGATGTTTCGAGCCGCCTCAGCGACAGCGATTGCCCCACCGACCCGAGGATCGAGATAGACGTACTTTGCGTTACAGTCTGTCGTCATCGCGAGCGATTTCTCCGTCTCACGGATGCGAATGACCGCGGCATCACTGCCTGGTGCGACGACTGTCGATGTTTGTACCATATGGTCGTATTGCTCATACACCCAACGTTTCGAAGCGATACTCGGCATCGCAAGGACGTCTTTCCATGTCGTCATCACGTCGTTGACGACCGGCGTAATTGGTTTCATCGCCTGGAACGCTTCGTAATATGCGGGTACTTTTGACGGTTTATGATAGACAGGAGCGTCTTCGGCGAGCGCGTCGACCGGTACTTCGGCTGCGACTTCTCCTTGGTGAACGAGGCGAAGCACTTTCTCCTCGATGACTTCTCCTACCTTGATCGCGTGAAGTCCCCACTTCGTCACAATCGCTTCAATCTCGGCTTCATGTCCGGCTTTGACAACGAGAAGCATCCGTTCTTGCGATTCCGATAACATCATCTCGTAAGGCGTCATGCCTGTCTCACGTTGCGGGACGAGGTCCAAGTTCATCTCGATCCCCATGCCAGCTTTTGAGGCCATCTCCGCTGAAGAAGATGTCAATCCGGCTGCCCCCATGTCTTGAATCCCGACGAGCGCTGGGTGCTTGATGACTTCGAGACACGCTTCAATCAATAACTTCTCCATGAACGGGTCTCCGACTTGTACGGCTGGACGTTTCTCGTCTGCGTCTTCCCCGAGTTCTTCAGAAGCGAACGTGGCACCATGGATTCCGTCGCGTCCTGTCGTCGCACCGACATACATGACCGAGTTCCCGACACCTTCTGCGATTCCTTTTTGAATATCTTCATGCCGGATGAAACCGACACACATCGCGTTGACGAGAGGATTTCCTGAGTAAGCCGGGTCAAATGCGACTTCACCGCCGACAGTCGGGATGCCGACACAGTTTCCATAACCGGCGATGCCCGATACGACATGACCGAATAAATGTTTCACACGTGATTCGTTCAAATCTCCGAAACGGAGCGAGTTCAATAATGCAATCGGACGGGCGCCCATCGAGAAGATATCGCGGATGATTCCACCCACCCCAGTCGCTGCACCTTGATAAGGTTCGATGGCTGACGGGTGGTTATGACTCTCGATTTTAAAGGCGACAGCTTGACCGTCTCCGATATCGACAATTCCTGCCCCTTCTCCCGGTCCTTGTAAAACGTGCTTACCGGTTGTAGGAAACTTCCGGAGCACAGGTTTCGAGTTTTTGTACGAACAGTGTTCAGACCACATGACCGAGAAGAGACCGATTTCTGTATAGTTTGGCTCTCGACCAAGTAGTGAGACGACGAGTGCATATTCGTCGTCTGATAATCCCATCGTGGCATAGATCTTTTCATCACGGATTTGTGTAGCTGTCGGTTCAGTTGTAAGTAACATGTCGTGCCCCCCATTTTACGATTGACGTGAATAACCGTTTACCGTCTTCCCCACCTAGTAGCGCTTCGACCGCACGCTCCGGGTGTGGCATCATGCCGAGTACATTTCCTGCCTCGTTAGTGATACCAGCGATATTTTCGACCGACCCGTTCGGATTCTCTTTATAGGTGAACGCGATCTGACCTTTTGCCTTCAATGTCTCAAGTGTTTCCTCGTCACAGTAGTAGTTGCCCTCACCGTGTGCGATTGGGACCCGAATCGTTTCCTGTGCCGCATAATCACTAGTGAACATCGTCTCATTATTTTCGACGACGAGTTCGACTGTCTTACACATGAATTTCAAATCACGGTTTCGCATCAATACACCTGGAAGTAACCCTGCTTCAACGAGTACTTGGAATCCGTTACATACCCCAAGAACCGGACGTCCTTCTTCTGCGAAACGCTTCACCTCAGCCATAATCGGTGAAAATTGAGCAATCGACCCACAGCGCAAGTAATCGCCATATGAGAAGCCACCTGGTAAGAGGACCCCATCGAATCCTTCAAGTGATGTTTCTGTATGGAACACGTATTCCGCTTCTTCCCCGAGCACGTCTTTTACCGCATGGTACATGTCGAGGTCACAGTTTGATCCTGGAAAGACGATGACCGCGAACTTCATGCAAGTACCCCCATCTCGATCTCATAATTCTCAATGACCGTGTTGACGAGTAACTTCTCACACATTTCTTTGACCATGTCTTCTGTTGTCTCGTCAGCAACTTGAAGCTCAATGACCTTCCCGATGCGGACCGACTCAATCCCAGCGAATCCAAGATGTTCGAGTCCACCTTTCACGGCAACTCCTTGTGGGTCGAGTACACTTTCACGTAATGTCACATACACGTTTACTTTTTTCATTGTCCGTTTCCCCCTATGCGTGTTAACAATTGTCCATACGTCTCAGTCAAAGAACCTAAATCGCGACGAAATACATCTTTATCGAGCTTTTGTTTCGTCTCTTTGTCCCACAAGCGGCATGTATCTGGTGAAATCTCATCCGCTAAGATGATCGTTCCGTCTACTTTTCCAAACTCTAGTTTGAAATCAATCACGTCAATGCCATGTTGGCCGAAGAAATCGAGCAATACATCGTTTACCCAAAGACCTAGTTGTCGCAATGTTTCGACTTCTTTATGTGTAGCGACTTGCAACAAACGGATATGGTCTTCTGTAAGCAACGGATCCCCAAGGGCATCATCTTTATAGTAGAACTCGACAATCGGTGCGAGGAGCGGCGTCCCTTCTTCCCAACCGAGTCGTTTCGCCAGACTACCGGCCGCTACGTTTCGAACGACTACTTCTAACGGAATGATGTCGACACGGCGGACTAACTGTTCCCGCTCTGAGATTCGTTTGATAAAGTGCGTCGGAATCTTGTTGTCATGCATCAATTCGAACAACTGGGTCGTGATGGCGTTGTTGAGAATCCCTTTTCCATCAATCGACTCTTTCTTCTCTCCATTGAATGCCGTTGCATCATCTTTGTAATATACGCGAAGCACACCCGCTTCTTCTGTCTCAAATAACGCTTTCGCTTTGCCTTCATAAATTGCTTTCATCTGAACCGTCCCCCTTAAAAGTGAGAGGGGCATATCGCCCCTCAACGATTACAAACCACAGCGTTCAAAAATCGTATCGACACGGCGTACATGATAACGCGGGTCGAACAACTCATCGAGCTCTTCACTCGTAAAGAGTGCGCCCATTTCTTTGTCCTCTTCAATCAATGTCCGGAACATTGTTTCTTCTTCCCATGCCTGCATCGCCTTCGGTTGAACCGCGTCATATGCAGCCTCGCGCGACCAGCCTTTCTCGATGAGACCGAGTAGAATACGTTGTGAGAAGATGATTCCAAACGTACGGTCCATGTTACGACGCATATTCTCTGGGAACACCGTCAAATTCTTCACAATATTACCGAAGCGATTCAACATATAGTTGAGAAGAATCGTCGCGTCCGGGATGATGATGCGTTCTGCCGATGAGTGCGAGATGTCACGTTCATGCCAGAGCGGAACATTTTCGTAAGCCGTCACCATATGACCGCGAATCACACGTGCAAGACCTGTCATGTTTTCAGAACCGATTGGATTCCGTTTATGCGGCATCGCCGACGATCCTTTTTGTCCTTTTGCGAAAAACTCTTCCACTTCGCGTGTCTCTGTTTTTTGAAGACCACGAATCTCTGTTGCCATCTTTTCAATCGATGTCGCGATCAATGCGAGCGTCGACATATACTCGGCATGGCGGTCGCGTTGGAGCGTCTGTGTCGAGATTGGTGCAGCTTGAATACCGAGCTTGTCACATACATATGACTCGATGAACGGGTCAATATTTGCGAATGTCCCAACGGCTCCACTCATTTTCCCAAACTCAATCGTTTCGCGTGCTGCCATGAAACGTTTTTTGTTGCGTTTCATTTCTTCATACCAAAGGGCGAGCTTCAAGCCGAACGTCGTCGGTTCCGCATGTACACCGTGTGTACGTCCCATCATGATGTCATATTTATGTGCTTTTGCTTTTTCTGCAAGAATGCCGATGAAGCGATTTAAATCGGCTTCTAAAATATCATTCGCCTGCTTGATTAAGTACGAGAGCGCCGTATCGACGACATCCGTCGACGTCAATCCGTAGTGTACCCACTTTTTCTCTTCTCCGAGTGTCTCGGAGACCGCACGCGTGAACGCAATCACATCGTGACGCGTCTCTTGTTCAATTTCTAAAATACGGTCAACATCAAACGATGCTTTGTTCCAAAGGACCTGTACATCTTCTTTCGGGATAATCCCAAGTTCACTCCAAGCCTCACAAGCGTAAAGTTCAACTTTTAGCCAAGCCTCGAACTTGTTTTGATCAGTCCAAATGTTCGCCATCTCTGGGCGGGTGTAGCGTGAAATCATAAAACGGTCTCCTTCCAAATTGCCAGTTGTTCGATGGTATGAAGCGCATCCTCGACCGTGTCACCGAGAACATTCAAGTGTCCCATTTTGCGACCTGTCTTCGCTTCATCTTTTCCATACAGATGTAGTTTAACATTCGAAGGCAATGCTTTGACATTGAGTCGTTGCATATGCTCGCCGAGAAGATTGACCATCACGACAGGCGTTTTCAATGTTGTCCGTCCGAGACGCATTCCCGTCACGGCTCGAATGTGTTGTTCAAATTGTGAGGTTTCACAAGCATCAATCGTATAGTGCCCAGAATTATGGGGACGTGGTGCGAGTTCGTTTACGTAAAGGCGACCATCTGACATGACAAACAGCTCGACAGCGAGTGTTCCCATTAATCCGATATGGTCAGCAAGCTGAAGCGCAAGGTGTCTCGCATCTTCTTGAATCTCATCAGCCACACGAGCTGGTACGATCGATAGATGTAGAATGTTGTTATGATGAATATTTTCACTAATTGGGAACGTTGACGTTTCTTCTTCTCCTCGTGTCACAATGACCGAGATTTCTTTTTCAAAAGGCAACCAAGCTTCAGCGACATATTCTTGCTCGGTGAACTGTTCAATGAATGCCTGAACATCTTGTTCCGTCCGAATGACCGTCTGTCCTTTTCCGTCATAACCAAAGCGACACGTTTTGACGACAAATGGCAACCCAAGTTTCTCTTTCGCCACCTGAACATCTCGAACGGTACGGACTGAAACATAAGGTGCGACTCGTAAACCAGCTGACTCAATCATTTGTTTTTCTAAAGTACGATGCTGCGTCGCTTTCAATACATCCATTCCTTGTGGACATTTCTCTTCAATCGCTGCAATCATTTCTGTGTCAATATTCTCGAATTCATACGTTACAACGTCTGAACGGTCAGCAAGTTTCTTTGCGGCATCAACATCATCAAATGAAGCAACGATTGAATCCGCCACTTGAGCAGTCGGTGCATGTGGGTTTGGGTCTAGACAAAGTGTCGTGTATCCCATTGCACTTGCACTAAGAGACATCATTCGCCCAAGCTGTCCTCCGCCTAAGATTCCGATTCTCATTAGACTAACTCCTCCGTTCCTCGCATAGCCACCTCTTGTTTTTTCTCCCGAAACGATTCAAGTCGCTGCGTGATATCTTTGGAGTGAATACTTAGAATTTGAGCAGCGAGTAGTCCCGCGTTCGTCGCGCCAGCCTTCCCGATTGCCACAGTTGCTACTGGCACTCCCGCAGGCATCTGAACGATTGATAGTAGTGAATCCATTCCATTGAGTGCTTTGGACTGAACTGGGACACCGATGACAGGGAGTGTCGTTTTAGCAGCCACCATTCCAGGAAGATGAGCTGCGCCACCAGCACCAGCGATAATAACTTGAATGCCTCTACTTCGTGCCTCTTCCGCATATTCGAACATAAGGTCTGGTGTTCGATGAGCTGAGACAACTTGTTTCTCGTATGGAATCTGTAACTCATCTAACAAGTCACAAGTATGTTTCATCGTCTCCCAATCAGATGAACTACCCATAATTACTCCAACCACTGCGTTCATTCCAAATGTCCCCCTTACAAAAAGAAATCCCTAAACCGAGCAATCAGTTTAGGGTATAGGCATGACAAATACACGTCAGCTACACCCCATAGTCTGATCAGAGTCGGTGATCAGGTAGAAACTTGCAAGCCATTTCCTTGCGATTATATGGAGCACTATTTATTTTTCCTATCTCACACGCCTATCGTACCTTGTTCTTTGAAAACATGTCAATAAACTGCGAACATTTTAATTGTCTGAATATTTATCGTTCGCTTTTTTGATATTATCGGCGCAAGTTTCTCTGATAATATATGCTATTGAAAAAGGGGGAGTTAGATGAGTTATATCGCAGGTCTACGTGAAGTGATTGGAAATCGCCCAATCATCAGTGTAGGAGCGACCATTTTGGTCATTAATCAAAAGCAAGAGGTACTGATGCAATTCCGATCGGATACACTTGATTGGGGTTTACCAGGAGGATCGATGGAACTCGGGGAAACATTGGAAGAAGTCGCTGCACGAGAATTGAAAGAAGAAACTGGGCTTCTCGCTGAGCAATTTGAATTAATCCAAGTCTTTTCCGGTCCAGACGGTTACTTTAAATATCCGAACGGAGACGAGACATACGGTGTCATTCATTTATACCAAGCAAAAGGAGTACGTGGAGAACTCGTCATGGAAGATGGTGAAAGTTTGGCTCTTGAGTACTTTAGTAAAGAAAACCTTCCTATAAAGATAGAGAAACGTGCTCAAACTTTATTGGATACGCTTGGAGATCGATGCTTTGAGCGTGAGCATTCATTTTGAGACATAAAAAAAGCCGTCACACAGAGTCGTGTGACGGCTTGGCATTAGGATTCTTTAGAGACGCATTCAAATAAAATCGATTGATGGGAATGGACAGGTTCATCTTTGGCTCCCGTTTGCTCAAAGACGGGCTTTTCAATGCGGCGTATAGGACGATAACCCATTTCGTTGATTCGATCTAAACATTCGCTGACCGTTTCATTTGGTTCGACATATACTTTGATCTTCTTAGCCATTTCTTACGTCCTCTCTTCCACTAAACTGAATCGATGATAAGAAAAAACGGCGGCCCTTGAGCGAATGCTCCAGAACCACCGTTTGCCTGGCAACGTCCTATCCTCACAGGGGGAGATCCCCCAACTACTTTCGGCGCTGAGACGCTTAACTTCCGTGTTCGGCATGGGAAC